>NZ_JARFXU020000002.1:0-436633 GCF_029581595.2 Arthrobacter sp. NQ7 | reverse complement strand
GCGAGCTCGTGCCCTCCCGGTTCCGGGCCAAGGTCCGGTCCTGGCGCGAACGCCACCACCCCGAAACCCTCGAGAAACGCCACGCCAAAGGAACCGCGGACCGGCGGATGGACTACACCCCCGACCGCGACGGCATGGCATGGCTCTCCCTGTACCTCCCCGGGGACACCGCCTGCGCGATCTGGAACCGCACCACCGCCACCGCCCGCGGCCTCCAAAACCCCACCGAGCCCCGCACGCTCACCCAACTCCGCCCCGACATCGCCGCCAGCCTCCTCCTGGGTGAGGGAAGCACCGCTCAACTCGGGAAGGTCCCCACCCCGCGCGCTGACGTCCTGGTCACCGTGCCGGTGTTCGCCCTGCTCGGCCTCACCGACGAACCCGCCGAGCTGGACGGCTACGGCCCCATCCCCGCATCCCTGGCCCGGGAACTCGTCGCCGACGGGGCGGACTCGTTCCACCGGGTGCTGGTCGACCCCCGCGACGGGGCACCCCTGGAGATCGGCCGCACCCGCTACCGGCTCACCCCGGCCATCAAACAATGGCTCAGGATTAGGGACCGCAAATGCACCTTCCCCGGCTGCAGCAACCACACCCCGGACAACGACACCGACCACCTCACCGCCTGGCACCACGGCGGCGCAACGGATGTCAGCAACCTGGCACAGCTCTGCCCCAAACACCATCGGCTCAAACACCACAGCCACTGGACCCCGAAACCCGCAACCCCGGACGAGCCCCCGGGCTGGACCTCACCCACCGGCCGCCACTACAACCCCGAACACCCTGACCCCGAACCAACCCACTGGCCACCAGGCATCCTCCCGGTGATTAGTGCTGCGCTGCCCGCGTGCTTCCACGGCGAACAAGTCAGCCCCGAAGACCTCCCACCCTGGGAACCGGACGACGACACCCACATCGACCCCGACCACCTCCCACCAGACGACCCCGTGTGGGCGGAGTTCTACGGGAAGCCGTTCGTGCTGCCGGTCTAACCCGTGTTCCCGTCCGTCGCCGGATGGGTCGGCGCTGCCCTTTTGGCCCTGGGCCAGCACTAGGCTGATTCCATGTCCCAACCGCGCCATCCGGCGGAACTGACCCCCAAACGCGATCCCCAAAAACGGCTCGCCCTGCGTCCGTATGCCCGAGCCGTGGCCCAGGTCCTTCGAGTGAGTTTCCGGGCCTCCCCGGGCGCCGTGATCATGAAGGTGCTCGGATCCCTGATCTCGGCCGTGCTGCCGCTGGTCACCACCTATTTCGCGTCCCTCACCACCACAGCCCTGGCAGCGGCCTATGCAGGCGACGGCGCCGCCGGGCGCCTCGCCGTCATCTACGTAATTGTCACCGCCGCCCTCGGTCTCTTCTGGGGCGCCTTCAACAGTGTGGACCGCTACATCCAGCAACTGATGAGCTTCAAGGTAGGCGCCATCGTGGGGGACCAGATGTATGAGCGCTTCCTGGCCCTTGAATTCTGGCGCTACGACGACAAGGAGACGGTCGACCTCTACGACCGCGCCAAGCGGTTCTCCGACTCCTACGCCCGCGTCCTGGACCGGATCGCCGCAATCTTCACCCAGCTCGTGTCGGTCATCCTGGCGGTTGGGGCCCTGCTGCTGGTCAGCTGGTGGATTGCCGTCATCGTCCTGGTGGCCATCGTGCCCAGCGTGTATCTGCAGTTCAAGCTGTCCCGCGAACAGATCGCCCACTGGAACACGCAGGTTGACTCCCGCCGCC
The DNA here is from genome assembly GCF_029581595.2 of Arthrobacter sp. NQ7. NCBI lineage: Bacteria > Bacillati > Actinomycetota > Actinomycetes > Micrococcales > Micrococcaceae > Arthrobacter > Arthrobacter sp. NQ7. The sequence goes on along the minus strand of NZ_JARFXU020000002.1, from coordinate 434,899 downwards.
AGCGCCGCATGATCGAAACCAACCTCCTCCGGCCCCAGCACATTGCCGAGATGCGGCTCTACGGGATCGTTGGCTTCCTGATGGACCTGCGCTCCCGGCTCCGCGACGCGGACGAACGGCGCCGCCTGGATTACCAGCGCCGCTACATCCCCCGGCAATTGGCCGCGGACGCCCTGCAGTACGGCGCGGAGGTGGTGTCGCTGATCTGGGTGGTGGGCCAGATCATCGCCCGGGCAGCCCCGGTGGGCCAGTTCCTCTACGTCCAGCAAATCGTCAGCCGCGCGCTGTCCACCGCCAACAACCTGGTGTCGTCACTCAGCTCGATCGACGAGGACCTGGCCAACCTGAAGGACTACGAGCTCTTCATGGCGATGCCCGTGCACGCGGAACATGCCCCGCCCCTCCTTGGCGCGCCCGAAGAGGTCGAGCTGAAGGACATCCGCTTCACCTATACAGGCAGCGACATCGAGGTGATCAGGGGCGTCAGCCTCACCATCCGCCAGGGCCAGCACATCGCCATCGTGGGGGAGAACGGTGCTGGCAAGTCCACCTTGATCCGGATCCTCGCCGGCCTCTACCGTCCCGATTCGGGCAAGGTGCTGCTCGACGGCGTGGACCTCGCCGCCGTCGACGTCACCTCCTGGCACCGGCACCTTGCCGTGCTCAGCCAGGAGTTCCTGAAGTACGAGTTCGCCACCGCCGCGGACAACATCTACTTCGGCGACGTGCAGAATCCGCGCAACGATGACCGCGTGCGGAAAGCTGCCGCCGATGCAGAGGCCCTGGAGTTCATCAACAAGCTGCCCAACGGCCTGGACAACCACGTCAGCAACTGGATGGAGGATCCCCGCGGCCGGAAGGGCAGCGGCCTGAGCGGAGGCCAGTGGCAGCGGCTGGCCATGGCCCGGAACTTTTACCGGGATGCGTCCTTCATGGTGATGGACGAGCCCACCTCGGCCATTGATGCACTGGCCGAGCACAGGATCTTTACCCGCCTCTTCGCGGACCGCAGCAGCACCATCATTGCCATCAGCCACCGCCTGGCCACCATCGAGAAGGCCGACATTGTGTACATGCTGGAGGACGGGCAGATCGTGGAGCAGGGCACCCACAAGGAACTGGTGGCCTTGCGCGGACGCTACTTCCGGATGTTCGAATCCCAGCTCACCGTGGAGGAACCAACAGGAACCTAGGCCTCCACCACGGTTGTCCGGACCCTCGCCACGCTGGGCCGCGGCGGAACGCTGCTGAACCCGAACGTGACCGGAGGGCGGATGGGAGCGAGTGCGCCGGCGTCGGATCCTTCCCAGCGGACGACGGCGGAGGTCACGTGGTGCAGGTCGGTCACCCCATAGAACTCCGTCCTTCCACTGCCGGCAGTGCCGTAGGTGCGGGCGCCCGGGGCCGCCAGGGCGGCCAGCGGACTCACCGCGGAGAGCCAGCGCGGATGGACGGCAAGGCGCCGGGGCACTGCCCGCAGCGCCGAACCCAGGTACGTCCTCGCTCCGGTGACGGCCTGGATCTCCAGCGGGCCGGCGTCGACCGTCAGCCTTCGGTCCGCCAGCGACGCCCGGACGTCCACCACCCGGACCTCGTCAAAGCTGTAGGTCGCGGAAATGAACCCGGCCACGTCCGTCCGCGGCGCCAGCAGCAGCCGGTGCCCCGAGGGCTGCTGCACCATCACATCGGCGAATGTCCCGAAGGGGGAGTCCTGCCAGAGGCCCACCACGGCGCGCAGCCCCGAGGCGGTGCCGATGCCGGCAATGTGCCCGTCGAAGATCCAGTATCTGCCCATCCCGCCACTGTATCCAACCGCCCCGGCCCGGCTGGGCGGGTGGGATGCGGCGCTGGGATAACCTAGAGCAGTGACTTATGAGATCGAGATCGGCCGTGGCAAGCGTGGGCGTCGTGCCTACTCCCTGGATGACATAGCAATCGTCCCCAACCGTCGCACCCGCGACCCCAAGGATGTCTCCGTCTCCTGGCAGATCGACGCGTACCAGTTCAACATGCCGGTGATTGCCGCCCCGATGGACTCGGCCATGTCGCCGCAGACCGCCATTGCGCTGGGAAAGCTCGGCGGCCTGGGCGTCCTTGACCTGGAGGGCCTCTGGACCCGCTATGAGGATCCGCAGTCCGTCCTGGACGAGATCGCTTCCCTCGAGGATGAGACCAACAGTCCCGCCGTGACCGGCCGGATGCAGGAGCTGTACCAGGCCCCCATCCAGCCCGAACTCATCACGTCCCGCCTCGCCGAGATCCGTGAAGCCGGCGTCACCGTTGCCGGTTCGCTGACCCCGCAGCGCACCCAGGAGCACTACAAGACCGTGGTGGCTGCCGGCGTCGACATTTTCGTCATCCGGGGCACCACCGTGTCCGCCGAGCACGTGTCCAAGGACCACGAACCACTGAACCTCAAGCAGTTCATCTATGAGCTCGACGTTCCCGTGATCGTGGGCGGCGCCGCTGGCTACACCCCGGCGCTGCACCTGATGCGCACCGGCGCGGCCGGCGTGCTGGTGGGCTTCGGCGGCGGTGCGACCACCACTACCCGCCGCGCGCTGGGCATCCACTCGCCGATGGCCTCCGCCATCTCCGACGTCGCCGCCGCCCGCCGCGACTACATGGACGAGTCCGGCGGCCGGTACGTCCATGTGATTGCCGACGGCGGCATGGGCACCTCGGGCGACATCGTCAAGGCCATCGCCATGGGCGCCGACGCCGTCATGCTGGGGAGCGCCCTGGCGAGGGCAGAGGAAGCCCCGGGCAGGGGCTGGCACTGGGGCCAGGAAGCGCACCACACGGAACTTCCGCGCGGTGACCGCGCCAACGTGGGCACCGTAGGGCCGCTGGAGGAAGTCCTCTTCGGACCGGGCCACCACACCAACGGCACGTCCAACCTCATCGGTGCGCTGCGCCGCTCCATGGCGACCACGGGCTATTCGGACCTGAAGGAATTCCAGCGGGTCGACGTCGTGGTGTCGCCCTACGCCGGGAACTGACGCGGCCGGCAGGGCGGCGTGGACCGCGGCCGCCCTGCCCAAAGGACGCCACGAGCAAGTAGTGTGGGTTTACTACCGGCACGAGGCACTGGAGGCGTTCAATGAAGAGTGTTCCTGCAAACGGCGGGGTCCTTGGCCCGGAAGCCAGGGAAACGGCCATCCAGCGGTTGCGGGCCACAACTGAACCCGGCCAGGAACTGGACATCCTGATCGTCGGCGGCGGGATCGTCGGTACCGGAGCGGCGCTGGACGCTGTCACCCGGGGCCTGAGCGTTGGCATCGTGGAGGCCAGCGACTGGGCAGCCGGAACCTCGTCACGGTCTTCCAAACTTATCCACGGCGGCCTGCGCTACCTCGAAATGCTGGACTTCGCCCTGGTCAAAGAGGCACTGCAGGAACGCGGCCTCCTGCTGTCCGAGATCGCCCCGCACCTGGCCCGGCCGGTGCCGTTCCTGTACCCGCTGACCAAGCCCTTCATCGAGCGGCCCTACGTGGGGGCCGGCATCGCTTTGTATGACGCCATGTCCATTTCCAGCGGACACAGCCGGGGCGTGCCCTTCCACAAACACCTGAGCCGCCGGGGAACTCTCCGGGCCGCCCCCAGCCTCAAGAACGACGCCTTCGTCGGGTCCATTCGGTACTACGACGGCCAGGTCGATGACGCCAAATACTGCGCCAACCTGGTCCGCACGGCCGCGTACTACGGCGCCCATGCCGTGAACCAGATGAAGGTGGTGGACTTCCTCCGCGAAGGCGAGCGGGTGGTCGGCGCCAAAGTCGAAAACCGCGAGGACGGCACCCAGTTCAGCATCCGCGCCAAGCAGGTCATTAACGCGACCGGCGTCTGGACCGACGAAACCCAGGCCATGGTCACCGACCGGGGCCAGTTGAAGGTCCGCGCCTCCAAGGGCATCCACCTGGTGGTTCCCCGCGACCGTTTCCAGTCCACGGTGGGGCTGATCCTGCGCACTGAGAAGTCGGTGCTGTTCGTCATTCCGTGGGGCCGGCACTGGATCATCGGCACCACCGACACCGACTGGCACCTGGACAAGGCGCACCCCGCCGCCTCCAGCAAGGACATCGACTATGTGCTGGAGCACGTCAACCAGGTGCTGAAGCGGCCGCTGACCCGGGAAGACGTTGAAGGGGTATACGCGGGCCTGCGCCCGCTGCTGGCCGGCGAAAACGATTCCACCGCCAAGCTGTCCCGCGAGCATGTGGTGGCGCACCCGGTTCCGGGCCTCGTGGTGGTGGCCGGCGGCAAATGGACCACCTACCGTGTCATGGCCAAGGACGCGGTGGATGAGGCCACCCGCACCATGGACGAGCGGGTGCCGCCCAGCTGCACGGAGACCATTCCGCTGCTGGGTGCCAGTGGGTTCCGCGCAGCGTGGAACCGCCGCAACCGCACCGCCGAGGAATCCGGCGTCCACGTGGCGCGGATCGAGCACCTGCTCAACCGCTACGGGTCCATGACACCGGAGGTCCTGGCCATCATTGCGCAGAACCCCGAACTCGCGGAGCCCCTGCCGGGCGCGGACGACTACCTCCAGGCTGAGGCCGTCTACGCAGCCACCCACGAGGGGGCCCGGCACGTGCAGGACGTCCTCACCCGGCGCACGCGCATCTCCATCGAGGCGTGGGACCGCGGTGTGTCCGCTGCCCCCGTTGTCGCTAAACTGATGGGTGACGTCCTTGGCTGGAGTGACGCGCAGCGTGAAAACGAGGTCCGCCACTACATTGCCCGTGTGGAAGCAGAACGCCTTAGCCAGCAACAGCCGGACGACGAATCCGCGGACGCCGCCCGCTTGGGCGCTGAAGACATCGTGCCCTTGCGCTGAGGGGCCGCTTGCCCCGCATTGCTGACTGAAGGGATACGCCTTGGCGGAACCACTGGACCCGTACGACGCCCACCTCACCACTCCCGACATGGTGATCCTGGAGATGGAGGCGAAGGACAAGACGGACGCCACCAACCAGTTGGCAGAGCGGCTGTACGCTGCCGGGCGGATTTCGGATCTTGACGGGTTCCTCAAGAACGTCAATGCCCGGGAGCACCAGCTGGCAACGGGGCTTCCCGGCGGCGTCGGACTGCCGCACGCGCGCAGCGAATTCGTATCCCAAACCTCCATCGCCGTCGGCATCGCAAAATACGGCCATGCGCTGGACTTCGGTGCCGCCGACGGACCCGCCACCGTCATCCTGCTCATTGCCACACCGGCCAGCTCGTTTTCGGACCACCTGGAAGTGCTGGCCACGCTGGCCCGTTCGCTTTCAAAGGAGTCCTTCCGCGAATCCCTGCGGCGTGCCTATGACGCCGAAGTCATCGCCGAGCTGATTAACTCCAGCCTCGTGTTCTTCGACCATTAGCCCGGTCCGCGGTCCAGGCTGGTCCGTCCCTGGCGTTTAGTTGTTCTACAGAAGTACGAAGTACGGTTAAGACGTGTGGAAAACAGCCCTTAAGCCTCGATGGATCGCCGGTTTTGTCTTGGCGATCGTCCTCTCCGGGGTCTTCGTGCTGCTGAGCCAGTGGCAGTTCGGCCGTTCCACGCAGCCCGAGGTGCCGGTCAACCCCGCGTCCGAGCAGATCCAGCCGCTTACCGCCACGCTCCAGCCGGGGGAGTTCTTCCACGGCAGCGTGGCGGACCAGATGGTCACCGCCCAGGGAACGTACAGCCCCGACAAGCAGGTGCTGGTCCCTGGCCGCCTGCATGACGGAAAGAGCGGCTACTGGGTGGTCGCGGCGTTCGCCGTCAACGGCGCCCCCACGCTCTCGGGCGCGGCGGCATCACCCCAGACGTGGATTCCCGTGGCCCGCGGGTGGGTGGCGCAACCCCAGGATGCGGCCGCACCGCCGTCGGGCCTGGTGGAACTGACCGGCCGCCTGCTGCCCTCCGAAGCGCCGGTGGCCGGGAAAGCGGCCAAGCCGGGTGAGGCGACGGCCGTTTCCGTGGCGGAGCTCATCAACTACTGGGACGTGAGCAGCTACCCCGGGTTCGTATCAGCCACGGCCGAGGTGGTGGCGGGCCAGGACGTCAGTGCCGCGGCAGCGCCCGGAAAACTCCTGCCGCTGAACATCGGGCCGCAGCCGCCGGGGCAGCACATCAACTGGCTTAATCTCTTCTACTCGATCGAATGGGTGGTCTTCGCTGGATTCGCCTTCTTCATCTGGTGGCGGCTGGTCAAGGACGACTACCACCGCGACCTGGAGGAAGCACTCGAGGCTGACGGCACGGCCGGCCCCGAAGACCACCAGCACAACCCGCACCAGCTTCCACAGCAGCCTGGACAGCACCCGCAGCCTGGCCAGCACGAACAAAAGGTACAGCCATGATTGATCCGAAACCTGCCACCCCGTCCGCCCAGACCCCGGGTGGCAAGACGTCCAGGAAGCGCCGCTTCGGCGGAACGGAAGCGCAGATCCGGTCGGCCCTGAAGTTCTACAAGGTCATGGCCTACCTCACGGGCACCATGCTGCTCCTGCTGTGCGCTGAACTCGTGGTGCGCTACGGCTTCGGGCAGTACCTGTTCGCCGGCGGCACCAATGCCGTGACCGGCCAGCCGTTCGGATTCGGGTTCGCCGATGCCGAGCCCGCCGGTGTACTCAACGGCGTCAATATCTCCGTTACCGTGCTGATCGTGCACGGCTGGATGTATGTGGTCTACCTGATTTCCAACTTCCGACTCTGGTCGCTGATGCGCTGGCCGTTCCTGAAGCTGGTCCTGCTGGCCCTTGGCGGCGTGGTGCCGTTCCTGTCCTTCATCGTCGAGAAGAAGTTCCACGCGGAGGTGGAGGCCGAACTGGCCGCCAACCCGCAGGCGCCGCAGCGCTACTGAGCTCCTGCGCAGCCCCAACCCGCCGCGCAGCCAACCCGCTGCAGACCCAAGCGGCCGGGCAGCCGCCGCCGGCCTGCCCGGCCGGCCAGCCGCCGTCGGACGTTTGCTCCGTCACAGCGGGCCGTCCCAAGATGCGCCGGTGCAACGGCGCCAAGTAGGCTATTACGGTGACTACTCCCACTGCATCCCAAACTTCCCAGAAGCCGGTGCTGGTTGTTGATTACGGTGCCCAGTACGCGCAGCTGATTGCCCGCCGCGTCAGGGAAGCGAATGTGTATTCGGAAGTGGTTCCGCATACCTACTCCACCGAGCAGCTCCTGGCCAAGAACCCCGCCGCCATCATCCTTTCCGGCGGACCTTCCAGCGTTTATGCCGACGGCGCCCCCAGCGTGGGTGCCGACCTCTTCGAAGCGGGCGTCCCCGTCTTTGGCATCTGCTACGGCTTCCAGGCCATGGCCAACGCCCTGGGCGGCACGGTGGACAAGACCGGGCTGCGGGAGTACGGATCCACGGAAACCACCATCCTGGGCGAGGGGCGCTCCGTGCTGGAGGGCATGCCCCAGCACCAGAAGACCTGGATGAGCCACGGCGACTCCGTCCACCGGGCGCCGGAAGGCTTCGACGTCCTGGCCACGACGGCGGGCGCGGAAGTGGCCGCTTTCGCCAACGAGGAAAAGGGCCTGTTCGGTGTGCAGTGGCACCCTGAGGTCAAGCACTCCGCCTACGGCCAGCAGGTGCTCGAGAACTTCCTGTTCAACTGCGCCAAGATCGAGCCCAACTGGACCACCGGCAACATCCTCGAAGAGCAGGTGGAGCGCATCCGCCAGCAGATCGGGGATGCCCGGGTCATCTGCGGCCTTTCCGGCGGCGTCGATTCCGCCGTGGCGGCAGCCCTGGTCCAGCGCGCTGTGGGCGACCAGCTCACCTGCGTGTTCGTTGACCACGGCCTCCTGCGCGAAGGAGAAGCCGAACAGGTGGAACGCGACTTCGTGGCCGCCACCGGCGTGAAGCTGTATGTGGCCAACGAACAGGAACGCTTCCTGTCCGCGCTGGCCGGCGTCAGCGACCCCGAGACCAAGCGCAAGATCATCGGCCGCGAGTTCATCCGCGCCTTCGAGGAAGCCGAACTGGCCATCATCGCCGACGCCGCTGCGCACGGCGAAAAGATCAAATTCCTGGTCCAGGGCACCCTGTACCCGGACGTCGTCGAATCGGGCGGCGGTGAAGGTGCCGCGAACATCAAGAGCCACCACAATGTGGGCGGGCTGCCCGAGGACCTGCAGTTCGAGCTCGTCGAGCCGCTGCGCGCCCTGTTCAAGGACGAGGTCCGCGCAGTGGGCGCCCAGCTTGGCCTGCCGCAGGAAATCGTCGGCCGCCAGCCCTTCCCGGGCCCGGGCCTGGGCATCCGGATCGTCGGCGAGGTCACCAAGGACCGGCTGGACCTGCTGCGCAAGGCGGACGCCATTGCCCGCGCCGAGCTGACCGCAGCCGGCCTGGACAACGACGTATGGCAGATGCCGGTCGTCCTGCTCGCCGACGTCCGCAGCGTGGGCGTCATGGGCGATGGCCGCACCTATGGCCACCCCATCGTGCTCCGTCCCGTCTCCTCCGAGGACGCCATGACCGCCGACTGGTCGCGGCTTCCGTACGACCTCCTGGCCAGGATTTCCAACCGGATCACCAACGAGGTGGACGGCGTCAACCGGGTGGTGCTGGACGTGACCAGCAAGCCGCCGGGAACCATCGAATGGGAATAGCACTGTGAGTGGCCGGCCTCCGCCAGCGGGGGCCGGCCACTGCTTTTTCCCGGTGAAAACCTCCGCAAATTCCCTTGCCCCAGTGTTGCGGTCTCTCAAGTCCGGCGTCGAAGCGGCTACTCTCGAAGCTATGCCGGTATGGTCCAGGGCGTCACGTGCAAACGCAGAAAAGAAGGCAGAAGTGTCAGTTGGTCAAGGCCACCCGGAAGGCTCGGAAGAGCTTCGTAAATGGCTGTCCGGGCTCAAACCGGTCACCGGCGCGGACACGATGCTGCGCTTTACCAAGACCCCCGAAGGTTCCATCGACCTCACCTCGGCCCACCCCTCCGGGCTTGCCCAGCTCATGGCCGGGCGCCGTACCCGACTGTCCACGCTGATCCGGGACCGGCAGCAGTATGTCGTGGCGGCACGGGCATCGCGGAACATCCGGTCCAAGATCTTTGAACTTGCCAACGACCGCGGCATCGATGCCGGATACCTGTCCGCAGGCACCGTGGTGTGGACGTCCGCCGTCGGGGGCAAACCCCAGCGCGTATCCGCCCCGGTGATGCTGACCGCCATCTCCCTCACCGTCCGCCCGGGCGAGGACGACTTCGAACTCCAGCTCACCGAGCAGGCACACATCAACCCCGCGCTGGTGCGGCACCTGAAGAACATCCACGGCATTGTCTTCGACGTCAACGCCGTCACCCGCCTTGCCTACAGCACAGCGCGGTTCGACCCCCAGCCCGTCCTGGACCGGCTGGCCACCCTGATCCGGCCCATCCACGGTGCCGAAACCCAGCACAACCTGCTGGTTTCCACCTTCGCGGACCTCTCCGGCAACCTCGACGATCCCTGGATCAACGACTCGCATCCCATCGTCTCCGCCCTCGCCACCGCGGCCGGCGGCGAAATGGTGGACGTGCAGGACCCGGACCCGTCCCGCTTCCCGCACCTGGACAACAGGCACCCCAAGGATGAGCTCCTCCTCCTGGACGCCGACGCGGACCAGCAATATGTCATTGATGCTGCCCGCGCCGGCGACTCCCTGGTGGTCAGCACCCCGCCCGGTACCGGCCAGACCCAGACCGCCATCAACACCATCGGCGCCCTGGTGGACGCCGGGAAGACCGTGCTTGTGGTGGGGGACCGCCGTGCCAGCCTGAACGAAGTATCCGGACACCTGGAGACCCTGGGGCTGGAGTCCATCCTGTTCCAGCTCTCCGGCAACGTTTCCGCCCAGCAGCTGAAGGGCCAACTGGTCCGGGCCATCGTCCGCAACGAAAAGTCGCTGGAGCCGCAGCTCGGGAACCTGCATGCCACCCTGACCGAGCACCGGCATGCGCTCATGGACCACGTGGCGTCGCTCCACAACGTCCGGGAGCGGTGGGGCTGCTCGCCGTACCAGGCCATGCAGTCACTGGCCGAGCTCACGTCCATCCATCCCGCGCCGGCAACCACCGTCCGGCTCAAGCGGAGCGTCCTGGACAACATCCGTGACCGTGAGGAGCTGGCCGGCAGGCTTCGGCGCGCCGCGGAACTGGGCAGCTTCAGCAAAGCGGCCACCACCAGCCCCTGGCACGGTGCCCGGCTGCTGACCCGCAAGGAAACGGAGGAAGCCCAGGACCTGGTCCGGTCCGTGGCGAAAAGCCTCCCTGCCTTGCGCGACCGCATGCAGGCAGTGGCCGAGCATGCCGAGATCCGCCTGGGCGAGTCGTTCGCCGAGTGGGGCGAGCAGCTGGAACTGCTCGTGGCCGTTCGCGGCAGCCTGGACAAATTCACCCCGGACATCTTCGACCGGCCGGTGACCGACCTGATCTCCGCCACGGCCCCGTCCGCCTGGCGCCGCGAACGCGGCATCGAATTGACGGCCATGCAGCGCTCCCGGCTTCGCCGGGTGGCGAAGGAATACGTCCGCCCCGGCGTGCACATCGCGGACCTGCACTCGTCGCTGGTCCTGGTCCAGGAGCAGCGGGCCCTGTGGGCAGGGTACGCCACCACCCAGCGGCACCCCGCGGTTCCATCCGGCCTGGCCGAAATGAACGCCATGTACCGGTCCCTGGACCGCGAGCTGGCGCAGCTCGGCGAGGCACTGCGGCACACGGAAGACGGCGGATCCCTGGCAACCGTTCCCTATGCCCGGCTGATGGAGCGGCTGGAGCGGCTGGTGGCGGATACCGACACCCTCAAGACCCTGCCCGAGCGGACGCTCCTTATCGAGAACATGCGCGAACACGGACTCGGTGAACTGCTCGACGACCTCGCGGAGCGGGAGGTTCCGGCAGGATCCGTCGCCGCAGAACTTGAACTTGCCTGGTGGCAGTCCGCCCTCGAAGCCATGATCAGCGGCGACGACTACCTGGCCATGTCCGACGGCGAGGCCCTGCGCCAGCTCGAGGCCGAGTACCGGCTGGCCGACAACGCCCACATCGCCAGCGGTGCCGCCCGGCTTCGGTGGGACCTGGCTGAACGGTGGCGCAGTGCCATTGCCGCCCAGCCCCGCCAGGCGGACCTCCTGCGCAGCCTGCTGAAGGACGGACGGGTCTCCTTGCCGGCCCTCACCGCGCAGGCACCTGACCTGATCGGCAGCCTGGTTCCGGTCTGGTCCGTCAGCCCGTACCTGATGACGGGCCTGCTGCCCGCGGAGCAGCACTTCGATGCCGTCGTGATCCTCGACGCCGAGGCGACCTCCCTGCAGGCAGTCCTGCCCTCGATTGCCCGCGCCCGGCAGGTCATCGCCTTCGGCGATTCCCGCATCGCCACGCCACGGACATTTACGGTCGGGGTGGAACGGCTCGCGCCCGGCGAATCCGCGCACCAGCGCGTCGAGAGCGCCTTTACGGCACTGTCGGCCGTGCTGCCGGTGTGGCAGCTCAACGTGGTGTACCGCGCGGTGGACGAGGACCTTGTCCTCCAACTGAGCAAGAACTTCTACGACGGTGGCCTGCGCCGGCTGCCGGAAGGTCAGTCCGCGACCGGGCTGGACCGCTCCCTGTTGGTGGAGTACCTTCCTGACGGCACGGGGCTTCCCAGCGCGGACCACGAAGGCGTGGAATCCGTGGTGGCCGAGGTCAACCGCGTCGTGGAACTGGTTTTCGAGCACGCGCGCATGCGCCCGCGGACGTCCCTCGCCGTGGTTACCGCCAGCCTGCGGCACGCCGCGCGGATCGGCGAGTCCATCCGGCTCCAGCTGTCCAACCAGCCGGGCCTGGCCGGATTCTTCGGCGCCGGCCCGGAGTCCTTCCGGGTGGTCGACTTGGAAAGGGCCCAGGGACTGGTCCGCGACCACGTCATTTTCTCGCCGGGATTCGGGCGGACCCCGCACGGCCGGGCGCTGCACAACTTCGGGCCGCTCTCCGCGGAAGGAGGCAGGGAGAAATTTGCGCTGGCCATGACCCGCGCACGCCGTTCCATGCACGTGCTGACCTGCTTCCGTCCCGAGGACCTGGACCACACCCGGCTCACCCACGGCGCGGTGGACCTGTACACGCTGCTGGACCGGGAGATTTCCGGCAACACCGACCTGGGTACCCCCGCGTCCCGGGCGGCCGCCAGCGAACAGGCACTGGGGGCAGATCCGTTGGTCGCGGACTTGGGCGACCGGCTGCGGGCCCGCGGGGCGAGGGTCTGGCACCAGTACGACGGCGCCATCGACGTTGTTGCCGCCGCCGACCCCCTCAACACCATGGGCCAGGACGAGTCCGACCTTCCACGGCCCGTAGCCATTGAGTCCGACGGCACTGCGCAGTACCGCACCATGAGCGTGCGTGAACGGAGCCGGCTGCGGCCTCAACTGCTGGAGCGGCTGGGGTGGCGCTATATGCCGCTCTGGACCATCGAGGTCTTCACCGATCCTTCGTCCTGCGCAGACCGTATCGCCGGCTACCTTGGGCTGGAAAAGATGGTGTTGCCGGCCAGGACCACGCCCTCTGCAGGATTCCTTGACGATGACTTCGACCAGGCGTTCCATGGAATGGGCACTTCTGCGCCGGGTGGTGTTTCCTACCTGCCCAGCGACGACCGCGGCGATGACAGCGGAAGCCGGCAGGACGCCGGCGGGAACGGGCACCAGGCAGGATCGGACGCCGCCGGCACCGGCTTCGGCCGTAACGGGCAGGGACGCCGCGCCAGTGCCCCCGACAACAGGGAAACGGCCTCCACGGCCGGTGACTCCCCAACAGGAAACAGCGGGACGGAGGGAGACCTGGCCGTGAACGGGATCAGCGGAGGACACGTGCGCGAGGAAGATCCGCGCCGGAACGGCAACGGGATGAACGGCAACGCTGTGGACGGCAGCGGGATGAACGACAACGCTGTGGACGAAAACAGCGTAAACGGCAACACTGCGAACGGCAGCGGGACCGCGGAACCTGAAACCCAGGGTGACGCAGGTGGCGCCGCGAAGCCGGCTTCGGACGGGCCTGCCGCCCGGACGGCAAAGGCCGGCACCGGGGACCTCCTTCCGACCAAGGCCGCCGAGGACGACGCCCGCAGCTGGGGTGACCGGGACGATGACCACGACGCCTGGTTGAAGGAACAGCGGCCGCCGCACTGGGGCTAAGGGCCTGCGGCGCCCGGACGGGTGGCGCCTGGTCCCGCTGCGGTGTCCCGCTGGTGAGGGTTCCCGCTGGTGAGGGGTTCCACTGGTGAGGGTTCCCGAGGGTTTAGGGCGGGCTGACGAGGACGAAGAACAGCCTGCCCTGGGTGGAGGCACCGGCCAGGCGGGAGGATTGCTCCGCGGTGGCTGCCACGACGATCAGCCCGTCCGTCTCCGTGGTGCCCAGCCACTGGCCGCTCTGCCCACCCTTGTTGGATGTCCACAGCACCGGGACGGCAGAGGCGAGAACCTCGGATGGCCCCTGCTGGTCGAAGCCGTTGGCTGATGTCAGTACGACGTTGACCAACTGGCCGGGAGAGACCAGCTGGATGGATGACGCATCCGCCATGCGCAGGGGAACGGCGGCCGAGCCGTGAGGCGCACCAGCGAGGAGCCCGGGGCCCAGGAGCTGAGCATCGGTGAGGAGCTGTCCTTTGCGCATCGGGGCAGCAAGCTGCTTCCCGGTGGCGGCTGCGTCGTCGCGGAGGAATCCTGCAGCCATCATCCCCGGCGGCACCTGGACACGGGCCAGGTCGGTTGCCGTCATTGCGGTGCCGGCAGGGAGGTCCCTGGCAGCGGCAAGGGCCGTGACGGTCGATACCGGGGCAGGAGTGAGCTGCTGCACCGTGATGGCCGCCGCCGCGCAGAAGAGCAGGGCTGCAGCGAGGCGTCGGTTGCGGCTCAGCCAGCCGGCAAACCGGGAGCGGAACGAACGGTATCCGGGACGGCGTCCCGGGGAAGAGGTGCCCGCGGGCCACCCCGGGCCGTTGCGGTGAGGGCGGGAAAGTATCGGCATGCGCCCACGCTACGGGGCGGGGCGGCACGCCAGGGAGGCTGGACTGCGCCTATGTGGACAAAGGCGGCCTGGCGCAGGAAGGCGCCGGCCGCCGTCGTCATGGCGTGGAAGTCCTAGCTGGCGGCTGCTGCGGGCGCGGAAGCGGCAGGTGCGGGAGCCGGTGCAGCCGGAGCCGCGGAGGGTGCGGGGGAGACAGAGCTGCCCTTGGAGTCGCGGGAATCAGTGCGGTAAAAGCCCGAGCCCTTGAAGACGACGCCGACGCTGTTGAACTTCTTGCGCAGCGTTCCCCCGCATTCCGGGCATGACGTCAGGCTGCTGTCCGAGAACGACTGGACAATGTCGAAGGCGTGGCCGCAATCCTTGCAGGCGTAAGCATATGTAGGCACTGGTGCTCCTCCTCTTGGGCAAACGAGAGGTCCCGTGCTGCCAACTGGTAAACCATTAGCAGTCGCAGGGCCTGAGTGCTAATTCTATCATCTGGGTCCGGCAGCCCCGGGCTCAGGCGCCGCCCGCCAGGGGCCGGTACCCGGAGGGCATGAGCACCGCCGGGACCGGCCGGTCGAACTCCTCTGCGGGAATCCGGCCGGCGGGCAGCAATTCTTCGTCATAAATAACCGCGGCGAGCGGAATTTCCTTCCCCGCCGTAGCAAGGTGCCCCAGGAATTTGTCGTAGTACCCGCCGCCCTGGCCAATCCTGTTTCCCGCGAGGTCCACGGCTGTGGCCGGAATGAAGAGCATCGCCGCGCCTCCGGCCGTCTCCGGGCCGTGGCGGACTCCCGCGGGTTCCAGGATCGGCGCATATTTGCTGCGCTCGAATCCTGTCCCGGGCGTCCAGTACACCCAGCTCAGTTCCCGTCCCGGCTCACAGACGGGGAGCAGGACGCTGTGGCCGCTTCGGTGCAGCGCAGCAATCAACGGCAAGGTGGGCGGTTCCTGTCCCACGCCGAGGTACACGCAGGCAGTTCCCGGGCTGCCGCCGGTGACCCTGCCCGCCCAGGCTTCCCCGTGGATGGCCAGGGCGGAACCAGCGGCCTCCAGCTGCGCCGGTGACAGGCCTGCCCGCCGCCGCCGGTGGGCGGCGCGGATATCGTCCTTGACTGCGTTGGTCTCCTGAAGCATGGTGTCCTTCCTGGGTGGCCCGCGATGCCGTGGCTTCGCGGTCCGGGCGCGGGGCCGCCGCGCCGGTGGTTACTGAAACGCCTGACTGACGCTAGATTAGACCGGTGAACACCAGTAACCCCAGAGTCCGCAAAGCCGTCATTCCCGCAGCGGGCCTGGGCACCAGGTTCCTGCCTGCCACTAAGGCGATGCCCAAGGAAATGCTGCCCGTCGTGGACAAGCCTGCCATCCAGTATGTGGTGGAGGAAGCCGTGCACGTGGGCCTCAACGACATCCTGATGATTACAGGCCGCAACAAGCGGGCCCTTGAAGACCATTTCGACCGGGTTCCCTCCCTCGAATCGACCCTTGAGGACAAGGGGGACACGGAGAAGCTGGCGTCCATCCAGGCGGCAAGCCAGCTGGGTGACATCCACTACGTCCGGCAGGGCGACCCCCATGGCCTGGGCCACGCAGTGCTCCGGGCAAAGCAGCACGTGGGCAACGAGGCCTTCGCGGTCCTGCTGGGGGATGACCTCATTGACGCCCGCGACGAACTCCTCAGCACCATGATTGACGTGCAGGCGAAAACTGGCGGGTCTGTCGTCGCGCTCATCGAAGTTGAACCCTCGCAGATCAGCGCGTACGGCTGCGCGGACGTCCAGGCGATCGACGGCGGGGACTACGTCCGCGTCAACAGGCTCGTCGAAAAACCTTCGCCTGAGGAAGCGCCCTCCAACCTTGCCCTGATCGGGCGGTACGTCCTGCACCCGGCGGTCTTCGACGTCCTCGAACACACCAAGCCGGGACGCGGCGGCGAAATCCAGCTGACGGACGCCCTGCAGGAACTGGCATCCGGCGACGCCGAGGGCCACGGCGTGTACGGGGTTGTGTTCCGCGGCCGCCGCTACGACACGGGGGACAAACTCAGCTACCTCAAGGCCTGCGTCCAGCTCGCCATCGACAGCGAAGACCTGGGTCCCGGCCTGCGGGAATGGCTGCCGGGCTTCACCGCCGGCCTCTCCCGGTAGCGCCATGCAGAGCGGTCCCATTTGGCCGGTCACCCTCGAATGCGGCGACCTGGTCCTTCGGCCTATCCGTTACCGCGACAAGAAGGAGTGGACGGAAGTCCGGTCGCGGAACAGTGCGTGGCTGGCGCCCTGGGAGGCCTCCAACCCGGATCCGGCCGGCGGGCTGCCCGATTACCGGCACATGGTGCGCTCGCTGAAGATGCAGGCCGCCCAGGCCACGGCGCTTCCCTTTCTGATCACCGAGTGGACGCCGGGCCTCAGGAACCCCGCGATTGTGGGGCAGCTGACCGTGTCCTCGATTGTCTGGGGTTCGGCCATGATGGCCACCCTGGGGTATTGGGTGGACCAGGAGCGGGCGGGGCGGGGGATAGCCCCCACCTCCGTGGCCCTGGTGACGGACCATTGCTTCCGGACCCTGGGCCTGCACCGGATGGAAATCAACATCCGGCCGGAGAACGGACCGAGCCTCCGGGTGGTGGAGAAGCTGGGGTTCCGGGACGAGGGGTACCGGCCGCGGTTCCTGCACATCAACGGCGAATGGGCGGACCACCGGTCGTTCGCCCTCACATCGGAAGAGGTCCCGGAAGGCCTCCTGGGCCCATGGTTGGCGTCGCGCCGTTCACAAAACCCGCCGTTTGCCTCCGGGGGCACGACACACCCTTGGTAATGCGGCCTGAGCAGGCATGATGCTCATACGGTTTTGAGTGTGGACTTCCCCCTTAGCAGCTCAGTGATCCTCGTGGTTGCCGTCGCGCTCTGGATTGTATGGGTTGCCCCTTACGTCCTCCGGAACCGCCGGCACCAGTTCCAGCCCGCCGTCGACTTCCTGGCAGACACCCCCGCCGATGACAGGCCGGACCCGCCCGCCGGCCTGGTATTGAATGTCGCCGCCCAGCAGGAGAAAGCCATGGAACCCAGGAAGAGTGCAGGATCCGCTGCCGGAACTGCGAGCACGCCGGCTCCGGCGAAGCTCCGCATCCGTTATGGCCGGACCGCCCTTGCGCTTGTGGGGCTGTTGTCCCTTCTCACCGCATTCATCTCGGGTGTGCTGCTGCCCTTCGGCATCGGTTCGGCCGCCCTTCCGGTCACCTGCGCCCTGTTGACCGTGGGGTCGGTGGCCCTGTTGCGGTGGCTCGCCGTCCGGGACCGCAAAGCGAAGGTCAACGCGGCATTCCGATCTGCCATGAGCGCGCCTGCACCCCGCCGTGACGAGGCTGTTGCCGTTCCGCCCAAGCCTGAGGCAGCACCGGCCCGTCCGGAAAGCCCGCTCTTCGATGCCGAGGCCGGGCAGGCTAAGGTCAAGCCGCTTACTGCCGTGGAACTGCGTGAAGCGGCCCTCGCCGTCGCTGTGGCCGCGGGCGATACGAGTGCGGCTGCGGCTGCCTCCGGCACCCCCTGGGAGCCCGTGGAGGTGCCCAAGCCCGTCTACGTGGAGGCAGCCAAGGCTGAACGTCCCGAGCCGGAGCCGCTCGAACTTCCCGAGGCGCCTAAAGCCGTCGGCAAACCCTCACTGAAGAAGGGGGCCGCCGCGCCGGCGGCAGAGGCAGCGGCTGCGGCGGAAGCACAGCAGCTGTCCAAGGCCCAGAAGGCCCTGAGTAATCTGGACGACGTTCTGCAGCGCCGCCGGGCATAAGGCCCGACGGCGGCACCGGGCGAGGGCGCGAACGTCCAGGCGGCGCGGATTGGCGTTGGGCCGCGGAGTGGCGTGGGGCCGTGAATTGGCGTTGGGCAAGGATTATTTGTAGCCTAGGGACACCGGTTCCGCACCAGCGGTTTTTCCCCGCAGGAGCGGCCACGATCGGGGGCTATAGCTCAGTTGGTAGAGCGCTTCGTTCGCATCGAAGAGGTCAGGAGTTCGAATCTCCTTAGCTCCACAAGTCATCACAGCGCCAGAATGAGCGCAGCCCCGCAGGCATCGCAGCTCCAAATGAGCACCGCCGCACAAGCCTCCCCGGTTCTTCCCCTGCAGGTCCCCGCCCCGTTGGCGTCCCGCCCTGGCAACATCTGCACCCATACGTCCAGTTGTGCGCCGCCTGTCTTAGGCCTAGCTTGAAGGAAATATTGGTCGGGAAACGTCAGGAGCCCGGGTGGACGACAAGACTGTAGGCAACCTGGCGGAATTCGGGGTCCGGGACCGTGCGCTGGCCGGCGGCAAGGGCGCCAACCTCGGTGAACTCGTGCGGGCAGGTTTTCCGGTTCCGCCGGGGTTTGTCGTGACGACGGCGGGCTACCGCACAGTGCTCGCGGAGTCCGGATTGCGGGAATCGTTGGCGGCCCTGGTTGAGGCAGATGCGCCCGGCTCTGAGATGCGGCAGCTGTTCAGCGCAGCCAGGATCCCCGGGCAGCTTCGCGAAGATATCGCCGCTGCCTACGCTGCCCTCGGCAGCGGCCCCGTAGCAGTGCGGTCCAGCGCCACGGCGGAGGACCTGCCGGGTGCGGCGTTCGCGGGCCAGCAGGACACGTACCTCAATGTTGCCGGCGAGGACGCGGTGATGCAGGCTGTGGTCGATTGCTGGGCCTCCCTGTGGACGGAACGCGCCATCTCGTACCGGCGCCGCCAGGGCATCGACCCTGCGGTCGTGGCCATGGCCGTTGTGGTGCAGGAGATGGTCCAGGCAGATACCGCCGGCGTCATGTTCAGCGCCAATCCGGTGACCGGGGAACGCCGCGAGATTGTCATCGATGCCGGGCGGGGCCTGGGCGAGGCGATCGTTTCAGGCGAGGTCACTCCGGACCGTTATGTCCTTGACCCTGCGGGCAGATTACGCTCCTTCAGCCCCGGCGGCAGCGGATTGGCCGCCCGCAGTCCAGGGCTGGAGGGCCCGGAGGCCATGGCCGGCGGGACGCCGCAGCCCCGGCTGGAACTCAGCCAGGAGCAGTTGGCGGAACTGGTGCGGTTGGCCGTGCGGGCGCAGGACCATTTCGGCCGGCCGCAGGATGTGGAGTGGGCAATAGCCCGCGGACGCGCGTATCTCGTGCAGGCCAGGCCCATCACGGCCCTGCCGCCGCAGCCATTTCCGCTCAACCGGTTTCAACGGCTGGTTGGTCCGTTCTTCCTGGAGATGTTCCAGGTCCGACCCTATCCGCTCGATGTGTCCGGCTGGATGCAGCGCGGAATCCTGGCCATGCTCCACGGCATGGCCGGAAGCGTTGGCATTGCGTTCCCGCCGTTGCAAGAACTGTTGCCGGAGGAGGACGGGGTAGTGGTCCGGCTGGTGCCGCCGGTACCCAGGCCCACGCTTCGTACGCTGGGCGCGCCGTATTCCCTGGTCCGGCGGGCCAAACGATATAGCCCGGCCCGATGGACAGGTGATCCCCGGTTCAGCGCCTTCCTTGCTGACGTTGACCGGCTCAACATGCAGGAACCCGGTTCCTTACCCTGGAAGGCCGTGGTGACACTCGCCGAAGAAGCCTTCGCCACTATGCGCGGGATCACTGAACTCAGGATCTCCTACCTTCCCGGGGTGCTTCTCTCCCAGCTGAAGTTGAGGTCGATGCTCTTCTTGCTGGGCAGGCGCAGGCTTGCACCGGCACTGATCGCGGGAGCACAGACCCGCACCAGCCAGGCCAACAAAGCACTTGAACAGCTGGCTGCCCAGGTGCAGTCAAATCCGGACCTGGCCGGGCTCTTCACCCACCTGAACCCGGACGAACTGCTGGCCGCCCTCACGCAGCGGGATGAGTTCGCCGACTTCCATGCGGCCTTCAAGCGGTTCCTCGCGGAATATGGCCACCGCGAGACCATGAGTGTGGTCCTCAGCAGCCCGCCAACCTGGTCCGAAGCCCCCGAGGTCGTGCTGGGACTGGTTAGATCCATGACGGGCCAGCGGCCGCCGGCAACCGACCAGACCGGTGAAGCACTCGAAGACCTAATGCGGCATCCGGCGATGCGGATCCACCAGCTGCGCCGGCGGATGGCGGCCGCCGTCGAATCCGCAAAGGCGGGGATGGCATTCCGGGAAGACAGCCACTTCTACGCCACCATGGTCCTTCCGCCGCTGCGCCGGGCACTGCTGGACCTGGGCAGGCGACTCGCGCGGGCGGGGGTCCTGGCCAGGCCGGAAGACGTCTACCACCTGCGCTTCGAGGAGCTGGATGCGATGGTCGACGGCGACGCGCTTTCCGCGGCCGAGAAGGAAAGGTACCGCCGGATTGTGCAGGCCAGGGCAGCCAAGCGGAAAGAGCTGGAGGGAATTCCGCTGCTTGAGCCCAGTGCTTTGTTCACCACGGCGAAAGGTACTGAAGGCGCCCTGGTGAGCGGAACCCCGGCCAGCCGGGGGCAGGCCAAGGGCATGGTGCGCATCATCCACGGCCCGGATGAGTTTGGCTCGCTGCTCAGCGGCGAGATCCTCGTTTGCCCCTATACCAACCCGTCCTGGACCCCGTTGTTCCAGCGGGCTGCAGCCGTGGTCGTGGACCTCGGCGGCCTGGGTTCACACGCAGCCATTGTCGCCCGGGAGTACGGCATTCCCGCCGTCATGGGTACGGGCTCCGGCACGAGGACGCTGACGGACGGTCAGATGGTGGTCGTGGACGGCACTGCAGGACTGGTGTCCGCTGCGTGAGCCAGGGCCAGCAGCGCCGTGCGGACCGGCTTATGACGTCGAGCCGCAGTATCTTCGGGCGAAACGCTGGCCGATGCCCAGTTCATTCCGGCCGGCCGGGCCTAGAGTTGGCCCCATGGGAATCATCATCGGACTTCTTGTCATCTGGCTCATCCTGTCCATCGTCGGCTTTGTGGTGAAGGGTCTTCTCTGGCTCGCCATTATTGGCCTCGTCCTTTTTGTCGCCACCGGCGTCTGGGGCTGGCTGAAGCGCAGAACCAACGCCTGATCCACACCCCCCGCCGGACCGCCCGTCGTTAACCCGGCGGACGTCCGGCTTCATACCTCCAAAGGACCCTGTCCTTTACCGCCTCGCGCCGCCACGCTGGTTGCATGAGCCATAGAGATGATGATGGCGGTTGGAAGCCGGCGGTTCCGCCCGTGAGGCTGCACCTTGCTGCCAACGAAGCGCTGAACCCGGACCGTCCCTGGATCCGCACCGTCCGTATCGTCATCGGACTCTTCGTGCTCGCTGCACTCGTCCAAAAGACCATCGATGCGACCCTGCCCGGCAACGATGTGGACATCCCGCAGCTGTATTCGGAATTCACGGTGCAGGGGAACCTCGTCTTCGGGTTGGTCATGGTCGTGTCAGGGGCAAGGCCCAGGAACCGCCTTCCCGCCTGGTGGGACCACCTGTTCGGTGCCCTGGTCCTCTATCTCGTGATGACGGGGATCATTTATGTGGTGCTCGTGGCTCCTCCTGAAGAGCCATGGTGGAGCCTGGACCTGTACTGGCCGCAGCTGGTCCACCACCGGCTGGCCCCGCTGGCGGCGGTGCTCGACTGGCTGCTTGTCACGAGAACGGTCCGGGGTTCCTGGTGGCGGCCGCTTGCCTGGCTCGGCTACCCGGCCGCTTTCCTGGCCTTCTCGTGGATCCGGGGCGGATTCGACGGCTGGTACGTCTACGACTTCCTTGATCCAACGCTCGACGGCGGCTGGCCGGGAGTGCTCGGCGCAACCACCCAGGTGCTTGCCGCGTTCCTGGTGGTTGCCGTTCTTGTGCATGCTGCGGGCAACGCGCGGTCCCGGCTGGCGGCCGGAGGTCCGGCCAGTCGTGGAGGCCTCGCAGGCAGCCCCGGAATGGCCGCCTGACCATTCGTCGCAGGCCCGGGGCAGTGTCCGGCTAGAGCCAGCCCTTCTTTTTGAAGATCCCGTACATCAGCGCTCCTGCAGCCACCATGAGAAGCAGCGCGAACGGATACCCGAAAAGCCAGTGGAGCTCGGGCATATTGTCGAAGTTCATCCCGTAGATCCCGGCCACGAATGACGGTGCGAACAGGATCGCCGCCCACGAAGAGATTTTCTTGACCTGCTCGTTCTGCTCGGCGCTGGCTTCATTTTGCCGGTTTGCGGTCAGCGTTCCGTCCAGGGTGAGGGCGTTCTGCAGCAGGTCGCGGAATGAATCCGCCCGGGAGATCACCCGCTCCACATGGTCCTCCACGTCACGCAGGTTGTGCTGCAGTTCCGTTTCCACCTGGTACTTCTTGAAACCCCGCTTCAGCTGGTCCAGCATCTCCGGGAGGGGGTGGATGGCGCGCTGGAACTGGATGACTTCGCGTGCCAGTTCGTAGATGCGCCGGGACACGGAGGAATCGCCGCTGAACAGCTGGTCCTCGATCTCGTCAATGTCATTTTCCAGGCCGGCCACCACGGGCGCGTAGTCGTCAACCACCCGGTCCAGCAGCGCGTAGAGTACCGCTTCGGGCCCATGCTTGAGGAGGTCCGGCCGCGCCTCCAGCCGCTGCCGCACCCGGGCTACGCCTGCAGTCTCGGCATGCCTCACCGTCACCACGAAGTTCCTGCCGGTGAAGACGTGCAGTTCGCCGAATTCCACGGTCTCGTCCGCATCCATGTACCGGGCAGGCCTGAGGACGGTGAACAGGTTGTCATCGTAACGCTCCAGCTTTGGCCGCTGGTGGGCAGAGACCGCATCTTCCACGGCAAGGGCGTGGAGCCCGAACTCGCTGGCCACGGCTGCCATCTCCTCCGCGGTTGGCCGGTAGAGACCGATCCACGCCATGCCGCCATGCTGCGCCAGGGTCTCAAAGGTCTGTTCCAGGCTTTCCGGTTCGGCGTGCCGGACGCCGTTGACGTAGACGGCGTTATCGATGATGGTCATTCAGGAAATCCTAGCCGCCGGAGCGGCGGCGCTGCTGAGGCCGCTGATGAGGGGCTCGGTCCGGTAGGGGATATGGGTGTGCAGGGCCAGCACGGTCTCGGTCCGGATGACGCCCTTGATCCTCAGGACCTGCCGCAGGGACGACTGGAGGTTATGGGTGTCGGTGGCCACCACGCGGCACCAGACATCGCCGCGGCCGGAGATCTCATGGACTTCCAGGACCTGGGGGATGAGCCGCAGCGCCGCCACGACGCCGTCGAGTTCACGGTGCGAAACCTCGATGGTCACGAAGGCCACCACGTCGTAGCCCACCGCCTCCAAGTCAACCTCCCGGCCGCCGGGTCGCAGCACCCCGGCACGCAACAGGCGCCGGACACGAGATTGCGCCGTGTTTCTCGCAATGCCCAGGGCCTCGCTGAGTTCGCCAATCTGGATGCGGGGATCCCTGATCAAGGCCAGCAGGATCTTCAGGTCGGTGGGGTCCAACTTGTTCATGATCATCACTCTCGGTCATCCCAATCATCAATAGTTGATGATTCTGCTCAATTATCCCTCTAAAAATCGATGGATAGCGCAGGCGTGCCCCACTCTTGAACCATCACAGTTGTATCCGCGCCGGGCTCCCACAAGGACCACCCGACGCGGCGATCCTAAGGCGGCATCTTGACGGTCTTCAGTGAACTGCGCATGCGCCCGGCAACGGCTGCGCCGAGCGGGTGGAACGCGTCCACCACGGCGCGCCTTGTCATATCCGGGGCGGTCATCTTCATGCTCCTGGTGGGCGCCAACCTTGCCACGCCGCTGTACCCGCTGCTGCAGGCCAACCTTGGACTGTCCAGCCTGGACGTGACCGCCGCCTTCGCCAGCTATGTCCTGGCCTTGGTGGGGACACTCCTGCTGGCCGGCCACTGGTCGGACCACATCGGCCGCCGGGCAGCCCTCCTGGTCGCCGTTCTGACCGGGCTGGCCGGCGGCTGGATCTTCGCCGGGGCGGGAACGCTGGCCGCACTGTGCGCGGGCCGGGCGCTGCAGGGAATGGCGGTCGCGCTCGCCACGGGCGCCAGCGCCGCCGCGCTGCGGGAACTGCTGCCCTCCCGGCCGGAGTGGGCGTCACGCTTCACCCTGCTGGCTTCTTCCGGGGGAGTTGCGGCCGGGCCGGTCATCGGCGGGCTGCTGTCACTGCTTCCCGGCGCCACCACGGCTCCGTACCTG
Source organism: Arthrobacter sp. NQ7 (assembly GCF_029581595.2). Lineage (NCBI taxonomy): Bacteria > Bacillati > Actinomycetota > Actinomycetes > Micrococcales > Micrococcaceae > Arthrobacter > Arthrobacter sp. NQ7. The sequence continues at coordinate 410,861 of NZ_JARFXU020000002.1, read as the reverse complement.
GTCCATTCGCTGCTGCTGGCCGGTCTCCTGGTGCCCCTGTACCTGATCCGCGCCCGCCCGGCGATCATGGTGCCCTCCACGCCGCGGCCGCTGCATGCCCTTGCCCCGCGCCGCCCCTCCGTGTCCCGGCAGGCGAGGGGCGCTTTCTGGCTCGCGTCCGGCGTCGGATTCCTGAGTTTTGCGGTCTTCGGCTTCTCGCTTTCGCTGGCCCCCGGCTACTTCGCACAGGTCCTGGGCACGGACTCCCGTCCACTGATCGGGGTACTGGCAGGCCTCCCGCTTGCGTCGTCGGCCCTGAGCCAGCTGGTGAGCCTACGCGGCCGCCTGGCCATACCTGCAGGGCTCGCCGTCCTGGGCGTTTCCGTGCTCCTGCTGGGCGCCGCAGGAGCCTGGCACAGCCCCCTCCTGCTGGTCAGCGCTGCCGTCGCCGCAGGCCTGGGGCAGGGGACCGCCTTCCGGACGGTCTTCAACGATGTAGCGGGAAAGGTGGAACCGGCACGCCACGCGCAGATCATCAGCACCGTGTACGTCATCACGTACCTTGGCAGCGCCGTTCCGGTCCTGGGCCTGGGCTGGGCCAGCGCGGTGTGGGGCATGGCGGAAGCCGTGCAGGCCTTCGTCCTGCTGTGCGGCTCTGCGGCGCTGCTCCTGGCGGCCGCCACCCTCGCACCGTCCATCAGGACGGCAAGCCACCTGTCCGCCTGAGGTGGATGGCCGGGCTACTCGGGAAGCGGTCCGTGGTTGCCCTGGATGTGTTCGAAGACGAGCGTTGTTTCGGTATGGCCCACCACGGGGTCCGTGGCCAGGTTGTCCAGGACCCAGTCACGCAGGTCCTCGGTGCTTCCGACGGCGATGTGCAGCAGGTAGTCCACGGAACCTGAGGTGTGGAACGTCGAAAGCACGGCCGGCAGATGCGGCACGCGGGCGGTGAAGCGGTCGATCTGGTCCCGGTCGTGGGCCCGGAGCCGCACTGCCACCAGCGCCTGCACGGACCTGCCGATGGCCGACAGGCTCAGCTTGGCCTCGTAGCCCTGCACAATGCCCCGTTCGGACAATGCGCGCGTCCGCATCAAGGCCGTGGACGGCGCGATCCCCACCATTTCGGCAAGCTGCTTGTTGGAAATCCTGGCGTCTGCCACCAGGGCCGCCAGCAGCCGCTCATCAATGGCATCCAGCGGTTCAAGATGTGCCCCGGCCCTGATGTTCCTGGGATTCGTACTCACTGCGGTTCCTTCCACGCGCTCCTCCGTTCATCCTAGACCGCAGAATGCCCGCCCTCAGTGCTTCCACCACAGGTCCCGCCGAATATCTGGACCGTTCTGCCGTCCCCGGCGGGCGCTTAATTCGCAGCCGGGGTCCGCTCACGCAGGGACCCCCGACGGGGATGGACGACGGCGACAGTAGCGGCCGTCAGGCACGCCAGGGCCATGACGGCCCCCGCGAGGGCGGTCCAGCCCCACGCCTGGAACACCAGGCCGCCCGCCCAGCCCAGGAGGCTGGATCCCAGGTAGTAGGCCAGGTTGTACAGCGAAGCGGCCTGGGCCCGGCCGGCGCTCGCTATGGCACCCGTCCAGCCGGAGCCGATGCTGTGGGCGGCGAAGAAGCCGCCGGTGAACACCACCAGACCAGCCAGGATCAGCACCAGCGATGGAGTGAGGGTGAGCGCCAGTCCGGCAAGGGCGAGGCCGAGCCCGGCGAGGAGGACATTCCGGCGCCCGTACCTGGCCGTCATGCCTGCCGCCCACCGGGACGAGAACGTTCCGGACAAGTAGGCCAGGAAGATCAGGCTGACGACAGTGGCCGGCAGCCCGAACGGGGCCGCAGACAGCCGGAAGCCCAAATAGTTGTAAACGGCCACGAAGCCGCCCATCATCAGGAAGGCCTGGGCGTACAAGGCCAGCAGCCGGACATTGCGCAGGTGCCCCGCAAGGGTCCGCAGGGCGTTGCGGAGGCCGGCGGCCGGGGCCGGGACAAACCCCTGCGCCCGGGGCACCAGGACAAGGAAGACGACGGCGGCAACGGTCGCCAGCAGGGATACGGCCAGGGCCGCCGGGCGCCAGCCCCACAGTTCCCCGGCCGGGCCTGCCACGAGCCGTCCGGACAGTCCTCCCAGCGTGGTGCCTGCAACGTAGCTTCCAGCTGCCAGGGCCGCATGTGCTTTGCTGACCTCCTCGTTGAGGTAGGCAATGGCAATGGCCGGGATGCCGCCCAGGGCCATGCCTTCCAGCAGCCGGAGGCACAGCAGCATGGCGAAGTTGGCGGACAACGGCACCAGCAGTCCCAGAATGGTGGCCGCGGTGATGCCCCACATCATGGCTTTGACCCGGCCGATCCTGTCCGCCAGGAAGGACCAGGGAATTACGGTGGCGGCCAGGCCGATGGTGGCCAGGGATATGGTGAGTGCCGCTTCCGCGGCGCCAATGTGCAGGTCCGCCGCAAGGAGGGGAAGGACTGCCTGGGTGGAATAGAGCTGGGCGAACGTGGCCACCCCGGCGCAGGACAGGCCGGCGAGAATCCGGCCATAAGCCCTTGATCCCTTCACATGGCCGTTCCAGTTTCGCGGCGCGTCGACGCTGGGACTCTGTGGCATCCAGCCAGCGTAGCCAATGGAAATAAATGCATCCAATGCATCTTTAATGTCAAAGTGATAGCAGGATTGGATTGTTTGCGGGGAGGAGCTGCGCATGGAACCGGACCGGAAACAGCTCGCGCAGTTGCTGCCGTTGCTGCCGGTGCTGGCGGAGCTGGGCCGCACCGAGCACGTCACGGAGACTGCGGAAATCCTGGGCGTCCCCCAATCATCGGTGAGCAGGGCGCTCGCCCGGGCGAGCGCCGCCGTCGGCACCGAACTTGTGGTCAAGGACGGCCGCGGCGTCCGCCTCACGCCTGCTGCACGCACCCTGCTGCCCTACGTCGAGCAGGCGCTCGCAGAATTCCAGGCCGGGCTGGATGTGGTCCGGAATGAATCCGAGGTGGTCCGGGGCACCGTCTCCGTGTCATTCCAGCACACCTTCGGCGAGGCCACCCTGCCGCTGCTCATCAGCGCCTTCCGCGGACGCCACCCCGGCGCCGGGTTCCGGCTCAGCCAGGGCGCCCGCAGCCAGTGCCTGGACGAACTGGCTGCGGGCGAAGCGGACCTGGCCCTGACGGCGCCGGTGGCTCCTGCCGGGAGGAACCTCGATTCGGCGCCCCTGTACCGCGAGCCGCTCCGGCTGGTGGTGCATCATGCCCACCCGCTTGCGCGGCAGCCCGCGGCCCGCCTGGCGGACATCCGGGGCGAGCCGTTCGTTGCGCTCGGTCCCGGGTACGGGCTGCGGTCCTTGACCGATGCCTTGTTTAGGGAGGCGGGATACCGGCCCAGGATTGCCTTCGAAAGCCAGGATTCGCACACGGTGCGCGGCCTGGTGTCCGCGGGCCTCGGCGTCAGCATCCTGCCACCCGGTGGTGACGCGCCGGGCCGGATACTGCGCCCCGAAACGGGGGATTTGGGATGGGTGGAAGTTCCGCTGGAATCAGCGCTGGCATTCCGGGAAGTGGGTGTCAGCTGGCGGCGGCGGAAGCCCGATAGCGAACCCCTTCCGGCCCGGCTTTTCCGGGAACTGGTGGTTGGCCAGGGGCCCGCCCTGGTCGCCGGACTGGCCAGGAAGGCAAGTGGCTGACCGCTGCCGCTGCGCACCGGGCGCGGGGTGCAGGCAGGCCTCCTGACCGGAGGCGGCAGCAACCGCCGGGCCCGTGCGACGTATGCGCCCGTCCCGCCGCGCCCCAGTACCCTTGTGACGTGACCAACACGCAGAACCCCTCCGCCAGCCCCGTCCACCAACCGGCAGGCCCGCCGTCCGATGCTCCGCAGCGTGAATCCCTGCACGGCAACCCGCAGCCAGGCGGTGCGCTGCAGGGCGTGATGATCGGGCTGGACATCGGCGGCACCAAGACCCATGGCGTCCGTTTTGAAGACGGCCGGCCGGTTGCCGATGACTCGTCGGGGAGTTCGAACGTCCAGAACGTCAGCAGGGAGCAGGCGGCCCACAACCTGGCCGATCTGTTCGCCAGGATCGGCGGGGGTCGCGTTGACAGGGTGTACGCGGGGTCCGGCGGGATCGATACCGACGAGGACGCCGCAGCACTGGCTGCCCTGATCCAGCCGTTGGTGCCGGAGGCCCGGGTCACCGTTGTCCATGATTCCCGACTCCTGCTCGCGGCCGGCCGCGCAACTGCCGGAGTGGCGGTCATTGCGGGGACCGGCTCAGCCGCCTGGGGACGGAATTCCGACGGCGGCGAGGCCAGGGCCGGCGGCTGGGGATACCTCCTGGGGGATGAAGGCAGCGGTTATTGGCTGGGCAGGGAAGCGGTCCGGCACAGCCTGCGCAGGATGAACCAGGGCCTCCCCATCGACCAGCTCACGGCAGCCCTCCTGGCATCGTGCGGCCTGGACCACCCCAACAAGCTGATTGCGCTGTTCCATTCACCCGACACAGGGCGGCGGTTCTGGGCCCAGCAGGCGCGGCACGTCATGGAGGCGGCCGCGTCGGGACACCGGGACAGCGGGGCCTTGCTGGACCAGGCCGGGAAGGACCTGGCCGACCTTGCCGCGCAGGTCCTGGGCCAGCTGCAGATCCAGGGCCCTGTGATCCTGGGCGGCGGGCTGGGCATGAACGTGGCGCCCGTCCAGGAGTCGTTCCGCCGGAACCTTGGCGCCAAGGGAATCACTGATGTCCGGGTGCTGGACCAGGAACCGGTGTTCGGCGTCCTGCAGCTCCTGGCTGAGCCCGCCTGACGAAAGACGGCTAGCCGACGGAACGCTTACGGGGCGCCAGGCGGACGCCGGGAAGCGGGGGAGCGGGGATCCGTCCGGCCTCCGGCCCGGCATCCGGGCCGTGGCCGGGCACCAGGCCATAGCGGGAGGCAACGCTTGCGGCGTCCGGCAGGCCGGCCTGGGCTTCCCAGTCCTCCCGGGCCTGTTCCACTTCGTCATGCGTACGGCCTACGAAGTTCCACCACATCAACAATTCCTCGCCGAACGGTTCACCGCCGATAAGCAGGAACCGCGTTCCGGGCTGCGCCTGGAGCCGCAGCTCGCTGCGGCCGGTGCCCAGGTAGCCCAGCGGTCCCGCCGGAAGCTCCTGCCCGTCCACCGCCAGGCCGCCGTCGAGCACCAAAATGCCATGCTCAAAGGCGGGGTCCAGCGGCAGCACCGCCTCCCCTTCGCAGGACACATCCGCACCGACGATCGGCGAATACATCGTTGCTGGGGACTGCACCCCGGCAAGTTCACCCACCATCACCGTGGCGGTAAAACCCGGCCCTGTGGCGTGGGGCAGTTCCCTATGCTGTTCGAACGCCGGTTCCCGGTGCCGGTCCCCGTCCGGGAGGGCAACCCAGAGCTGGAGGCCGCGCTGGATCGGCAGCTCCCCACCGGCGGGAAGGACCGCGAACTCGGAGTGCGACACCCCGTGCCCCGCGGTCATGATGTTCAGTTCCCCGGGACGCACCACCACGTCGCTGCCCACGCTGTCCCGGTGGCGGATGTTCCCCGCCAGCGGCCACGTCACGGTCTGCAGCCCGATATGCGGATGGGGAAGCACGGACATGGCGGTCCGGTCAGGGCCGAAGCTGTCCAGGAAGCACCACGCGCCGATCGTGGGCAGGCCGCGCTGGGGCAGGGTGCGCTTGACATTCATGGCACGGACCCCGCCCAGCGGAACCTCGCGTTCGGGCCACAGCTGCAGGCAGGGCCCCGGCGTTCCTTCGGCAGTGGCGGGCGGGCAGACTTCCTGCTGTGGTGAAACTTCCAAGTTGGTCACGCCTCCACTTTAAGCGCCAGCCGTTCCGCTGTCCGTGCGGCGGCGACCTATCCGCGCACGGGAGGGTACCGAATGGTCACAGTAGGGATTCCTTTGCGGAGATTAGGGCCTGATCTGCTGAAGCCGGCCCCCGTTTGGGCTACCGTAACTAACAGCTTGCTGATGGCAATGTCGCGGTGCTGGCAGCAGCCCGTCCGAGAGAAACAGGTAAGTCCGCACCATGGACCAGGCGATGATCGAGTTCCAGAGCGTTACCAAGCAGTACCCGGGCGGCCAGCCGGCGGTGGATGGGTTGTCCATGTCCATCACCAAAGGCACTGTCACCGTCTTCGTAGGCCCGTCAGGATGCGGAAAAACCACGTCCCTGCGGATGATCAACCGGATGGTGGAGCCAACCTCGGGCACCATCACGGTCGATGGCCGGGACGTCACCTCGGTTCCCGCAGCGGAGCTGCGCCGGTCCATGGGCTACGTCATGCAGTCAGCAGGCCTGCTGCCGCACAGGTCGGTCCTGGACAACATCGCCACTGTTCCCCGGCTGAACGGCGTCTCGAAAGCGGACGCCCGCCGTCGCGCGGAGGAACTCCTGGACGTCGTGGGACTGGCACACTCCCTGGGCAGGCGCTATCCCTCACAGCTCTCCGGGGGCCAGCAGCAGCGCGTGGGCGTGGCCCGCGCACTCGCCGCGGACCCGCCCGTACTCCTCATGGATGAGCCCTTCAGTGCCGTGGACCCGGTGGTCCGCGACGAACTGCAGCAGGAACTCCTGCGCCTGCAAAAAGACCTGGCCAAGACCATCGTGTTCGTCACCCACGACATTGACGAGGCCACCATCCTCGGCGACAAGGTGGCCGTTTTCGCCACCGGCGGCAAGCTGGCCCAGTACGCCACGCCGGAAGAAATCCTGCGGGCGCCGGCGAACAACTTCGTGGCATCGTTCGTGGGACGTGACCGCGGCTTCCGCCATTTGGGCTTCACCGCGGCCGACGGCGTGGCAATCCATCCGGTGCCCACGATTGTCCGCTCGGCCGGAGGCTACCAGTCCGATTCGAGCGCAGCCGGAGGCTGGCAGCTGGTGGTGGACGGAGACCTGCGTCCGCTGGGCTGGTCAGCGCCGGGCACCGAAACCGAGCTCGTTCCCGGCGGTTCCCTGTTCCGCCCGGGTGAAAGCCTCAGGCGCGCCCTGGACGCTGCCCTGTCCTCGCCGTCGGGCCTTGGCGTTGCCGTTGATCCGGACGGCAAAGTCCTCGGCGTGGTCCGTGGCGGGGAAGTCCTGGCACTGATCGAGGAAGCGCGCCAGGTGCGGCAGGCTGCCCTCTGATGGAATGGTTCCTGGCCAACACCGGCATGATCCTCGAACGCGGCGGACAGCACCTGGTCCTGGCGCTGGTCCCCATGGTCCTGGGCCTGGTGATTTCCATCCCGCTGGCGCAGCTGGCCCGGCAGAACGGAGCGCTTCGTTCAGCGGTGCTGACGGCCTCGTCCCTCCTGTACACCATCCCGTCGCTCGCGCTGTTCATCATTTTGCCCACCATCCTGGGCACCCGGATCCTGGACCCGCTCAACGTGGTGGTGGCGCTGACCATCTACGCTGTGGCGCTGCTGGTCCGCGCCGCCCTCGACGCCTTCGATTCGGTTGACGCGGACGTCAGCCAGGCCGCCCAGGCCATGGGCTTCAAGCCACTGGCCAGGTTCCTGCAGGTGGACCTGCCGCTCTCCCTCCCGGTCATGTTCGCCGGCCTGCGGGTGGTGTCCGTGAGCAATATTTCGCTGGTCAGCGTTGCCGCCCTGCTGGGGGTCGGCAACCTGGGCATGCTCTTCACCGACGGCCTGCAGCGCGACTTCGTCACCGAGGTGGTGGTGGGAATCGTTGCCATCCTGGTCCTGGCGCTGGTGATGGACGCCGTCCTGGTGCTGCTGGAACGCGTGCTCACCCCCTGGGAGCGTGCCGGCAAGCGGCGCGGCCACACGGCAGCGGACCACGGACCGCACCCCGCCAGTGCGCCGGCCACGTCCACGGCAGGGGAGGCGGCATGAGCAACGTCTTCGCCGACACGTTCGCCTGGCTCGCCGATCCGCTCCACTGGTCCGGAAGCATGGGCATTCCGGTCCGGCTTGCCGAGCACCTGCAGTACACCGGCCTGGTCATGCTCATTGCCACGGCCATCGCCGTTCCGGTCGGGTTGTTTGTCGGCCACACCGGACGGGGCCGGGTGGCGGTCGTCGCGTTGGCCGGGGCCCTGCGGGCTTTGCCCACCCTTGGCCTGCTCATACTCTTCGTGCTGCTCGCCGGCATCGGGCTGATGCCGCCCATCTGGGCCCTGGTGATCCTCACCGTCCCGCCGCTCCTGGCAGGCACCTACGCCGGCATTTCCAGCGTGGACAGGAACGTCGTGGACGCTGCCCGCGCCATGGGGATGACCGAACTGCAGGTCCTGTTCCGGGCAGAACTGCCCAACGCCCTCACCGTCATGTTCGGCGGCTTCCGGACCGGCGTGCTCCAGGTCATCGCCACCGTCTCCGTGGTGGCCTACATCAATCTGGGCGGGCTCGGCCGCTACCTCTTCGACGGACTCGTCCTCAGCGATTTCCCGCAGATGCTGGGAGGGTCCCTGCTCATCGCGGTGCTCGCGATCGCCGTCGACCTCGTCCTGTCCCTGGTCCAGAGGCTGTTCCTGTCACCAGGGGCCTCAAAGCAGTCCCGCCGCAGCCAGGAGGCTGCGGTTGATCTCACAGACCCCGTTGTTGCGGAGACTGTCGTACAAGGAGGTAAGTCATGAAAGATAGCCGTCCCCAGCGCCTCGGCAGGCGGGCATTCGGCGGCCTGGCCGCCGGGCTTGGCCTGGCAGTGGCATTGTCCGCCTGTGGCGGATCGTCCGATCCTTTGAAGAACGCGCCTGCGTCCAGCAGCGGTGCATCCGGCGGTGCGACCTCCCTGGTCGTGGGCTCCGCCGATTTCCCGGAAAGCCAGATCATCGCCGAGCTGTACGCCGGCGCCCTGAACGCCAACGGGATCACCGCCACCACCAAGCCGAACATCGGCTCCCGCGAGGTCTACTTCAAGGCCGTCCAGGACGGTTCCGTGGACGTGGTGCCGGACTACAGCGGCAACCTGCTGCTGTACGTGGACAAGGAGGCCAAAGAGGTCTCGGCCGGCGACATCGCCAAGGCCCTGCCGGGCAAGCTCCCTGACGGCCTGGCCGTACTGGACGTGTCCAAGGCCGAGGACAAGGACGCCATGGTGGTCACCAAGGCGACCGCGGAGAAGTACCAGCTGAAGTCCATCGAGGACCTCGCCAAGGTCTGCAGCGACATTGTCGTGGGGGCCCCGGCCACCTTCGCTGAGCGCGCGTACGGCCTTCCGGGGCTGAAGAAGAACTACAACTGCGTGCCCAAGAAGCTGGAACCGTTCAGCGACGGCGGCGGCCCGGTAACGCTCAAGGCCCTGCTCGAGGACCAGGTGCAGGTGGCCGATATCTACACCACCACCCCGTCCATCGCGGACAACGACCTCGTGGTGCTGGACGACCCCAAGAACAACTTCATCGCCCAGCAGGTGCTGCCGCTGTACAACAAGGCCAAGATGACCGACAAGGCCAAGGAGGCGCTGAACTCGGTGTCCAGCATCCTCACCACGGATGACCTCATCAACCTTAACCGTGCGGTCAGCGGCAGCCAGAAGCAGGATGCCAAGACGGCGGCGACTGCCTGGCTCAAGGAAAAGGGCATCGTCAAGTAGGCGTTGCCTGCCCGCCACGGCGGGCGCCTGAGGGGTGACCACGACGGCGGCTGCCGGACTTGCGAAGGTCCGGCAGCCGCCGTCGGCGTGTGGTGGACGTCTCAACGGCGATGCATCCTTCCTGTGGCATATTTGAGGGATGGCAGAATTCAGGCAGTCCACGAAGCTCAACAACGTCCTTTACGACATCCGTGGACCGATCCTGCAGGCAGCCCAGCAGATGGAGGCAGAGGGCCACCGGATCCTCAAGCTGAACATCGGCAACCCGGCGCCGTTTGGCTTCGAAGCGCCCGACGCCATCCTGGTGGACATGATCCGCCACCTGCCGCACGCCCAGGGGTACAGCGATTCCCGCGGCATTTTTTCCGCGCGCACCGCCGTGTCGCAGTACTACCAGACCCGCGACATCCAGAACATCCACGTTGATGACATCTACCTGGGCAACGGCGTCAGCGAGCTGATCACCATGTCCCTGATGGCGCTGCTGGATTCGGGGGACGAAGTCCTCATTCCCACCCCGGACTACCCGCTGTGGACCGCCTCCGTGGCGCTGGCCGGCGGGAAGCCCGTCCACTACCTCTGTGACGAGGACTCCGGCTGGCAGCCCGACCTTGAGGACATGGAAGCCAAGATCACGCCCCGCACCAAGGGGATCGTGGTCATCAACCCCAACAACCCCACCGGCGCCGTCTACCCCGAGGAAACGCTCAAGCGCATTGTTGCGCTTGCGGAAAAGCACGGCCTGGTGATCTTCGCCGACGAGATCTACGAGAAGATCCTGTACGAAGACGCCGTCCATGTGAACCTCGCCAAGCTCACCGGTGACCACGTCCTGTGCCTGACCTTCAGCGGATTGTCCAAGGCCTACCGCGTCTGCGGCTACCGGGCCGGGTGGATGGCGATCTCCGGGCCGAAGAAGGACGCCGCGGACTACCTTGAAGGCATCAACCTGCTCGCGAACATGCGGCTGTGTGCGAACGTTCCCGCCCAGCACGCCATCCAGACCGCCCTGGGCGGCTACCAGAGCATCAACGACCTGATCCTTCCTGGCGGCCGGCTCCTGGAGCAGCGCAACAAGGCGTACGACATGCTGAACGCCATTCCCGGGGTCAGCACGCAGCAGGCCCGAGGTGCCCTGTACCTGTTCCCGAAACTGGACCCTGAGGTGTACCACATCCGGGATGACGAGAAGTTCGTCCTGGACCTGCTGAAGGAAGAGAAGATCCTGGTGTCGCACGGCAGGGCTTTCAACTGGGTGCGCCCGGACCACTTCCGCATGGTGACGCTGCCCAACGTCAAGGACATCGAGGAAGCCATCGGCCGGATGGGGGACTTCCTAAGCAGGTACCAGGGGAACTAGCCTGTGCACACGGGCCTGCCGGTCCGTACAGCGCTTGCGGAAAGGAACCCCATGGCCCGCGTCGTCGACTTCGACCAGCATCCTGCCCAAACCCTGCGGGCAGGGGAGGGGTTCTCCCTTGCTGACGTGGATCCCGATGCGACCCCCGGCTACAGCGGCAACAAGGACGACGGCAAGCTCCTGCTCGCCGGGATGGACGATGAGCTCTCCCGGCTGCAGGAAAAGCTCTTCGCCGAATCCCGCTTCGGCGGGACCAAACGGATCCTGCTGGTCCTCCAGGCGATGGACACCGCCGGCAAGGGCGGCATCGTCAGCCACGTGATGGCCGCCATGAACCCGCAGGGCGTGCAGTTCAAGGCGTTCAAGGCCCCCACCGATGAGGAAAAGTCGTACGACTTCCTGTGGCGCATCGAGAAGGAAGTGCCGGCTGCCGGGATGGTGGGGGTCTTCGACCGCTCCCATTACGAGGACGTCCTGATCCACCGGGTCCACAACTGGGCCACCCCGGACGAGATCAAGCGGCGCTACGTGGCCATCAACGAGTTCGAGGCCAGGCTGACCGACTCCGGCACCAAGATCGTCAAAGTGATGCTCCACATCAGCGGGGACGAGCAGAAGGAACGGCTGCTGGCACGGCTGGACAACCCGGCCAAGCACTGGAAGTACAGCCATGGTGACCTGGACGAGCGTGCTTTCTGGGATGACTATATGGATGCCTACCAGGCAGCGATCGAGGAAACCAGCACGCCGGCCGCGCCCTGGCATGTGGTTCCCGCCAACAAGAAGTGGTTTGCCCGGATCGCCGTCCAACAGCTCCTGCTGGGCGCGCTCTCCGGGATGAACCTGAAATGGCCCAAGGCTGAGTTCGATGTGGCCGCCGAACGGGAGCTCGTGGCGCGTTCCTGACACCTGCGTCCCTTACACCTGCGTCCAGCGTGGTGGGCAGGTTGCAGGGGACAGCGGCATTCCGCAGCGTTGGGTCCCAACAGCGGTTGGTCCCTACAGCGGTTGGTCGCGGGCGGCCGCGAGCCGCTTCCGTGCGCCTTCCAGCCACTCTTCGCAGCGGGCCGCCAGTGCCTCGCCGCGTTCCCACAGGGCAAGGGACTCCTCCAGGCTCGCCCCGCCGGCCTCCAGCCTGCCCACGACCGCGATCAGCTGTTCCCGCGCTTCCTCGTAGCTGAGGGCTGCGACGTCGGATTCAGGTTTTGGTTCGCTCATGCCTTCTCTTCCAATTCGTGGTTCGGGTTTCCTGGGTGCACTGCACCGGTGGACTGCGCAGGGACGGGGGATTGGGCGGGACCGGGGGATTGGGCGGGACCGGTGGAGGTGGCGCCGAAGCGCCCCTCCGCCACCCGGATCGACAGGGCCGCGCCGGCCGGTGCCTCGGCGGGCCGGCGGACAACGGCATGGCCTGCCTGGGCGATCCGGGCAGCCTGGTCTCCCGCCAGTTCGACGACGGCGTACCCCCTGTCCAGGGTCTTCTGCGGTGACAGTGCGCGCACCTGGGCCTTGAGGTGCTCCAGTTGGTCCGCCGCCCGCACCACCGTGGAACTCACGGCCGCGGAGGACCGGCGCAGCAGGCGCTCGATCTCCTCGGCCCGGCCGGACACCATTCCCTCCGGCGCCGCCATGACGGGACGCGAGTGCAGTGCCGACAGCCGGTCCGCTTCCCGGTCCACCAACCGTTCCATGCAGCGCCTCAGCTGTTCCCGCGCCGTGCGCACGCCGGCGAGTTCCTCGGAGACTTCGGGGACGATCCGCTTGGCGGCGTCGGTAGGGGTCGAAGCACGGAGGTCCGCCACATAGTCCAGCAGCGGCCGGTCCGCCTCATGCCCGATGGCACTTACCACCGGCGTGGCAGCAGCGGCCACGGCACGGATGAGTTCCTCGCTGTTGAACGGCAGGAGATCCTCCAGCGCGCCGCCGCCCCGGGCGATGACGATGACATCCACCTCCGGCCGGGCGTCCAGCTCACGCAGCGCGCGGACCACCTGCGCTACGGCGGTGTTCCCCTGGACAGCAACCTCGCGGATCTCGAACTCAACCGCAGGCCACCGCAGGGCCGCATTCCGAAGGATGTCCTTCTTGGCGTCCGAGTCGCGCCCGGTGATCAGGCCAATGCGGTGCGGCAGCAGGGGCAGTGGTTTCTTTCGGGAGTCGGCGAACAGGCCCTCGGCAGCCAGGGCCTGGCGGAGCCGTTCAATCCTGGCCAGCAGGTCACCCAGTCCCACCGGACGGATGTCCCGCACCAGCATGTTGAGCCTGCCGGTCTTCAGCCAGAACTCCGGTTTCAGCAGGGCCACCACGCGCGAACCGCGCTCCAGCGGAAGATTCTGCCGTTCCAGTACCTTGGTCCACACTGAAGCCGGGAGGGAGACCTCCGCGTCGACGTCGCGGAGCGTGAGGTAGGCGTTGGTCCCACGCCGGTTCAGCTCGATGACCTGGCCTTCCACCCACGCCGAGGGGGTGCGGTCGATATGGGCTTTCAGCTTCTGCGACAACAGCTGCAGCGGCCACGGGTTGTCCGGACTGGTTTCCGCTGCGGTGGCGGGCAGCGTCGTGGCGCCGGTACCAGGAAGGGACGACTGGTCAGACATGCGGACGCCGTTGGGGAGTTGGAGCTGCGGGCATGCGGTCCTTCAGTTGTTAGGGGCGGTCAATCAACCTTATCCGCAAGCTGTATCACCGGGCACTGACAGCGGCTGTCCCCAGACCCTGCCTAGGATGGGTTAAGGCCCCCAACCCGAAGGACCTGTTGTGCGTACTTTTGTCTCTGCCGTTGCCACCGTGCTGGGCATCCTCCTGGCCGCCGTTGCCGTTCCCGCCATCTGGGTGGACCGGAATATTGTCCAGGAAGACGGGTTCGTCCACCTCGCAGCTCCGCTTGGCAAGGACCCGGACTTCCAGAAAAGGTTAGCTGCGGCGGCAGTGGGCACGATCGATACGGGAGCCGTTCCCGGGTTTCTCTCCGACCTGATCCAGCCAATGATTGAGCAGGCGGCTGAGTCGCTGACCGGGCTTCCCGGCTATCCGGCGGCCTGGGAGGAGACCCTGCGCAGAAGCCACCGGCTGAGTTTCGCCAGCCCCGCTGCCGGACCGCAGGGAAGTGCGTCCGCGTCCACCCTGACCCTCGACGTCGCACCCCTGGTTGCCCTCGGCTCCGAGGAAATCTCGCGAACCACCCGGCTCCCGCTCGACCCGCCCGCACAGACCCTCATCAACGTTGGCCAGCCAGTGCAGAAGGAATGGACGGAGCGGCTCGCGACGTACGCTCCCATGGGCTATGTGGCCGCCATCGGCTCGGCCGTCGCGTTCCTGCTGGCGCTCGTGGCAGCACGCCGCCGCTGGACTGTGCTGCTGGCCGCCGGGCTTGGCAGCCTGGTATTGGCCGCGGTGTGGGCAGCGGGCCTGCAGCTGGGTACCGCGCGGGCCCAGGCCGCAGACACAGGCAACGCGGTGGCCAACATGTTCCGGGACGAATTCCTCGCCGCGGCAGCCGCGGACTTCCAGACGTGGATTACCGCGGCCGCTGTGGCCGGCGGTGTCCTGGCGGCAGCCGGCGTTGTGACGTTGTTCGCATCCCGGAAACGGGCGCGGACCAGCCGGTAACATGGAGGGATGACCACCTCGGCCGTATCCCTTTCGATGCCCACCATTCCGCGCAGGCGCCGTTCGCCTGGGGAAGTAGCAGCTGCAGCCCCGGTGAACGGCACCAAGAAGGTGCTTCTGGCTGCGCCCCGCGGCTACTGTGCGGGCGTCGACCGGGCGGTGATCGCCGTCGAGAAGGCCCTGGAACACTATGGACCGCCTGTGTATGTCCGCAAGCAGATTGTCCACAACGTTCACGTGGTCACCTCCCTGGAGGAAAAGGGCGCCATCTTCGTTGACGAGACAGACGAAGTACCCGAAGGCGCGCTGGTGATCTTCTCCGCCCACGGCGTGTCCCCGGCTGTGGTTGAGTCCGCGGAAAACCGTGGCCTGCGCACCATTGATGCCACCTGTCCGCTGGTCACCAAGGTCCACAAGGAGGCCGTCCGCTTCGCCAAGGACGACTTCGACATACTCCTGATCGGCCACGACGGGCACGAAGAAGTGGAAGGCACCTCCGGTGAGGCGCCGGAGCACATCCAGATCATCAACGGACCCCACGAGGTGGACAAGGTCACCGTCCGCGACCCCGAGAAGGTCATCTGGCTCTCCCAGACCACGCTGAGCGTGGACGAGACCATGGAGACCGTCCGGCTGCTCAAGGAACGGTTCCCCACGCTTCAGGATCCGCCCAGCGATGACATCTGCTACGCCACCACCAACCGCCAGGTGGCCATCAAGAAGATCGCCCCCAAGGCCGACCTCGTGATTGTCGTGGGCTCAGCCAACTCCTCCAACTCCGTGCGGCTGGTGGAGGTGGCCCTGGAATACGGCGCCAAGGCCTCCTACCGGGTGGACTTCGCCAATGAAGTGGACGAAGCATGGTTTGAAGGCGTTGCCACCGTTGGAGTCACGTCCGGCGCTTCCGTGCCCGAAGTGCTGGTCCAGGACGTGCTGAGGCTCCTGGCCGACTACGGCTACGGCACGGTGGAAGAAGTCGTCACCGCCGAAGAAGATCTCCTGTTCTCGCTGCCCAAGGAACTGCGCGCAACGCTGAAGGAAGCCGGCGACGTCAGCCGGGCCCTCGGTGGACGCCGCTCCCGAAGCTGACACCACTCCGGCGGCCGATACCGCATCGCGGCCGACACCAAGTCCTGTGCCGACACCACATCCGCGGTCAGGGGCGGTGTTCGCCGCAAGCCACGAAGGGCCGGGCAGTTAGTCAACTGCCCGGCCCTTCGCGCATCCCTGACTCGTGTCAGGCTGCCTCGTCGTTACCCTGCAGTTCAGGCGCCGCCAGGGCGCGGGGCGTCACCTCCACAACGGGCGGTGTCACCAGGCCGGACTCCTCAAGGCTGTTCAGCTTCCGCGCCGTCGGCAGGACACGTGCTTCCAGGGTGCCCACCATGGCGTTGTAGCGGTCCACCGATGTCTTCAGCGAGGAACCCAGCTTGCTGACGTTCTCACCCAGGGTTCCCATCCGGTCGTACAGCTGCCGCGCCAGCTCGAACAGCTCGCGGGCACTGTCCGTCAGCACGTCCTGGCGCCAGGTAAACGCCACGGACTTCAGCACGGCCAGCAGGGTACCCGGCGACGCAAGGACCACGTTTCTGGACAGGGCATGGTCCAGGAGCCCGGCATCCGCCTCCAGCGCGGCAGCCAGGATCGATTCGGCCGGAATGAAGCAGACCACCAATTCCGGCGAGTTGCCGGGGATGTCCCAGTACTTCTTGTTGCCGAGCGCGTCCACGTGGGCCCGGAGCGCCTTGGCATGGGCAGCCAGCAGCGCCTGCCGGTTCCGGCCGTCGGCAGCCGTCTGCGATCCTGCCTGCAGGCCCCCCAAACGCGGATCAATGGCGCCGAGTTCCTGGGCCTCAAGGTAGGACGACAACGGGACTTTTGCGTCCACCACCAGTTGTTTCTGGCCCGGCAGCTGCACCACAAGGTCAGGGCGGACAGCGGTCTCGTGGCCGGCGCTGTGCACCTGCTCCACGAAATCCACGTGCCGCAGCATCCCCGCAGCTTCCACCACGCGCCGCAACTGCACCTCACCCCACTGGCCCCGGGCACTGTTGGAGCGCAGGGCGGATTCAAGGGCGTGCGTGGACCTGATCAGCTGTTCATCCGAAAGCCGGGCCTCCTGCAGCTGCTGGGCGAGCTGGCCGTACTGTTCCACCCGGTCCCGCTCCAGCAATGCCACCTGCTGTTGGACCGCGGAAAGCTTTTCCGCCACGGGGGCCAGGGCGCGCAGGACGTTGCCGTCCTGGTTCCTTGCCTCGCCCAGCTCCCGGTTCTGTGCCGCCAAAAGCCGACGTTCGGCGTCGGCCGCTGCCAACTGCGCCGTGACCTCCGAAAGCCGGGATGAGACGGCGTCGAAGTCCGCTTCCACCGCGTGTGTGCTCCGCCGCAGCGAAAAATAGGTGGCCGCCGCGCCGGCAAGCGCACCGAGCAGCAGCATGAGAAGGGCCAGAATCAAGGCAAAAGCATCCATGCCTTCACTGTTGCACGGGCCTCTGACAATCATGGGCAGTGACATCCGCCGGTACTGGCCGCCGGGGCCCTGCAGGTAGAATCAATGCTCGTGGCTCTTACTATTGGCATCGTCGGACTGCCCAACGTCGGCAAATCAACCCTCTTCAATGCGCTCACCCGCAACCAGGTCCTGGCCGCGAACTATCCGTTCGCCACCATCGAACCCAACGTGGGCGTCGTGAACCTTCCGGACGCCCGGCTGCAGCAGCTTGCCGGAATCTTCGGCTCCCAGCGCATCCTGCCCGCAGCCGTGTCCTTCGTCGACATCGCCGGCATCGTCAAGGGCGCATCCGAGGGGGAGGGGCTGGGGAACCAGTTCCTGGCCAACATCCGCGAGGCTGAGGCCATCGCAGAAGTGGTCCGTGTGTTCGACGACCCCGACGTCGTGCATGTTGACGGGAAGGTTGACCCGCGCTCGGACATGGAAACCATCAACACCGAGCTGATCCTCGCCGACCTGCAGACTATCGAAAAGGCGATCCCGCGGATCGAAAAAGAGGTCAAGATCAAGAAGCGGGAAGCCGCTGAACTGGCCGCGATCAAGGCTGCCCAGGCGGTGCTGGAGCGCGGGGACACCATCTACTCCTCCATCAAGAGCGACAAACTGGAGATGGAACACCTCAAGGAGCTCGGCCTGCTGACGGCCAAGCCGTTCATCTACGTGTTCAATGCCGACGAAGGCATCCTGGGCAGCCCCGAAAAGCAGGAAGAGCTGCGCGCCATGGTGGCGCCGGCCGACTGCATCTTCCTCGATGCCAAGCTCGAGGCGGACCTCGTTGAACTTGACGAGGAAGAAGCCCGGGAAATGCTGGAAATGAACGGCCAGGACGAGTCCGGCCTGGACCAGCTGGCACGCGTGGGCTTCCACACCCTGGGGCTGCAGACCTACCTGACGGCCGGCCCCAAGGAAGCCCGCGCCTGGACCATACGGCAGGGAGACACCGCACCCCAGGCCGCCGGCGTGATCCACTCCGACTTCCAGCGCGGCTTCATCAAGGCCGAAGTCGTCTCCTTCGAGGACCTCATCGAAGCAGGATCCATGGCCGAGGCAAAGTCCCGCGGCAAGGTCCGGATCGAAGGCAAGGAATACGTCATGGCCGACGGCGACGTCGTGGAGTTCCGCTTCAACGTCTAGTTCCCGGGGAGCAGACCCGAGGCGTTGGCCGCCAGGAGCAGTGTTCCTGGCGGCCAACGCTTTTTTGCCTCAAGCCTCGGGGAGCGTGCAGGTGTGCCCTTCGGGGTCCATCGGGTAGCCGCAGAGGGGGCACGCCGGACGGCCGGCGCCCACGATTTCCCGGGTGCGCTTGGCGAAGGCGCGGGCGGTGCCCACCGGCATCCGCACCAGCAGCATCTCGTGGCCGGCGCCCCCGTCGCCGTCAAGCGGTTCATCGTCGTCGTCTGCGTCGGCATCAGTGAGGGGGCGGGCCTCAATAATGACCTGGGCCGTGGTTGGGTCCCAGCCCAGGCTCATTGCGCCGGCGCGGAACTGCTCCTGGACGGCCTCAAGCTGGTCATTGTCGACAAGTTCAAGGGGAGTACCCGCAGGAACGCTGAAGGGGTTGCCCTCGACGGTCATGAGCTGGTCGAGAATTTCATCGATCTTCTCCGCGAGCAAAGCCGACTGCTGTTTCTCCAGGGCAATACTCACCACCTGCGTCCCCGCACGCACCTGCAGGTAGAACGTACGCGCCCCCGGCAGGCCGATGGTGCCGATGACGACCCGGTCAGGCCAGTCAAACTCGTGAACACGTGTGGACATCTCAGTATTCTAGGCACATGAGGTTCAGGCCAGGGTGGTGTGGGGGCTGACGGTGCGCCGTATCGTGGGGTCATGAGCGCCCGACCCCACCTGCGCCTGGTGCTGCCCCACCAGCTCTTTGAGCAGCAATGGAAAGGGGCGGGACCGGACACGGTATTTGTCCTGATCGAGCACGACCTCTACTTCCGCCAGTACTCCTTCCACGCCCACAAGCTGGTCCTGCACCGGGCGTCCATGGCCCGGTATGCGGACCGGCTGCGCGCGGACGGGCGCGAGGTGACCGTCCTGCACAGCGACCGCAACCGGGCGTCCCGCGTGCAGTTGGCAGAGGTGGTCCGGCGGCGCCGGCCCGGGCAGGTGACATGGTTCGACGTCGTCGATGACTGGCTGGAGCGGGACCTGGTGGCCGGCCTGGCAGACGGCGGCTACGGGATGCGCCCAGGGGATGTCTTGGAGACGCCGAATTTCCTGACGTCCCGCGCGCAGATCGAGGAGTGGTTGTCGCATAACCCGCCCCGGATGCAGGACTTCTACGCATGGCAACGCCGGCGGCTGGGCATCCTGGTCGGGAAGGACGGCGGACCCGTCGGGGGCAAATGGTCATTCGACGAGGACAACCGAAAGAAGCTTCCCCGCGGGTACGTCCCGCCGACCATCTCCCGTTTCAGCGACCACCCGGTCCATCAGGGGGAGGCGTTGTTCCCGGTCGAAGCGCTGACGGGGAAAGCAGGCCCGGCGGCAGGCACACCTGCCGAAGAACGGTCCCGCGATGTCCAGCTCGCCATTGACTGGGTGGCAGGCGAATTCCCCGACGCCCCCGGCGACCCTCGGCTCTTCGCCTGGCCCACCACGGCTGCGGAAGCCCGGAAACATTTGCGGGAATTCGTTGCGGACCGGCTGCCCGGGTTCGGGCCCTACGAAGACGCCATTTCCGCAGAACATCCGTTCATCCACCATGGACTGCTGACCCCCGTCCTGAACGTTGGCCTGCTGGATCCGCGCGAAGTCCTGCGCGCCGTCCTGGAGGCTGCGGGTGGAACCACCCCGCTTGCTTCCCTTGAAGGCTTCGTGCGGCAGGTCATTGGCTGGCGTGAGTATATGCGCGCCACCTACCTGCTGCGCGGCCGGCACATGCGCACCGCCAACCTGCTCAGCCACCGGAACGGGCTGGGGCCCGGATGGTGGGATGCGGGAACGGGGCTGGCACCCGTGGACCTGGTCATTTCCCGGGTCCTGGCCACCGGATACGCCCACCACATTGAGCGGCTCATGGTCCTCGGCAATGCCATGTCCCTGCTCCGTATCCGCCCCGACGACGTGTACGAGTGGTTCATGGAAATGTTTGTCGACGCCTACGACTGGGTCATGGTCCCCAATGTCTACGCCATGAGCCAGTTCGCCGCAGGCACCGACATCACCACCAAGCCCTACGTTTCAGGCAGCAACTACCTGCGAAAGATGTCGGACCTGCCGGCGGGGGACTGGGCGGCGGATTGGGACGCGCTGTACTGGGCGTTCATCGATGACCACCGCCCCGTCTTCGAGCGGAATCCGCGAACGCGAATGGCCGTTTCACAGCTGGACAGGATGGAGCCTGAAACCCGGGACGGCCACCGGCGGCGGGCCGGGGCACTGCTTGACGGGAAGGACGGGCGCCGGCTGCTGTGGACACCGCCGGCCGAACGGGCCTGAGCCCTCCGGGTCCGCAGCAGGGTGCCGGCACGGCTTATCCTGAAACTGTAGGGCGCCATTCCGGCGGCCCGGGTCCCTGAGGGAAATCACGAGGAGGCGGCATGCCGGTCCGGCGCCTGTTGCAATTGCTCACCGCCGCATTGTCGGCTGCCCTTGTCCTCGCCGGCTGTTCCGGCGGCAGCGCCCCCTCCGTGGTGGTCGGTGAGGCAAAACGCGGCGGAAGCGTCACGGTCGCGGAGGTCAACGCCTTTTCCTCCTTCAACCCTTACAGCGCCAACGGCAACACCGACATCAACTCGAAGATCGGTGCCATGACGCACTCCGGCTTCTACTACCTCGATGACAGTTCGAAAGTGGTCCGGAACGACAAGTTCGGCCACTTCGAGAAAGTCTCCGACCAGCCGCTGAAGGTGAAGTACACGGTCAATGAAGGTGTCAAGTGGTCGGACGGCGCACCCATCGGCGCCGCCGACCTCCTCCTGAGCTGGGCGGCCGGCTCCGGCTACTTCGACGACGTCGATCCGGCGGCCGGCAAAGGCACAAGGTACTTTGCAGCGGCCTCCGGCACTATGGGCCTGGCGGGCACGAAGTTTCCGGAGATCGGCGCGGACAACCGTTCCATCACCATTGAATACGCCGAACCTTACGCTGACTGGGAAGTGGCGTTCGACGTCGGACTCCCGGCCCACGTGGTCGCTGCCAAGAGCGGCCTCACGGACGAAGCGGACCTTGTGGACCTCCTCAAGGACACGCCGCGGGGCAACCCGGAGAAACCGGCCTCCCATCCCGCCTTGAAGAAGGTCAGCGATTTCTGGAACACCGGATTCGACACCAAAGCCGTTCCGGACGATCCAGCCCTCTACCTTTCCAGCGGCCCCTACATCGTGCGTGACATCGTCCCCGAAGTTTCCATGAAGCTTGTCCGCAACCGCGACTACGTCTGGGGCGCCGAACCGTGGCTGGACGAAATCAACGTCCGGTTCACGGGATCCGTGCCCGCTGCCGTCGATGCGCTCAGGAACGGCAAGGCGGACATCATCTCGCCCCAGCCCTCGGCGGCCACGGACAGCCTGCTCACGGGCCTGTCCGGCCAAGGCATCACCGTTGAGCGGTACAAGCAATCCGGCTACGACCACCTGGACCTGAACTTCTCCGGACCGTTCGCGGAGAAGGACGTCCGGGAGGCCTTCCTCAAAACGGTGCCGCGGCAGGCCATCGTTGATTCCGTGCTGGGAACGCAGGGACCGGACAACAAGCCACTGGACTCCCACGTGTTCCTGCCCGGACAGCCAAAGTACGCGGACACGGTCAAAAACAACGGGTCCTCGGACTACGCAGAAGTGGACGTCGATGCGGCCAGGAAACTGCTGAAAGGCGCCACTCCCACTGTCCGGATCCTCTACAACCGGGACAACCCCAACCGGGCCAAGGCATTCGCGCTCATTCGGGACTCCGCCGGCCAGGCCGGATTCAACGTGGTCGACGGCGGGCAGGCAAGTGCGGACTGGGCAGCAACGCTGAGCCGCGGCGGCTATGACGCGTCCCTGTCCGGATGGATCGGCACAGAGGCAGGCGTCAGCCGGGTGCCCCAGATCTTCCGCACCGGCGCGGGCAGCAACTTCACCGGATATTCCGACGGCGACGCGGACAAGGTCATGGAGCAACTGGTTGTCACCACGGACCTGGGCAAACAGGACGAACTCCTGGCCGACATCGACAAGCACGTCTGGGAGGACGCCTACGGCCTCCCGCTCTACCAGACACTGGGGACGACGGCCTTCAACTCCCGGGTGGCCGGCGTGAAAACCAGTCCCGGCCCGCTGGGCGTGTGGTGGAACGTCTGGGAGTGGCGGCTGTCCGCCGCAGCCGCGCCGGCTTAGGTCTTTCGGCCCTTGCGGGGCCTTCAGGTTGCCGATTCGCCGTCTGCCCTACCGGCGAGTAGCATGTGACGTGCATAACTACCAGTCAAGAACCGGCGTATATGAGCGCGCCGGTCACGGTTTGGCAACGGAGTACCAGTATCTGGACTTCGTGCGGTTAGGCTAACTCGTATTATGTAGGTTTCGTCACAGCGGTGAGCTGCGTCCGGCCTACGGGGAAGCACAAGATTCCCCTATATCTCTCCCACAACTCATAGGAGGCGGAATGCGTTTTACGCGCACTTCCAAAGCACTGGGCATCGTGGCAATCGCCGCGCTTGCCCTGACCGGGTGCGGCGCCGGCGGCGGCAGCACTGACGGGTCCAGCACTGCTGCCGGCGATCCGAACAAGGTCATTACCGCCTACAGCAACGAGCCACAAAACCCGTTGCTGCCGGCGAACACCAATGAGGTTTACGGCGGCCGCGTGGTCGAGCTCCTCTTCGAAGGCCTGCGCACCTACGATGCCAGCGGCAAGCCGGTCAACGCCCTGGCCGAGTCCATCGAGTCTTCCGACGCCCAGAACTGGACCATCAAGGTCAAGCAGGGCCAGAAGTTCACCAACGGTGAGGCCATCACGGCCAAGACCTTTGTGGACTCGTGGAACTTCGCCGCCAACTCCAAGAACCTGCAGAACAACGGCTTCTTCTTCGAATCCATCGCAGGGTACGAGGATGTCTCCGCTGTGAACCAGGAGAAGGGCGCGGACGGCAAGACCACCACCACGCCTGCACCCAAGGCCGACACCATGTCCGGTCTGGCAGCAACCGATGATTCCACCATCACGGTCAAGCTCGCCCAGCCTGAAGCCGACTGGTCCCTGCGCCTTGGATACTCCGCCTTCTTCCCGCTTCCTTCCGCCGCACTGGCTGACCCCAAGACCTTCGGTGAGAACCCGGTCGGCAACGGCCCGTACAAGTTCGAGAAGCAGGGTTCCTGGGTACACGACCAGTCCATTTCCCTGGTCAAGAACGCCGATTACAAGGGACCGCGCGAGGCCAAGAACGGTGGCGTGACCTTCAAGTTCTACACCGATCCGGGCCCCGCATACACCGACCTCCAGTCGGACAACCTGGACATCACGGACGTTCTTCCGTCGAACGCCCTGAAGACCTATGTCTCCGATTTCCCGGACCGCAACTCCACCAAGCCGGTTGCCACCAACTCCACGCTCAACATCCCGCCGTACAACCCGAACTTCCAGGGTGAAGCCGGCAAGCTGCGCCGCCAGGCGCTGTCCTACGCCATCAACCGCGAGGAAATCGCCAAGGTTGTCTTCAACGGCACCCGTACCCCGGCCAAGGCATTCGTTCCGCCGGTCATCGACGGCTTCAAGGAAGGCCTGAAGGGCAGCGAAGTCCTCAAGTTCGACGCCGCCAAGGCCAAGGACCTGTGGACACAGGCTGAGAAGATCAAGCCGTACGACGCCTCCAAGCCGCTCCAGATCGCCTCCAACACCGATGGCGGCAACAAGGAATGGATTGACGCCGTAGCCAACGGCTTCAAGAACAACCTCGGCATCCAGGCTGAAATCCAGCCCTTCGCCAAGTTCGCTGAAGTCCTGAACCTCCGCAAGTCCCAGCAGCTGCCTGGCCTGACCCGCGCAGGCTGGCAGGGTGACTACCCGTCGCTCTACAACTTCCTGGGACCGGTGTGGGCAACCAACGCCTCCTCCAACTACGAGAAGTACTCGAACCCTGAGTTCGACAACCTCCTCAAGGAGGGCCTGGCCGCGAAGAGCACCGACGAGGCCAACGACAAGTTCAACCAGGCCCAGGAAGTCCTGTTCCAGGACCTGCCCGGCCTGCCGCTCTGGGATCAGGCACGCCCGATCGTGTGGAGCAACAACATCGTGAAGGCCGAGACCGGCTGGAACGGCGGCATCCTGTACTACGGCATCACCGCCAAGTAGTCCCAGATCTAACTTGCCGTCAGGCTGATGGGGGTTCCGGTTGCGTCCGGGCCCCCATTGGCTTGCAAGCGGCAGGAAGGCATTCATGAACGCGTTTTCTTCCTTACCGGAAGGCAGGTGATCCTGTGATCCGGTTTATTCTGCGCCGACTCCTTCAGGTGATCCCTGTCTTCCTCGGCACTACCCTCCTGGTGTACTACATGGTGTTCGCCCTCCCCGGCGATCCCATCGCGGCACTCTTCGGCGACCGCCAGCCCCCGCAGGCGGTCATCGACACCCTCCGCAGCCAGTACAACCTGGACCAGCCCTTCTGGGTCCAGTACGGGCTGTTCCTCAAGAACCTCTTCACTTTCAACCTGGGCAATGACTTCACCGGGCAGCCCATCGCGGCAAGCCTTGCCCGCGTCTTCCCGGTGACGGCGATGCTCGCCATCGAGGCGCTGGCCATCCAGGCCGTCTTTGGTGTTGCTTTCGGTGTTTTCGCGGGCCTGCGCCGCGGCGGCTGGTTCGACTCCACCGTCCTGGTGGCCTCCTTGGTGGTCATCGCAGTCCCCACCTTCGTCCTGGGCTTCGTTTTCCAGCTGGTCTTCGGCGTGCAGCTCGGCTGGGCCAAACCCACGGTGGGTGCCAACGCCAACTGGGGCACCCTGCTGCTGCCCGCCGTCGTCCTTGGCCTCGTGTCCTTTGCCTATGTCCTGCGCCTGACCAGGGCATCAGTCAGCGAAAACATGAACGCTGACTACGTGCGGACCGCCACGGCAAAGGGCCTGTCCCGGCCGCGGGTGGTCGTGGCGCACATCCTGCGCAACTCGCTGATCCCGGTGGTGACCTACCTGGGCGCCAACCTTGGCGGCCTGATGGGCGGTGCCATCGTCACAGAAGGCATCTTCAACGTTCCCGGCGTCGGCAACAAGCTCTACCAGGCTGTCCTTCGCAGTGAAGGCCCCACCATCGTTTCCATCGTCAGCGTGCTGGTGCTGGTGTTCGTGGTGGCCAACCTGCTTGTCGATCTCCTGTACGCCTGGCTTGACCCGAGGATCCGCTATGACCAGTAATAACAGCCACTTTGTGGCCCCCATCGACGAGACACCGCTGCAGGCAACGGACGCCGTCAAGACAGACCAGGCCCCGCTCAGCCTGTGGGCCGACGCCTGGCGGAAGCTCCGCCGTCGTCCGCTGTTCATCATCTCGGCACTGCTGATCCTTGCCCTGATCGTCATTGCACTGTTCCCGGGCCTCTTCACGTCCACGCCGCCCAACGAAGGCTGCGAGCTTGCCAACTCCGAAGGCGGCCCCACCGCCGGGCACCCGTTCGGCTTCACCTTCCAGGGCTGCGACGTTTACTCCAGGGTCATCCACGGCACCCAGGCCTCCCTTTCCGTGGGCCTGCTCTCGGTGCTGTGCGTGCTGGTCATCGGCGTGACGCTCGGTGCCCTCGCCGGCTACTACGGCGGCTGGATCGATGCCGTGCTGGCCCGCCTGGGTGACATCTTCTTCGCCCTGCCCCTGGTGCTGGGCGCCCTGGTGATCACGCAGCTGCCGCTGTTCCGCGAGAACAAGAGTGTCTGGACCGTGGTGTTCGTCATCTCGCTCCTGGCATGGCCGCAAATGGCACGAATTACCCGCGGCGCCGTCATTGAGGTCCGCAACGCGGACTTCGTCACGGCCGCCCGCGCACTGGGCGTCTCGAAGTTCGGTGCCCTGATCCGCCACGTCCTTCCCAATGCGCTGGCTCCGATCATCGTGCTGGCCACCCTGGAACTTGGCGTATTCATCGTGGCCGAGGCCACCCTGTCCTTCCTGGGCATCGGCCTGCCCCAAAGCATCATGTCCTGGGGCAACGACATTGCAGGTGCGCAGGCGTCGATCAGGACGCGTCCGGAAATCATGCTTTACCCGGCCGCCGCGCTCTCCATCACCGTGTTGAGCTTCATCATGCTGGGCGACGCCGTGCGCGATGCCCTCGACCCGAAGAGCCGTCAGCGATGAGAGATAAAGAGATGACAACTCCAGACGTCCGCATTGATGAAGCCGGCACCACCGGCATCAGGCCGCTGCTCGAAATCCGTGACCTGGCCATCACCTTCAAAACCGGCGGCGGTGACGTCCAGGCGGTGCGGAACGCCCACCTGACCATCATGCCCGGTGAAACAGTGGCTATTGTTGGCGAATCAGGTTCGGGCAAGTCCACCACCGCGCTGGCCGCCATCGGCCTCCTGCCCAACAACGGCAGGGTGTCCGGCGGGCAGATCCTGCTCGACGGCGAGGACATCGCCCACGCGAGCGAGCAGCGGATGATCGAACTGCGCGGCAACACCATCGGCATGGTCCCGCAGGACCCGATGTCCAACCTGAACCCCGTGTGGAAGATCGGCTACCAGGTCAAGGAGACCTTGCGCGCCAACGGGCGGCCCAGCGGACCGGATGACATCGCCAAGGTGCTGTCCGAAGCTGGACTGCCGGACGCCAAGCGCCGGGCAGGCCAGTACCCGCACGAGTTCTCCGGCGGCATGCGCCAGCGCGCGCTGATCGCCATCGGCCTGTCCTGCCAGCCGCGCCTGCTGATCGCTGACGAACCGACGTCGGCCCTTGACGTCACGGTGCAGCGGCAGATCCTGGACCACCTGGAAAAGATGACCGACGAACTGGGCACCTCGGTCCTGCTGATCACCCACGACCTGGGCCTGGCCGCAGAGCGGGCGGACAAGGTCGTGGTGATGTACCAGGGCCGGGTGGTCGAAGCGGGACCGTCACTGGAACTGCTCCGCAACCCCCAGCACCCCTACACCAAGCGGTTGGTCGAGTCTGCCCCGTCCCTGGCCAGCCGCCGCATCCAGGTTGCCAAGGAACAGGGCGTGGAGACGGCGGATCTGCTGGCACCTGCCGCGGAGGCAGTGAAGTCCGAAACCTTCCTGCAGATCCAGGACCTGCGGAAGGTTTACAAGCTCCGCCAGGGGCTGGGCAAAGCCGCGGACTTCGCGGCCGTCGACGGTGTGAGCTTCGATGTCCGGCGCGGAACCACGACGGCGATCGTGGGGGAGTCGGGGTCCGGCAAGTCCACCGTGGCCAAGATGGTGCTGCAGCTGGAAAAGCCGACGGAGGGCAGGATCCTGTTCGACGGCGTCGACACCTCTGCGCTCAAGCCTGCCGAGCTGTTCAAGTTCCGCCGGCGCGTCCAGCCGATCTTCCAGGACCCGTACGGTTCCCTCGACCCGATGTACAACATCTACCGCACCATCGAGGAGCCGCTCCGGGTCCACAAGATCGGAGACCAGGCCAGCCGGGAGAAGAAGGTCCGCACGCTGCTGGACCAGGTGGCTCTGCCCCAGTCCGCCATGCAGCGGTACCCGAACGAGCTCTCCGGCGGCCAGCGGCAGCGCGTGGCCATCGCCCGGGCGCTGGCACTGGACCCCGAGGTCATCATCTGTGATGAGGCCGTGTCCGCGCTGGACGTGCTGGTGCAGGCCCAGGTGCTGAACCTGCTCGCCGACCTGCAGGCCAACCTTGGGCTCACCTACCTCTTCATCACCCACGACCTTGCGGTGGTGCGGCAGATTGCCGACCACGTGTGCGTGATGGAGAAGGGCCGGCTGGTGGAGACCGGGTCCACGGACGAAGTCTTCGAGTCGCCCCGGCAGGATTACACCAAGGCACTGCTCAACGCCATCCCCGGCGCCAAGCTGATGCTTCCGCCCGAAGTGGCGTAGCGGTCATCGCCTGACAAGCGGCTGGAGCCGGGACCTGCGGGTTCCGGCTCCAGCGTTTTAAGTGCTGACTGCGTACTGCACCGCTGCACCCAGGTTGGGTCAGTCCTGGTAGCCGCCGTTGCCCCCGGCCACCGCGGCAAGGGGGCCCTGCTCAGCCGAGGTCTTCCGGTCCAGTCCGAGTTCACGCAGCCTGCCGGCGAGTATGCCGCCGAGGGCCGCCCGGCCGGCGGTGTTCATATGCACCGAATCGGCCAGGTCTTTCGTTAGTCCGTATCGGGTGAGCCAGTCGCCGACCGAAACAAAGGGCAGCCCGTGGGCTCCGGCCACCGACCCCAGCAAGGCATCCACCTCACTCCGGCGGCCGCCGCCGTTGTCCGCTCCGCGCGCCAGGGTGCCGATCATCGCCATCCGCGTTCCGGGATAGCGGGCCTTCAGTTCGGCGATGAGCCGTTCCGCGTTTTCCGTAATGCGGGCATTGCTTGCGCCGCTGGCGGCGTCGTTTCCGCCGCCCTCGATGACGATCAGTGCCGGGGCGCCGGAGGGAAGCAGCCAGTCGCCGCGCTGCAGGGCATCGATGTAGTTGCCCGTGGCGCCGTTCGCTGCGACGTAGCCGGTCCCGCCGCGGCCGCAGAAGTACACGTTGTAGCCAGCCGAAGCCAGGCCGAGGCGGGGCCACCCGTCCGCGGGTTCCGACTGCGAATCGCCAATCAGCAGCACGGTCCGGTTGATATCCGGCACCACTGCTTCCATCCTGCCGTTGCCGGGGTTCCGGATCCGGGACGTGGCCGCTGCGGCAGTCACCGCCCCTCCGCCGCCGGGTTGCCCGCCTGCTGCCTGGGCATTGCCGGCCTGTCCGCCCGTCCACGGGCTCCCGTGCGGGGACGCGCCGGTCCCCGCACCCCCCGATACTCCCAGCACTGCCGACGCGGCGAGCAGGCCCGACAGCGCGGCGGCGGCAATCCGGGCGGAAGCCCGCGCATTCGCCTTGGCTGGGGGCATCGTTGTCTCCGGCTTGCTCAGGGGTGGACGCTGTGTTCCGCCATCATGCCACGCGCGCAGGGAAAAGAGTGAAATTCATCACATGATCGACCGGCCGCCCCTGATCGCCGCGTTCCGCCGCCGGGCCACCCCGCTGGATTTTAGGCCTATAAATGGCACAGCGGCTAGAATGGTGGAAGGCGCCCTGTGCAAAGGGCCGAATCCGTCGTGCGTTCCAGTTGGAAATGTCGCGATACAACAGCTGACTCCACTGAATCGAGCCATTACGCATGTCTGAAACCACCACCAACACCGCGGTAGCCACTGCATCGCGCAGTGACCTGCGCAACGTCGCGATTGTGGCCCACGTTGACCACGGCAAGACCACCCTGGTCGACGCCATGCTCAAGCAGACCAACTCCTTTGCCGAGCACAACCACCTCGAGGACCGCGTGATGGACTCCGGTGACCTGGAGCGCGAAAAGGGCATCACCATCCTGGCCAAGAACACCACCGTGGCCTACAACGGTCCGTCCTCCAACGGCGAGACCATCACCATCAACGTCATTGACACCCCCGGCCACGCCGACTTCGGCGGCGAGGTTGAGCGCGGCCTGTCCATGGTGGACGGCGTTGTGCTCCTCGTCGACTCCTCCGAGGGCCCGCTGCCCCAGACCCGCTTCGTGCTCCGCAAGGCCCTCGCCGCGCACCTGCCTGTCATCCTGCTGGTCAACAAGACCGACCGCCCCGACGCCCGCATCGACGAAGTGGTGCACGAGTCCATGGACCTGCTCCTGGGCCTGGCGTCCGACCTTGCCGACGAAGTGCCGGACCTGGACCTGGACAAGGTCCTGGAAGTACCCGTTGTCTACGCCGCCGCCAAGGTAGGCCGCGCCTCCCTGGAGCAGCCGGCCAACGGCTCCGCCCCGGACAACGAAGACCTTGAGCCGCTGTTCAAGACCATCATCGAGCACATCCCGGCTCCCACCTACAACCCCGAGGGTGTCCTGCAGGCGCACGTCACCAACCTTGACGCCTCCCCGTTCCTGGGCCGCCTTGCCCTGCTCCGCATCTACAACGGCACGCTCCGCAAGGGCCAGCAGGTCGCCTGGGCCCGCCACAATGGTGAGCTGAAGACCGTCAAGATCACGGAACTGCTTGCCACCAAGGCACTGGAGCGCGTTCCGGCCGAATCCGCCGGTCCCGGCGAGATTGTCGCCGTCGCCGGTATCGAGGACATCACCATTGGTGAAACCCTCACCGACGTCGAGAACCCGCAGCCGCTGCCGCTGATCACCGTGGACGACCCCGCGATCTCCATGACCATCGGTATCAACACCTCCCCGCTGGCCGGCAAGGTCAAGGGCGCCAAGGTCACCGCCCGCCAGGTGAAGGACCGCCTGGACAAGGAACTGATCGGTAACGTCTCCATCAAGGTTCTCCCCACCGAGCGTCCCGACGCCTGGGAAGTCCAGGGCCGTGGCGAGCTGGCGCTGGCCATCCTCGTGGAGCAGATGCGCCGTGAAGGCTTCGAACTGACCGTCGGCAAGCCCCAGGTGGTCACCAAGACCATCGACGGCAAGATCCATGAGCCCATGGAGCACATGACCATCGACGTGCCCGAGGAATACCTGGGTGCCGTCACCCAGCTCATGGCCGCCCGCAAGGGCCGGATGACCAACATGGCCAACCACGGCACCGGCTGGTGCCGCATGGAGTTCATCGTTCCGGCCCGTGGCCTGATCGGCTTCCGCACCCGGTTCCTCACCGACACCCGCGGTGCAGGCATCGCAGCCTCCATCTCCGAAGGCTACGAGCCGTGGGCCGGCCCCATTGAGTACCGCACCAACGGTTCCATGATCGCCGACCGCGCCGGTGTTGTTACCCCGTTCGCCATGATCAACCTGCAGGAACGCGGCTCCTTCTTCGTGAAGCCGACGTCCGAGGTCTACGAGGGCATGATCGTGGGCGAGAACTCCCGCGCGGACGACATGGACGTCAACATCACCAAGGAAAAGAAGCTCACCAACATGCGTGCAGCTTCCTCCGACAGCTTCGAGAACCTGACCCCGCCGCGCGAGCTCACCCTCGAAGAATCCCTGGAATTCGCCCGTGAGGACGAGTGCGTCGAGGTGACCCCGGAGGCGATCCGCATCCGCAAGGTCATCCTGGACACCAACGAGCGCGCGAAGGCCAACCGCGCCCGCGCCAAGGCATAACAACGCCCTGAACGCACGGAATGCCACCGGCTTCGGCCGGTGGCATTCCGCGTTTAAGTTCGCGGCTGCGCGGTGAAACGCAGTCAGGCCGGCAGCGGCAGTCCCGGCGCGGTGGGCCCTACGCCGGGCGCGCCGCGCGGCGCGGGGGAGCGGGCGGGACTTCCTTGGCAGCCACAACACGCCCGAGCGGAATGACGACGTCGGCCTGCCGGGTCCGGACGGTGCAGGAACCGGCGTCACACGCCAGCAGATGGCCCAGGGCGTCCGTGAAGCCCTCGTCAAGGCGGTAGCGCACCACCACCCGGGTTCCGGGCGCGGCCGACGACAGGAACAGGACGGGCGCGGGGACGGGCTGACTCACCAGTTCATACTAGGGACCCCGGCTAGGTTCGCGGTAACGGGCTGGGAGATAATAGGCTCAGATGTCAACAGTCCGGCCATGCCGCCGGATGCAAGAGCCGGCGGGACGCCGGAACCCAACGTGGAGAGGCCAGGGACGTGACGTACGTAATCGCGCAGCCGTGTGTGGATGTTAAGGACAAGGCATGCATTGAGGAATGCCCGGTCGATTGCATCTATGAAGGCGAGCGTTCGCTGTACATCCATCCGGACGAGTGCGTCGACTGCGGCGCCTGCGAACCGGTCTGCCCTGTGGAGGCCATCTACTACGAGGATGACACCCCGGAGGAATGGGCCGACTACTACAAGGCCAACGTCGAGTTCTTCGACGACCTTGGTTCCCCCGGCGGCGCGGCCAAGATCGGCAACACGGGCAAGGACCACCCGATGATCGCCGCCCTGCCGCCGCAGAACCAAGACCACTGACCGGACGGAAAGTGACCGCAGCAGTGAATTCCTTTGGCCTGGACCTGCCCGACTACCCCTGGGAGGCCATGGCACCGTACCTGGCCAAGGCGTCGGAGCACCCCGGCGGAGCCGTAAACCTCTCCATCGGGACGCCCGTTGATCCCACGCCGCAACTGGTGCAGGACGCCCTGAAAGCCGCTGCGGATGCTCCCGGTTATCCCACCGTGCACGGCACCCCGGCGCTGCGCGAGGCCATTGCCGGCTGGTTCGAGCGCCGGCGCGGCGTGTCCGGCCTGGATCCCCGGAACATCATGCCCACCGTGGGGTCCAAGGAACTCGTTGCGTGGCTCCCGCTGCTGCTGGGCCTCAAGCCCGGAGACGTCGTCGTCCGTCCAAAGGTGGCCTACCCGACGTACGACATCGGCGCCACCCTGGCCGGCGTCAGGTCCGTTGCCACGGACAACCTGGACGAACTCGATGACGCCACGCGTTCACGCGTCCGCCTTATCTGGGTCAATTCGCCCGGCAACCCCACTGGCAGCGTCCGCGATGCCGCATCACTCAAGTCACTGGTGGACCAGGCGCGTGACCTCGGCGCCGTGGTGGCCTCGGACGAATGCTACGCAGAGCTCGGCTGGGGCGGCTGGGACGTCCAGCGCGGCGGCCAGCGGGTCCCCAGCATCCTTGATCCCCGCGTGGCCGGCGGGTCGCACCAGGGCCTGCTGGCCGTGTACTCGCTGAGCAAGCAGTCCAACCTCGCCGGCTACCGCGCCGCCTTCGTGGCCGGCGACCCTGACCTGATGCCCAACCTGGTCAACAGCCGCAAGCACGCCGGCATGATCGTCCCCTACCCGGTCCAGGAAGCCATGCGGGTGGCCTTGGGCGACGACACCCACGTCGAAGCCCAGAAGGACCTCTACCGGGGCCGGCGGGAACGGCTGGTTCCAGCGCTGCTGGACTTCGGCCTGGAGATCAAGGATTCCGACGCCGGCCTCTACCTGTGGTCGACGGCGGGCGAGGACACCTGGGAAACTGTGGCGCGCCTGGCGGGCCTCGGGATCGTGGTGGGCCCCGGTGTCTTCTACGGCGACGCCGGCAACGGCTATGTCCGGGTGGCACTGACCGGATCCGATGAACGCATCGACGCTGCGGTTGAACGGCTTGCGGGATCCGCTTCCTGAGGACACGTAACAATAGTGTGACTCGCCCCACATCCGGCGTGTTTTAGGCGGGATTGGAAGCCCCCGGATTAGTGACACCCGGCAAGGAGCGGTACTTTTTAAGTGACGATCAATGGTGGCTTTCTACAAGAAGGCAGCCCGGGTGTTGGAACCTGTCTCCTCAGGCTTCGGGCGCGGCTCACCTGATATTGGATCAAGCTTTCGACAGAGGCCGAAGACGCCTCATGAAGGGGACTCCATGACTGAGACCAACAATGCTGCGACCCTGCTCCATGCAGGTGGGGAGCTGAAGCTCCCGCGCATCCAGGTTGTTGAAGGGAACGAAGGTTACGACGTCTCCAAGCTGCTGAAGCAGACTGGTGCTGTCACGTTCGACCCCGGCTTCATGAACACCGCAGCAACCACCTCGGCGATCACCTACATCGACGGCGATGCGGGCATCCTGCGCTACCGCGGATACCCCATCGAGCAGCTGGCGCAGCACTCCAGCTTCCTCGAGGTGTCCTACCTGCTGATCTACGGCAACCTGCCCACGCCCACCGAGCTGGACGAGTTCGACCAGAAGATCCGCCGCCACACCCTGCTCCACGAGGAGCTCAAGGGCTTCTTCGGCGGCTTCCCGCGCGACGCGCACCCCATGCCGGTGCTGTCCTCGGCCGTGTCTGCGCTGTCCACGTTCTACCAGGACTCGCTGGATCCGTTCAACGCCGAGCAGGTGGAGGTGTCCACCATCCGCCTGATGGCCAAGCTGCCGGTCATCGCCGCCTACGCGCACAAGAAGTCCATCGGCCAGCCCATGCTGTACCCGGACAACTCCATGAACCTGGTGGAGAACTTCCTGCGCCTGAGCTTCGGCCTGCCCGCCGAGCAGTACGAGCTGGATCCGGTCATCGTCAAGGCCCTGGACCTGCTGCTCATCCTGCACGCGGACCACGAGCAGAACTGCTCCACCTCCACGGTCCGCCTGGTGGGTTCCTCCAACGCCAACCTCTTCGCCTCCGTTTCGGCCGGCATCAACGCCCTCTTCGGCCCCGCCCACGGCGGCGCCAACGAGGCCGTGCTGAAGATGCTCCGCCAGATCCAGGCCGAGGGCCTCAAGCCCGAGGACTACATGGAGAAGGTCAAGAACAAGGAGGACGGCGTCCGCCTCATGGGCTTCGGGCACCGGGTCTACAAGAACTACGACCCGCGCGCCAAGATCGTCAAGGCCACGGCCCACGAGATCCTCAGCAAGCTCGGCGGCAACGACGAACTCCTCGACATCGCCATGCGCCTGGAAGAGAAGGCGCTGAGCGATGACTACTTCATCCAGCGCAAGCTCTACCCGAACGTGGACTTCTACACCGGCCTGATCTACAAGGCCATGGGCTTCCCGGAGAAGATGTTCACCGTGCTGTTCGCCATCGGCCGCCTCCCGGGCTGGATTGCCCAGTGGCGCGAGATGATCAGCGATCCGAACACCAAGATCGGCCGCCCCCGCCAGCTGTACATCGGCGAACCGGAGCGGGACTACCCCGTCCGCTGACACGACGCTTCAGGGCCATGACGACGACGGCCGCCCACCTTCCACAGGTGGGCGGCCGTTTCGCGTTGAGACACCATCGACTGCCGCGTACTTGTCGTTTTGAGGCTCCATAACGACAAGTGGTGAGCAATCGATGGGGAGGGCAGGGTCAGGAAGCGTAGCCCTGGGGGTTGTTCTTCTGCCAGCGCCAGTGGTCCTCGCACATCTGGTCCACGGTCTTGGTGGTGGACCAGCTCAGGTCCGCCAGGGCCGAGGTGGCGTCCGCCCAGAATGCGGGAAGGTCTCCGGCGCGGCGGCCGGTGATCTCGTAGGGGATCGGTTTGCCCACGGCCTTCTCGAAGGAACGGAGGACCTCAAGGACGGAGGAGCCCTTGCCCGAGCCCAGGTTCCAGCGGAACACGCCGGTCCGGTCCGCGATGTGGTTCAGCGCCGCGACATGCCCTTCCGCCAGGTCCACCACGTGGATGTAGTCGCGCAGGCAGGTGCCGTCCGGGGTGTCGTAGTCGCCGCCGAACACCATGAGCTTCTCGCGCCGGCCCACGGCGACCTGGGCGATGAACGGCACCAGGTTGTTGGGGATGCCCTGCGGGTCTTCGCCGATCCGTCCTGAGGGGTGGGCGCCCACCGGGTTGAAGTAGCGCAGCAGTGCTATGTGCCAGCGGGGATCGGCTGCGCCGAGGTCGGAGAGGATGTCCTCGATCTGTTCCTTGGTGCGGCCGTAGGGGTTGTTGGCGCCGATCTCCATCTTTTCCACGTACGGGATGGGGTTGTGCTCGCCATAGACCGTGGCCGAGGAGCTGAAGACGATGGAGCGTACCTCATGCCGGTCCATGACCCGGATCAGGTTCAGCGTGCCTACAAGGTTGTTGTAGTAGTACTTCAGCGGCTCCTGCACCGATTCCCCCACAGCTTTGAGCCCGGCGAAGTGGATGACGGCGTCGATGGCCGCGCCGTCAAACACTTTTTCGACGGCGGCCTCGTCCACCAGGTCCACGTGGTGGAACTCCGCGGTCTTGCCGCTGAGTTCCGCCACGCGGCGCAGCGACTCCTCGCTGGAGTTGACCAGGTTGTCGATGACGACCACGTCGTGGCCGGCTTCCTGCAGGGAAAGAACAGTGTGGGAACCGATGTACCCGGTGCCCCCCGTTACCAAGATTTTCATGCCTCAACGCTATCCCACGGGAAGCGGTCCCCGCCCCTGTGTCCCGGATGGCGGGCGGTCCCGTGCGGCAGTGGAGCACAAGTGTGCTAATAAGAATGGTGCCCAAAATAGTAGACGCCGGTGCCAGGCGGCAGGATGTGGTCCAGGCGGTCCTCCGCATTATCGCTGTTGACGGCTTGGAGCGGGCCTCCCTGCGGGAAGTGGCCGATGAGGCAGGGCTGGCCGTGGGTTCGGTCCGGCATTACTTCGCGGGCAGCGAGGAACTCCTGGCGTTCACGTTCGGCACGGTGGTGGACCGGGTGGTTGGCCGGCTGGAGGCCCTGTTGCTGCCGGTGCAGGAGGCCGCCCGGGACAGCCCTGGGCAGCGCGAGGCGGTGTTAACCCTCCTGGGCGGCATGCTCCCCCTTGACGAGGAATCAGCGGTGGAGGCCTGCGCCTGGCTGGCCTTCAAGAACGCGGCCCGCATCAGGCCGTTCCTTGCCGCGGAAGCCGACCGCAGCCACCGGGAGGTCGCCGCCATCGTGGGCGCAGTGGTTGCCTCCGTGCTGCCCGGTGATGAGCCGCAGGAGAACCTGGTGGTGGAAGCCGAACGGCTCCTGGCCACGCTGGACGGGCTGTGCATGCATGCCCTGCTGCAACCTGGCTGGATGACGGCCCGCATGTGCCGGGACGTCCTGGAACGGCACCTGGACGGCCTGCCGCGGTAAGGAACTGATCCGTCCTTCCCCCGGTCCTGGCACTACCGCGGATAGGCTGCGGGAATAGACTGATAGCCGGTATGCCGGACGGGCGCGTGGCGCCCGGCAGAAGTGGGCCAGGGAAGGACTTTGGATGCAGTACGCAGGCGGTTCAGGATGGCAGATCACCACCGATACGTCCGGACCGATGATGATTGCGCTCTACGTCCGGGACGCCGCCGGCCTCAATGGTGTGGGCCGCCCGGTACTATCGCATACGGCGCCCAAGATCCGGCCGGCCGACCACACCCACCTGACCTCCGACGTCGGTGGCCTCAGCGCGCTGAAGACTGAATGGGAGGCGTGGTGGGAGCAGCTGGTCAAGGCCCACCCGCATATGGCGCCGGAGCTTTCACCGCCCAGTTTCGAGGCCTTCGGCAACTCGCCGGCACTCCAGCGGGTGCTCCAGGCCCACTTCGGTGCAGCCCTGACCTGGGCCAGGGAACGCCGGAGCGAGTACGCCGAACTTGAAGCCGAACGCGTGGCCACTGGAACTGACCAGTTGCTGGGCGAGATGGTGGACGACAGGCTGATGGAAGTGGGCCGGGACTCGCGCGACTTCACGCTGACCATCATCGAGCTGCCGCTGGATGAGCAGCGCGCCTGGTACCTGGAGCCGGACAAGATCATCATGAGCCAGGAGCTCATGGGCCAGCCCGAACTGTTCCGCAGCTATGTCCAGCCGGTGCTGGAGATCCTGGTCTAGCGCCCCGCACGGCAGGACGACGGCGGCACTCAGCTCCCGCCGTCGTCCTTGCGCACGGTGATGCGCACTTGGCCGCTGGCCGCGCCGGACTCCTGCCAGCCGTCCTCGCCCGTCCTGCGCCAGGTGTGGCCGGCGGCCTCCACCTGGGTCACTGACAAGTCCTTGGCGTTGGCTACCGCCCACTGGGCAACCGACCATGCAAACGCCCCGTCTGCGTCCACCACCAGGGCGGTGCCGTCCACCCGCGCGTCCACGCCGCCGTACGCCTGCTCAAGCTCGGTGGCAACGGTAGTGGTGTTCCCGCCGGCCGTGGCGGAGCGAAGAGTGCACTGGACTCCGGCCGGGGTCTGCCCGGTAAGCCCGGACGCGAACGCGCGTCCCATGTCCTCGTGCTGGGCGTACGCCTTGGGGTAGGCGGACCGCTGTACCCGCTGGGCGGCGTCGGTGATGTCCAGCGTCTCATAGCCCGGGATCTTCAATAGCGCGTCATAGAAGGCGTTGACGGCATAGTAGGGATCCATGATCTGCTCTTCGGTGCCCCAGCCCTGGGACGGGCGCTGCTGGAACAGGCCGCGCGAGTCAGGGCCCGCCTGGTCACCGTGCTCGATGTTGCGCAGCTTGGATTCCTGCATGGCGGTGGCCAGGGCGATGGTGGCCGCACGCGGGGGGAGGCCCCGCCGCACGGCCGTGGCCGTGATCAGGGCTGCGTTGGCTGCCTGGTCCGGTGCCAGTTCCCCGCTCCGGCCGGCCGCCGAAGCAGTGCAGCGTTCCGAAACCAGCGTTTCGGAACGCTGCACGAAGTACACGGCTGTGTAGATTCCGCCTGCCAGCAGGGCAAGGGTGAGCAGCAGCACCGCCAGGCGGCGCAGGCCGCGCCTTCGCGCCACAGACAGAGATGCCACGCAGGGATCAGTTGGCGTGCAGGGCGTCGTTCAGTTCCACGGTCTGTCCCTTGCGGGGGAGTGCCTCCACGGCGCCCGTGGTGGAGTTGCGGCGGAACAGCAGGTTGGGCACGCCGGAAAGCTCGGCGGCCTTGACGATCCTGGTGGTGTCCTCGCCCACTTCGTCCTTCGGGCCGGGGACCCGGACGCGGGTGCCGGCAGTGACATACAGTCCCGCTTCCACCACGGAGTCATCGCCGATGCTGATGCCGACGCCGGAGTTCGCGCCGAGCAGCACGCGCTCGCCGATGGTGATCTTCTCCTTGCCGCCGCCCGAGAGGGTGCCCATGATGGAGGCGCCGCCGCCGACGTCGCTGCCGTCGCCGGTGACGACGCCCGCGGAAATGCGGCCTTCCACCATGGAGGTTCCCAGGGTTCCGGCGTTGAAGTTGACGAAGCCCTCATGCATGACGGTGGTGCCGGCCGCGAGGTGCGCACCCAGGCGGACGCGGTCGGCGTCGGCGATGCGCACACCGCTGGGAACCACGTAGTCCACCATGCGCGGGAACTTGTCGATGCCGTAGACGGTGACCGCGCCGCGGCGGCGCAGCCGTGCACGCGTCAGTTCGAAGCCTTCGACGGCGGCCGGGCCGAAGTTGGTCCATACGACGTTGGGAAGCTTGCCGAAGATGCCGTCCAGGTTGATGGTGTTGGGCTGGACCAGGCGGTGCGAGAGCAGATGCAGCCGGAGGTAGGCGTCGGCGGTGTCCGCGGGGGCTTCATCGAGGTTGATCTGGACAAAGACCACCTTCTGCTCGGTGCCGCGGTCTTCGTCCCTGCCGTTTTCGGCGATGCTGGTCAGGGTCTCGTCGGCGTTCTCCACGGAGCGGAGGTTCCCGGCCGCGACGCCGAGTGCCGGTGCGGGGAACCAGACATCCAGGACGGTGGCCTCGCTGCCGGAGGTGGCGATGGTGGCCACGCCAAAGCCGTAGGCGGAGCGGTCATCAGCGGAGGAGGTCAGGGTTTCGGGCACAGCGGAAGAAGCGGTCTCAGTCATGTGCCCCAGTCTATCGAGGGCCGGGCAGCCGGTTCGAACTAGACTGGCTTCGTGACTGCCGAAACCGCGCCCGAATCTGCCGTGACCACCCTCGACCTCCGCCAGGACGTGGCGTTGTTGACCGCAGCGCTGATGGATATCAACAGCGTCTCGGGCAATGAGCAGCAGCTCGCCGACGCCGTTGAAACCGCATTGCTGCAGATTCCGCAGCTGTCCGTGGTCCGTGACGGCGACGCCATCATTGCCCGTACCGAGCTTGGCCTGGGTGAGCGCGTCATCCTTGCCGGCCACCTGGACACCGTCCCGCTGCCCCTGACGGAGGGCTCCCGCGGCACAGTCCCCTCAACGTGGGACTCCGGAGTTCCGGGCGACGGCGTCCTCTACGGCCGCGGTGCCACGGACATGAAGGGCGGCGTGGCGGTCCAGCTGGCCCTGGCCGCAGGCCTGTTCGACGGCGGCACGCAGCCCAAGCGGGACGTCACCTTTGTCTTCTACGACCATGAAGAAGTGGAGGCGGTCAAGAGCGGACTGGGCCGCCTTGTGCGCAACCATGGGGACCTGTTGGACGGTGACTTCGCCATCCTTTTGGAGCCCACGGACGGCACCGTGGAGGGTGGCTGCAACGGCACCAGCCGGTTCGAGGCGAGCACGGTGGGGGAAGCCGCGCACTCGGCCCGCGCATGGATGGGCAGCAATGCCATCCATGCCGCAGCACCGATTCTGGCGCGCCTGGCCGCCTACGAACCACGGACCATCAACGTTGACGGACTGGACTACCGGGAAAGCCTCAACGCCGTGAAGATCAACGGCGGCACCGCGGGCAACGTCATCCCGGACCGCTGCGTGGTGGAGATCAACTACCGGTTCGCGCCGGACAAGACGCCGGACCAGGCCGAAGCCCACGTCCGGGAACTGCTGGCCGGCTTCGATGTCGTCCGCACCGACGCCGCCGCGGGAGCCCGTCCCGGACTGCAGCACCCGGCCGCCGCCTCCTTCGTGGCCGCCGTCGGAGCCGAGCCCAAGCCTAAATACGGCTGGACCGACGTCGCCCGTTTCAGTGAGCTGGGTATCCCGGCGGTGAACTTCGGACCCGGAGATGCGCTGCTGGCGCACAAGGACAACGAGCATGTCCACGCCGACGCCATCCGCAAGTGCCTCGCCGCGCTGCAAAGCTGGCTGTCCTCCTGACGCATGACGCATGACGCGAAAAGGTCCGGAACCCGTGGGGGAGTTCCGGACCTTAATCGTTGCCTGAGGCGTTGCTGCTAGGGAGCAGCAGCCTCCAGGACATCGGGTTCCGCTTTCGCCGTACCGCCGGCAGCCTTCTTGGAGCCGCGGCGCTCGATCCACACCGCCAGGCGGGATACCGAGATGTTGATGGCGATGTAGATGGCCGCCGCCACAAAGAAGATGGGGAACAGGTACTGGGTACCCAGGAAGTCCGCCATGACCTGTACGGCGCGCAGCAGTTCGCCGTACGCCACGATGTAGCCGAGGGATGTGTCCTTCAACAGCACCACCATCTGCGCCACGAGCGAGGGCATCATGCGCCGGATCGCCTGCGGCAGTTCGATCAGCATGCGTGACTTGTAGCTGGTCAGGCCGATGGCAAGGCCAGCTTCACGCTGTCCCTTGGGAAGGGACTGGATGCCGGCGCGGATGATTTCGGCGAATACGGCCGCGTTGTACAGCACCAGGCCGGCCACGACGGCGATGAAGGCGGAGGTGCCGAAGCCCAGCAGGATGAAGAGCATCATCAGGACCACCGGCATGCCCCGCAGGAACTCCAGGATGACCCGCATCGGGACGCGGATCCAGGCGGCATCGGAGATGCGCAGCAGGCAGAGCAGCAAGCCCAGCGGGAAGGCGATGACTGCCGCCAGTGCCGCGGCGGACAGGGTGGACCCGAGCCCGTTCCCGAGCAGGCGCCACA
This sequence comes from Arthrobacter sp. NQ7, assembly GCF_029581595.2. NCBI lineage: Bacteria > Bacillati > Actinomycetota > Actinomycetes > Micrococcales > Micrococcaceae > Arthrobacter > Arthrobacter sp. NQ7. The sequence continues at coordinate 369,666 of NZ_JARFXU020000002.1, read as the reverse complement.
CGTCCGCGCGGGTGAAGATCTGCCAGCGGCGCGCCTCGAAGATGCCCTGCTGCCCAAGGGTCAGGACGATCCAGGCCAGCAGGCCGAGAATCAGCAGGCCGCCGATGATGGAGGCAATGAGGGAGAACCGGCGCGCTTTGGGGCCGGGAACGTCGTAGAGAACCGAGCTCATCGGGCAATCGCCACCTTTCGTTCCACCGTGTTGGCGAGGATTCCCAACGGAACGGTGAGGAGCAGATAGAAGAACGCCGTGCCGAGCAGGACGGTGATGACGGCGTCGCCGTTGGCGTTGGCCAGCTGGCGGCCATAACCGAACAGTTCGAGGACGAAGAACGCGCCGGCCACGGAGGAGTTCTTGACCAGGGCGATCAGGATGTTGATGAGCGGCGGAATCACCGTCCGCAACGCTTGGGGGAGGATGATGAGCGAGAGTACCTGGCCGAACTTCATGCCGATGCTGCGGGCTGCCTCGGCCTGGCCGACGGGAACGCTGTTGACACCCGAGCGGACAGCTTCGGCGATGAACGCTGCGGTGTAGGTGCTGAGGGCGATGATCGCTGCAACCTCGAACTGCTCGAACTTGACCCCGATGCGGGGGAGCACGATTGCTGCGAAGAAGAACGCGATGGTCAGCGGGGTGTTGCGGAGTACCTCCACGTAGACGGTGCTGAAACCGCGGAGCGCCGCGACCGGGGAAACGCGTGCCGCGGCCAGCAGGGTGCCAAGGATCAACGCGAAGATACCGGAGACGACGGACAGGAAAAGTGTGCGGAGAAAACCCTCCCAGTACAGGGGCAGGTTTTCAATGATGACGTCCATAAGATCCTTCGGCTGTATGCGTGGACGGATGAAGGCGGCGCTGCCGGGGCCGTGGTCAGGCCCCGGCAGCGTTGCGGACGCTACTTAGTAACGGTCGATGGCGGGAAGGCTGGGAGCGGTCTTGATGACCGAACCGGCGGTGGCTTCCCAGGCCTTCTTGTAGGAGCCGTCCTTCTCGAAGGACTCCAGCTGGTCGTTGATCCAGCTGCGGAACTCGGTGTCGCCCTTCTTCAGGCCGATGCCGTAGGGCTCCTTGGTGAAGGTTTCATCCGACGCCAGCTTGAAGGCATCCGGTTCCTTGTCGACGAAGCCGGCGAGGATCACGTTGTCCGTGGTGACAGCCTCAACCTGCTTGTTGCGCAGCGGCTCCAGGCAGGCGGAGTATGTGGCGGCCGGGACCAGTTCCGCGCCGTACTTGTCCACGATGGTGGCAGCGGGGGTGGAGCCGGTCACGGAGCAGACCTTCTTGCCCTTGACGTCCTCGGGCTTCTTGATGGTGTCGTTGTCCTTGTTCACCATGAGGGCCTGGCCGGCTTCGTAGTACGGGCCTGCGAAGTCCACAACCTGCTTGCGCTTGTCGCTGATGGTGTAGGTGGCGATGACGATGTCCACCTTGCCCTGCTCGATGAAGGGCTCGCGGTTGGCCGACACAGTCTCGGACCACTCGATCTTGTCCGCGGCGATGCCCAGCTTGGCGGCGATCAGCTTGCCGATTTCAACGTCGAAACCGACGGGCTTGCCGTCCAGGCCCACCTGGCCGAACAGCGGCTGGTCGAACTTGGTGCCGATCTTGATGGTGCCCGCAGAGGACAGCTTCGCCATGGTGGTTCCGGCAGCGAAGGACGGCTTCTCCACCGGGCTCGGGTTGCTGGAGCCGCCGGAGTCGCCTCCGCCGCAGGCGCTGAGGGACAGGGCAAGGGCAGCGGTAGCTGCCACGACGAAGGACTTCCGCCGGGACATAAATGCCTTCATGACATTCCTTTCATTGATGGCCGTGGGTATCCGGCCTGGATGCGAACTGACGTGTGGTTGTTCGGATAAGTCAGTGGGTGAGGAGCTTGGACAGGAAGTCCTTGGCGCGGTCGCTCTTCGGGTTGGTGAAGAACTCCTCCGGGGTGTCATCCTCCACGATCTGGCCGTCGGCCATGAAGACGACGCGGTCGGCCGCCTTGCGGGCGAAGCCCATCTCGTGGGTTACCACGATCATGGTCATGCCTTCCTTGGCCAGCTGGACCATGACATCGAGGACCTCGTTGATCATTTCGGGGTCCAGCGCGGACGTCGGCTCGTCGAACAGCATGACCTTCGGCTTCATTGCCAGGGCCCGCGCAATCGCAACACGCTGCTGCTGGCCACCGGAGAGCTGGGCCGGCAGCTTGGGGGCCTGGTGGCCCACGCCCACGCGTTCCAGGAGCGCCATTGCGTCCTTTTCCGCCTCGGCCTTGGAAACGCCTTTGACCTTGATGGGCCCGAGGGTCACGTTTTCAAGGATGGTCTTGTGGGCGAACAGGTTGAACGACTGGAAGACCATTCCGACGTCGGCGCGGAGCTGGGCGAGTTCCTTGCCTTCCTCGGGGAGGACTTTCCCGTCGATGCTGATGGTTCCGCCCTCAATCGTTTCCAGGCGGTTGATGGCCCGGCAGAGGGTGGACTTACCGGAGCCTGAGGGCCCGATGACCACAACAACCTCGCCCTTGCGGACCTGCAGGTTGATGTCCTTCAAAACGTGCAGCTGGCCGTAATGCTTGTTAACGGCGTTCAGGGAGACGAGAGCATCGCCGGGCACATGAGTATCCATAGGAACGAATCTAGCGAACAACGCTGCGTTATGACGCCAATCACCCCAAGTTCATGCCGATCGTGATTCAAGAGATACCTGGCGCTGGAGGTTAGCCTAGGGGAATGAGTATCAACGCAGATCCGGCCAAGAATTCCCAGCCGCGCCGTAAGGGGCCCCTTGAGCTGCGCCGCAAGCAGGCGGCCGTGGAAATGTCGGACCAGCATCTGCTCGATACCAAGGGCCCGGGCCAGTTTGTCCACACGGACCCCTGGCGGGTCCTGCGGATCCAGAGCGAATTCGTGGAAGGCTTCGGCGCCCTCGCGGACATCGGCAAAGCGGTCAGCGTCTTCGGATCGGCACGCACCAAACCAGGCAGCACTTACTACGAGATGGGCGTGGAAGTGGGCCGCAAGCTCGCCGAAGCCGGCGTGGCGGTGATCACCGGCGGCGGCCCGGGCTCCATGGAGGCGGCCAACCGGGGGACGGTCGAAGGCAACGGCGTGTCGGTGGGCCTGGGCATTGAACTGCCGTTCGAGCAGGGCCTCAACCAGTGGGTGGACCTCGGGATCAACTTCCGCTACTTCTTCGCCCGGAAGACCATGTTCGTCAAATACGCGCAGGGCTTCATCGTGCTGCCCGGCGGCCTGGGCACGCTGGATGAACTGTTTGAGGCCATGGTCCTGGTGCAGACCCGGAAGGTGACCTCCTTCCCCATCGTGCTTCTCGGCATCGACTTCTGGGGGCCCATGATCGACTGGATCCGCGGCACGCTGGTGGCCGAAGGCATGGTTTCGGAGAAGGACCTCGACCTTATCCAGCTGGTGGACGACCCCGCGGAAGCAGTGGACCGGGTCCTGCACGGCGGAGTGACCCCTTCCCTGAACGGGGAGCAGCGGCCCGAGTAGCGGCGCGCCGGAGTCCGCGCCGCCGGTCTGGCACGATGGAACAGTGAGTTTCTTTCTGGTCTTCCTCGCCGTAGCGCTGGTAGCGGCGGTCCTTTGGGCCGTCCTGGGCGGCCGTACCCGCAAAACGCGCGGCGCTGCGCTGCCCACCCTGCTGGATGGCGGCTTCAACGAGCCGCAGGCCAACCTTCCGCCGGTACTGCTGCCGGAGAACGCAGGACCGGAGGACGTGGCCCGGCTGCGTTTCTCGCTGGGCCTGCGCGGCTACCGGATGGACCAGGTGGACCAGGTGCTGGACGAACTGGCGGACCAGCTGGCCGCCCGGAACACGGAACTTGCGGAGCTCCGTGCCCGGCTGGCAGCAAAGGAACACCATCCCGGGCAGCCGTCCGGCGGCGGACCCGCGCCTGCAGCGGACACACGGGAAGACGCGGACCCGGAAGCCGCGGACGGTGGCGCCGGCAGCGTGCGCCCTGAGGGGGCCGTGCAGGGGAAGGGCGGCCTGTGAGCACCGTGGCCCGCCGTGGCCCGCTTGCCTCCGCCGGCGGTGTGGCCCGCCGGGCCGCCGGAGCGGTCCGGGGCTGGCCCTGGTGGGTCCAGGTCACCGCCCTCTACGCCGGTGCACGGCTGGTCTCCGCCTGCATCTTCATGGCCGCGGCACTCCATCAGGGACCCAATCCGTGGTTTCCGGCCAAGCCGGACTACTGGAACTTCATCAATATCTGGGATGCCCGCTGGTACGCCCAGGTCATCGCCTCCGGCTACCCCTCGGCGCTTCCCTTGGACGCCGCCGGCAACGTGCAGGAGAACACGTGGGCGTTCTATCCGCTCTTTCCGGTGCTGGCCGGCGGACTGAGCCGCCTCACGGGCCTGGCTCCTGCTGCCTCCCTGACCCTCGTGGCCATGCTGGCAGGCTGGGGTGCGGCGCTGGCGGTGTACGCCCTTTTCCGGCAGAAGGCCCAGCGCGCCGCTGCCATGTGGGGTGTTGCCTTCTTTTCCGCGTTTCCCGTTTCCGCTGTCCTGCAGGTGCCGTACGCTGAGCCGCTGTCCCTGCTGCTGCTCGCGGCGGCCCTGCTCCTGGTGGTGCGGCGCCAGTACCTCTGGGCCATCCCCGTGGTGGTGCTGCTGTGCCTCTCCCGGCCGGTCGGCGTCCCCTTCGCCGCGATGACGGGGCTGCTGCTGGTCTTCCGCGCAGCCACCTACGCACGCGGCGGGAACCGTCCGGCCAGCGACGACACACACTCCGTCCGGGACCTGGCGGCGCTGACGGGGCTTACCGCCGTCGCCGGCTTGTCGGCGCTGGCCTGGCCGGCGGCCGCCTGGGCCGCGACGGGTGATCCACAGGCGTACACCAAGACCGAAACCGTGTGGCGCGGCCAGGACCTCGTGCCGTTCAAGCCGTGGTTCGATACCGGCGTCGAACTCTTCGGCCCCGTGCTGGGCATCCTGGCCCCGCTGGTTTTCGTCGTCCTGTTCGCCGTGATGTTGTTCCTGCCCCCCGTGGTGCGCCTCGGCGTCGAACTTCGGCTGTGGTGCGCCTGCTACATGGGCTATTTGGTGGTGTTCCTGCATCCCCAGACCAGCACGTTCAGGATGCTGCTTCCACTGTTTCCGCTGGCCCTCGGTGCGGCCTTCCTCTCCCGGTCCAGGGCCTACCGGGGGACGGTGGTGGTCATGTTCCTGCTGCTCCAGATCGTCTGGATCGTGTGGCTGTGGGCCTGGGCGCAGCTGCCCGGCGGAGGGGATTATCCGCCCTGACAAATCCAGCTTCCGCGCAGGTCAGGCCGGGAAAAACACCGGCAGGGAAATGTCCATCGATTAGCTACGTGCGGGTAATTCCGGGATAATGATAGGTAAGCAAGGACATAAGCATTCAGAAAACGAGCAGCCTTGGCGGTGGAAGCACCACCCCGCCATAGCGGCCTGATCGACATGCGGACACAGCCCGCCCGGGCTGATCAGTCCTGGGACAAAATGGAGGGGAATTCCTCATGGCGGCTATGAAACCACGCACCGGCGACGGCCCAATGGAAGTCACCAAGGAGGGCCGCAGCCTGATCATGCGCGTCCCGCTCGAAGGCGGCGGACGCCTGGTGGTCGAACTGAACGCTGCCGAAGCAGCCAACCTCAAGGAATGCCTGGTAGGCGTTACCGAATAGTCGTACCGGTCAGGGTGCGCAGCCCACGGGCTGCGCACCCTGACCTTTTGGGGCAGCTATTTCTTGACGGCCACCAGCAGGCCGTCCCCGGTGGGAAGCATCGCCGAAGCCAGCCTGTCGTCGTCGCGGATTGCCCGGCCCACCTGGCGCAGCACCACGGTGGTGGCCTCCCGCCCCGCGGGATTGGCAACCTTGTCCTTGTCCAGTGCGTCGTTGATGATCAGCAGGCCCGCCCGCTTGAGCAGCCGAATGGCCTGTTCCACGTAACCTGGCAGGCCGGGCTTGTCCGCGTCGATGAACACAAGGTCGTAGGCGCCGTCCGTCAGCCGCGGCAGGACGTCGCCGGCACGGCCGGAAATGGTGCGGGTGCGGTTGGCGGGACTGCCGGCCTCAGCAAACGCTTCGCGCGCGGCACGGAGGTGCTCGACGTCCACATCGATGGTGGTCAGGACTGCCTGCGGGCCGAGGCCGCGGAGCAGGCAGACGCCGGAAACACCGGCGCCGGTGCCGATCTCGACGGCGGTCTGGGCTTTGGACGCGGCAGCCAGAACGGTAAGGACGGCACCCACGCCGGGGCTGATGGCGCTGACGCCCAGTTCAAAAGAGCGCTCCCGTGCCCGAAGCATGACCTCATCCTCAGCGGGCAGATCTTCTGCATAGGACCAGCTGCTGGACTTGTCGGCGCTCATGAATTATCGCTTTCTGGGCGTAAGGGGGGAATGTCTCCTCAAGCCTACTGGGTCCGGCCCGGCTGGTCCGGGAAGCCGCCGTTGCGCCCAAGGCTGAAGTTGGCTCCCGGTCAGGAAATTCCCAGCCAAGTTTGACATGATTAATATCCGCTCATCCAAAAGGTGACCGGCGCCGAATCAGAGATGTCAACAGTATCCGGGCGTTAGCATTCCACGAGGGGAGTGGACGATGTCATCTTCAGTTGTGGCACCTGTCCCTGCAGTAAGCCATCCCGACGATGAGTGGGTCCGTCCCACCTGGGAAGAAGTGGTGACCAACCACTCGGCGAAGGTCTACCGGCTGGCATACCGCCTGACCGGCAACAAGTTCGACGCCGAGGACCTCACCCAGGAGGTGTTCGTGCGCGTCTTCCGCTCACTGGACAACTTCAAACCGGGAACCCTGGACGGCTGGCTGCACCGCATCACCACCAACCTGTTCCTCGACCAGGCACGCCGGAAGACCCGCATCCGCTTCGACGCCCTGGCGGAGGACGCCGAGTCCCGCCTTCCCGGCCGCGAGCCGGGTCCCGAGCAGAGCTTCGAGCTGAACAACCTCGACCTGGACGTGCAGGCCGCGCTGGAGGAGCTTCCGCCGGACTTCCGCGCCGCCGTGGTCCTGTGCGACCTGGAGGGGCTGTCCTACGACGAAGTGGCAGAAGCCCTGGGGGTGAAGCTGGGCACCGTCCGCTCCCGCATCCACCGGGGCCGGACCATGCTTCGGGAAAAGCTGGCCCACCGTGACCCGCGCCCGCAGCAGTCCCGCCGCAAGCTTTCGATGCCCCGCATCGCCGGCATTCTCTGAACGGCGCATGAAGTCACAGTTTCCTTTCGGCGGCAGGCATCAACGCACCGGCAGGCACTTGGAAGCATGCCACGAGTGTGCTTCCGCCATGCGCCGGGAACGCCAGTATCTTGAGCGGCTCCGGGAAGCCCCCATCCCGCCGGCCAGCGACGACCTGACCGCCCGGCTGCTCACACGCACCCACGAACTGGCCGCGCAACCCCCGGCGCCTGCCCACCAGGGCACATCCCGCATGGCCGCCCGGGCCCTCGCCTTCACAGCCGGCGGAACCATGGCTGCCGCCGGAGTCCTGGCGGTCGGCGCGTTCACGGCGGCCGGTGATCCTGAAACGGGCGGGCCGGCCGGAACCGAAACCGCCTTTTCCCACGCCTCGGCCCAAACCCCCGCCGACGGCCGCACGCTTACTGCCGCGCAGCTGTCCACCCTGCGCTCCGAGGGATGGGCCTGTCCTGAGCTGCAGGCGATGGGGTTCCGCCTGCAGGCGGCCCGCGCGGTGGTGGTTGACGGTCAGCCCGCGGTGGAGCTGCGGTTCACTGACGGAGCCCACCACGCCACTGTCACTGAACAGCATGCGCCGGCCGCGGAAGCGGCGGATCCATCCCCAGCCGCCACCGGCCAAACGGGAGGGGAGGGCGCGCCGCTGCACATGTGGGGAACGTCGCCCGGTGCCGCCACGTACCGGACGGCCGGCCTCACCATCACCTACCGGTCAGACCTGCCGGCGGAGCAGGCTGATGATGCGCTGCCCATCTTGCAGCAGCTTGCCGAAACCGCCTCGGAGGGCGTTGCCGCGGCGGTGCCGGACGCCGGCGGGAATCAGTCCGCGGAGCCGCTGGACGCGCGGCTGGAGCGCGGCATCAGCAAGATCGCAGCCCTGTTCAGCCGGTGACACGGACTGTTTCCCCGTCCGCCGGACGGGAATCGTCACTCTCAGCCCGGAGAGGGTAATCTTCCTAAAGTGTTTGGAATCAACGGCCCGGAGTTCATACTTCTGCTGATCATTGGCGTCCTGGTGATCGGCCCCCAGAGGCTGCCGGAATATACCCAGAAACTGGCAAACCTGGTCAAGGAACTCCGGCGCATGGCTTCCGGCGCGCGTGAACAGATCAAGGAAGAAGTGGGCATCGATATCGACGATGTCGACTGGAAAAAGTACGACCCCCGCCAATACGATCCGCGCCGCATCATCAAGGAAGCCCTGCTCGACGACGACACCAAGCCCGTCAGTTCCGGCGCGCCGGCCGCCGTGGCGGCCGTTTCAGGTGCCGCAGCGGTGGCCGACACGGCGCCCAAGCGGCCCGAAAGAATCGTGGAACGGCTTGCCCCGGGCGAAACCGCCCCCTTCGACACCGAAGCCACCTAATCCTGGACCACCTCAGCGCGGCTGCAGGTCCAGCTTCATTCCCGGCAGGCCCCGCGGCCTGGCCGCCAACTGCCCGGCAATCCCAACCAGGGCGGCGGCCGCCGGGGAATCCGGCTGCCCCAGGACTATCGGGAGACCGGCGTCCCCGCCCTCCCGCAGCCGGATGTCCAGCGGAATCTGGCCCAGCAGCGGTATCTCCGTGCCGACCGTGCTGCCCAGCCGTTCGGTGAGCACCGCACCGCCGCCACTGCCAAACAATTCCATCCTGCCGCCGTCGGGCATCTCCAGGTAGGACATGTTTTCGATGACGCCGGCGATGCTCTGGCCCGTCTGGGTGGCAATCGCACCCGCCCGTTCTGCGACGTCGGCTGCTGCGGCCTGGGGGGTGGTGACCACCAGGATTTCGGCTTTGGGCAGCAGTTGCGCGACGGAAATGGCGATGTCGCCGGTACCCGGCGGCAGGTCAAGGAACAGTGCGTCCAGGTCGCCGAAGTAGACGTCGGTGAGAAACTGCTCAAGGGCCCGGTGGAGCATGGGCCCACGCCACGCGACCGGCTTGTTGCCGGTCACGAACATGCCGATGGAGATGACCTTGACCCCGAAGGCGACGGGCGGCAGGATCATGTCGTCAACCTGGGTGGGCGACTGCGTGATGCCCATCAGGGCAGGAACCGAGAAGCCGTACACGTCGGCGTCGACAATGCCCACCCGCAGGCCCTGGGCGGCGAGGGCCGTGGCCAGGTTGACCGTGACCGAGGACTTACCCACGCCCCCCTTGCCGCTCGCCACGGCATAGACCTTGGTCAGGGACCCGGGCTCGTTGAACGGGATCTTCCGCTGGCCGCCGGAGCCGCGCAGCTTTTCCTTCAGGGCATCGCGCTGGGCCTGGTTCATTACCTTGAGTTCCACGTCGACGGCGGTGACGCCGGGTACAGCGGAGAGGGCCTTCTGCGCATCGGCGGTAATGGTGTCCCGCAGCGGACAGCCTGCAATGGTCAGCAGGACTGCCACTGTGACTTTGCCGTTCGCGGCGATGTGCACGGAGTCCACCATGCCCAGTTCCGTGATGGGGCGGCGGAGTTCGGGGTCGATGACGGTGGCCAGTGCGTCGTTGACGGCCTCGGGCCGTGGGGCGGCGCTGGCGGTGGCGGGATCCATGGGGGCGCTCATGGGAGGAGCCTCGGCTTTCGTGCAGTTGCGGCGGCAGGCCGGCCGGTGGGGGCGGCCTGGCGGTTATTGGGCAGAGTGACCGGGCTTGACCCGGGGAATCTGCTGCGTGCGCGGGCCGCGTTGCCGGTCCCGCTGCTCACGCAGTTTGTCCTTCACTTTGTCCCGGGGTGATTCGTGCGAGCCCGGGCCCGTGTCGTCATGGGTCCGCAGCTCCTCCTGGGCCTCGAGCAGGTCCTCGAGGAGCGAGCGCAGCTCCGCGCGCACATAGTCGCGCGTGGCTACCTCGCGCAGCGCGATCCGCAGCGAGGCCAGCTCACGTGTCAGGTATTCGGTGTCGGACAGGTTGCGCTCGGCGCGCTGGCGGTCCTGCTGGAGCGAGACGCGGTCACGGTCGTCCTGCCGGTTCTGCGCGAGCAGCAGCAGGGGTGCCGCGTAGGAGGCCTGCAGCGACAGCATCAGGGTCAGCAGCGTGAAGCCGAGGTCCCGTGAGTCGAACTGCCACTCCACCGGGGCCCAGGTGTTCCAGCCCAGCCAGAAGATGCAGAAGATGGTCATGTAGACCAGGAACTGCGGCGTGCCCATGAACCGGGCAAAGGCCTCGGTGGCGTGGCCGAAGGCGTCCGGGTCCGGTGAGAATTTGGGCAGGATCCGTTGGCGGGCGCTCAGTGGGGTGTCGAGGCTGCCTTTCGACTCCGCATGTGCCAGGTTCCGCTGGTTCGTGGTCTTCGGAGCGCTGTTATCAGCCAATGCGGCCACCGAGCTTTCTTATCGGGGCTTCGCCATCATGGGCGCGCCAGTCGTCCGGCAACAAGTGATCCAATACGTCATCAACAGTCACCGCCCCCACAAGCCGGCCGGCGTCATTGACGACGGGGAGGGAATTCAGGTTGTAGGTGGCAAGGGTCCGTGCCACTTCGCTGATGTGGGCCTGGTCGGACAACGGCTCAAGATTCTTGTCCACCAGGTTTCCCAGTGCCTCGAAGGGAGGGAACCGCAGCAGCTGCTGGATGTGCACCACGCCCAGGAAGCGGCCGGTGGGCGTTTCCAGCGGGGGCCGGGCGATGAAGATCGACGATGCCAAGGCGGGGGAAAGCTCTTCCCTGCGGACGTGGGCCAGGGCCTCGGCGACGGTGGCCTCCGGGGGAAGGATGACCGGCACCGGGGTCATCAGGCCACCGGCGGTGTCCTCGTCGTACTCAAGCAGCCGGCGGACGTCTTCGGCGCCTTCGGGCTCCATCAGCTGGAGGAGTTCCTCGGCCTGGGCGGAGGGGAGCTCACCGAGGAGGTCGGCGGCGTCGTCGGGATCCATCTCCTCCAGGACGTCGGCGGCGCGCTGGACGTCCAGTGCTGAGAGGATCTCCACCTGGTCGTCCTCGGGCAGTTCCTGGAGCACGTCGGCGAGCCGTTCGTCCTGCAGTTCACTGGCTACCTCGAACCGGCGCTTGTCGCTCATCTCCTGCAGCGCTTCGGCAAAGTCGGCAGGCTTGAGGTCCTCGTGGTTGGCCACGAACTGGGTGGCGGCCTGGGGCTCGGTTCGGGGTCCCTGCTGGGCATCGGCCCAGTCGATGATCAGCGTTTCATTGCGCCGGAGCCTGCTCAAGGGGGACAGGGAATGGCCGCGCCGGACAAAGAGCTTGCTCACGAACCAGTCCCGCGACCGGTGCTGGTCGATGGCGATGTCCTCGATGGTGGCGTCCCCGCTGCCGTCGCGGAGGGTGACCCGGCGGTCGAACATCTCGGCCACCACCAGGGTTTCCGCCCCGCGCTGCTCGAAGCGGCGCAGGTTGACCAGGCCCGTGCAGATGATCTGGGTCTGGTCGATCGAGGTAATGCGCGTCATGGGCACGAAGACCCGTTTCTTCCCCGGAACTTCCACCACGATGCCCACCACGTGCGGGGCTCCCTGGGTTCCCCTGGACAGCACCACAACGTCACGCAGCCGGCCCAGACGGTCGCCCAGCGGGTCGAAGACGTCCAGGCCCAGCAGGCGTGCCACGAAGACGCGGGTAGGTGTTGTGCTCACCACTACAGGCTACCGAGTCTGCTCTCTTTTAGCTGAATTTACAGGCAGCACCCACCTTGATGGGCAAGAATGGGTTTATGTCTAACATTTTTGGTGCTCCCAAGGCCGGTGGCCCCAGCGGGACGGATGACGCCCGTGCAGTGCCCACCGGTGACACCGTTGGCTCCTACACTTCCTACCTCGATGCCCAGAAGGCGGTCGACTACCTGGCGGACCAGCAGTTCCCGGTCCAGATGGTGTCCATCGTGGGCAACGAACTGAAGATGGTGGAGCGGGTTACGGGGCGCCTGAGCTACCCCAGGGTGGCACTCTCCGGCGCGTTGAGCGGCATGTGGTTCGGCCTGTTCGTGGGCGTCATGCTCTCCTTCTTCGCGCCGTCGCCGGGGTACTTCTCCATCATGACCTCCGTACTGATGGGTGCGGCGTTCTTCATGCTGTTCGGCATCGTCACCTACGCCATGCAGCGCGGAAAGCGGGACTTTACCTCCACCAGCCAGGTGGTGGCCACCAGCTACGACGTGATCGTGGCGCCGGAGGCCGCCCACGAGGCGCGGCGGCTGCTGCAGCAGCTTCCCATGTCCCGGTCCGATGCGGCAGCCGCCCACGGCCCGTACGCGCAGCAGGACTACTACAACCAGCCCTACCAGCACCAGCCGGGGCAGGAGCAGGGCCCGGCCCGCCCCGCCGGCTGGAACGACCCCTACGGCCAGCGGTCTTCCGGCAACCCCGGCCACAACGGGCCTGGCCAGGACGGGCCGGTCCAGGAGGGCCCGGGCTACTCCGGCGAAGCCGGCCAGCAGCAGGGCGGCCATTACGACGGCGGCGAGCACCAGCACCCGGCGCAGCCGGTCCGTTCCGTCCGCTACCCGGACCTGCCGGATGGCCGGCCGCAGTACGGCGTCCGGCTGCCCCAGGGTCCTGCCGGGCAGGCCGGGCAGGCCGGGCAGGCAGGCGCGGGGCAGGCTGCGGGGCACACTGGTGAGCAGCACGCGGTGGACAGCGCGGAACACCAGCCGGAGGATCACCGTGGTCCCGACGCCGACCAGCACCAGGGGGAACACCGGCAGTAGCCCGGCCTGGGCCGGCCGGGTCCAGGACGCCTGGCGCCGGCACCAAAGACAAAAGAGCGGGACCGCCGGAATGTATTCCGGCGGTCCCGCTCTTTCCTGCCTGGCTGGACTTAGGCTTCTTCGGTCCGGTAGATGCCGGCCATCCAGTCCTCCACGTCGTCAGCCTCGCGCGGCAGTGCCGCGCTGAGGTTGACGGGGCCGTCCGCTGTCATCAGGACGTCGTCCTCGATCCGGACGCCGATGCCCCGGTATTCCTCCGGAATCGCCAGGTCCTCCTTCTTGAAGTACAGGCCGGGCTCGATGGTGAACACCATGCCCTCGGTGAGGACGCCGTCCAGGTAGAGCTCGCGCTTGGCCTGCGCGCAGTCATGGACGTCCAGGCCCAGGTGGTGGCTGGTCCCGTGCGGCATCCAGCGGCGGTGCTGCTGCCCCTCCGGGCTGATCGCTTCCTCCACGCTGACCGGCAGGATGCCCCATTCCGACAACCGCTCGGCCAGGACCGTGGTGGCCGCCGTGTGGATGTCCCGGAACTTGGTTCCCGGCCGGGCGGCCGCAAAGCCGGCGTCGGCGGCGTCGAGGACGGCCTGGTAGACCTTGCGCTGGATATCGCTGAAGGTCCCGCTGGCCGGAAGCGTCCGCGTGATGTCAGCCGTGTAGAGCGAGTCCGCCTCCACACCGGCGTCAAGCAGCAGCAGTTCGCCGGCGTGGATGCGGCCGGTATTGCGGGTCCAGTGCAGCACGGTGGCGTTGTTGCCGGAGGCAGCGATGGTGTCATACCCCAGCTCGTTGCCCACCTCGCGGGCACGGGCGAAGAAAGCGCCCTCCACCACCCGCTCGCCACGGGCATGCGTAAGGGCCCGCGGCAAGGCCTTGACCACTTCCTCGAACCCTTCGACGGTGGCAGCCACGGCGATCTTCATCTGCTCGATCTCCCACTCATCCTTGAGCAGGCGCAGTTCGGAAAGAGCCTCGCTGAGCTTCTCGTCCAGGGCATCCAGGACGGCAAGGTCCAGGTTCTCCGGATCCCGTGCCGTGTTGTAGCGGGCGGTGTCCACCAGGGCGTCGATGTTCTCGTCCACCTTCCGGACCAGGCGGATGGAGATGCCGCCGATTTCCGGGGCACCCACGTCCTTGGTGATGGCCGTTTCCAGCTCGTCAATGTGCGCAGTGGCGAGTCCCAGCCGGGCCTGGAACTCCGCCAGGGTGGGCCGGGCGCCAATCCAGAATTCGCCCGAGCGGGAGTCCGCGTAGAACTGTTCCGTGTCCCTGCCGGCCAGCGGGCGGAAGTAGAGCGTCGCCCGGTGGTGCGCGCCGTCGTCGCCCGTTCCTTCCTGGACCGGTTCCAGGATCAGCACGGCGTCCGGCTCGTGGTCCAGGCCCAGCCCGGTCAGGTGCGCAAAGCCTGAGTGCGGGCGGAAGCGGTAGTCGCAGTCGTTCGAGCGGACCTTCAACGGCCCCGCCGGGATGACCAGGCGTTCGCCCTTGAACAGGGCGGAGATCGCCTTGCGCCGGTTCGCGGCGTAACCGGCGACCGCATCCCGCTGCGGAAGTTCAGTGCCGGCCGGCGCCCAGTTGCCGGCCATGAAGGCCTTGAAGGCGTTGGAACTGGGCCGCTGCGAGCGGTTGTTGACGCGCTCCTCCAGCGGCTGGGAAGCAGAGTTGTGGGTGTTTTCGGCATCGTTCACGGCACCATCGTCTCACCAGCGTCCCGGCTAAGCGAACGGGACAGTCCCGTCCACTACGCTGGATAAGTGAGGATTGACCTGCATGCCCACTCCAACGTCTCCGACGGCACCGAGACCCCGGCCGATGTCATGGCGTCCGCCGCCCGGGCCGGGCTGGACGTGGTTGCCCTGACCGACCACGATTCCACTGCAGGGTGGGACGAGGCCGCGGCCGCCGCCGTGCAGTACGGCGTGGCCCTGGTGCCGGGCATGGAGGTCTCCTGCCGGACAGAGGAAGGCATCAGCGTCCATTTGCTGAGCTACCTGCATGATCCCACCCATCCGGGCCTCCTGGAGGAAATCACCAAGGCCAAGGATTCCCGCCTGACCCGGGCGGAACGGATGGTCACCATCCTGGCCGAGGACTATCCCCTTACCTGGGACGACGTGATCCACCACGTGGCACCCGGTGCCACCCTCGGGCGGCCGCACATCGCCGACGCCCTGGTCGCCGCAGGCGTCGTGGAGGACCGCTCCGAGGCCTTCGCCTCCATCCTGACCTCGCGGTCCCGGTACTTCATCCCGCACTACGCACCGGACCCCGCCACCGCCGTCGAACTGGTCCGAGCCGCCGGCGGCGTCCCCGTCTTCGCCCACCCCGTGGCGTCCGCGCGGGGACGCATTGTGGGGGAGCGGACCTACCGTGACATGATCGACGCCGGGCTGGCGGGCCTGGAGATCGACCACCGGGACAATCCTGAAGAAGGCCGCGGATTCCTCCGCAAGCTCGCAGCCACGCACCACCTGCTGGTCACCGGATCCTCGGACTACCACGGCACGGGCAAACCCAACCTGCTCGGGGAAAACCTCACCGCTCCCGAGATGCTGGCACGGATCGAGGCACTCGGCACGGGAGCCGCCGTCGTCCGTCCTTAACCGGGCACCCCGGTGCGGCTCAGTTGGGCTGGAACGACGTCAAGGTGGCGTGCGCACCGAGCCGTTTTGCCATGATGTCGATGGCCGGCTGGTTCTGGTCCACGCACACGAATTTCCGGCCCAGCTTGGCGGCCACCGCGCCGAGTGTGCCGGAGCCGGCAAAGAAGTCCAGGCACCAGTCCCCGGGCCGGCTCGAGGCGGCCACCACCCGCCGGACCAGTCCCTCGGGCTTCTGGGTGGGGTACCCCGTCTTTTCCTTGCCGGTGGGCGAAACGATGGTGTGCCACCAGACGTCGGTGGGCAGCTTTCCCAGTTCCCGCTTGGCAGGCGTCACCAGCCCGGGCGCCATATACGGCTCCCGGTCCACTTCGGCACTGTCGAAGTGGTACTTCGCGGGGTTCTTCACGTACACCAAAATGTTGTCGTGCTTGGTGGGCCAGCGGTTTTTCGCCCGGGCGCCGTAGTCATAGGCCCAGATGATCTCGTTCAGGAAGCATTCCCGGCCAAAGATGGCATCCAGCATGACCTTGGCGTAGTGCACCTCACGGTAGTCCAGGTGCAGGTAGAGCGTCCCGTCATCGGCCAGCAGCCGCCACGCCTCCACCAGCCGGGGTTCCAGGAATGACCAATAGTCGCTGAACGCATCATCGTAGCGGTGCAGGGCGCCCTTGATGGTGTCGTAGGAGCGGCCCTTGAAGCCCACGCGGTCCCCGCTGCCATCGGCGTTGACCACCATCCGGGTTTCCTGGCGCTGCTGCGGCCTGCCCGTGTTGAAGGGCGGGTCCACGTAGATCAGTGTGAAGGCGCCGTCCGGCAGCGTGGGGAGGTACTCGGCGTTGTCCGCGTGCACCACCAGGCTGCCGCCGTCCGGCGCCCAAACAGTGTCAGTCATCTCCGGCAGTTAGCCCTCGGAGGTGCCAGGCTGCGTGCCCGTGTCGGCACCTGCCACCACTTCGCCGTTGCGGCGGCGGGTGCGGGTCCGGGTCCGGCGGGCGCGTGAGGGCTGCTCGCCCTCGGTTGCGGGAGCGGCGGCCTCGCCGGCAGGCGCGGCGGAGTCAGGCGTACGACGGCGGCGCTCACCGGTGCGCTTCGTGTCGCCGGCGCTGCGGCCGCTTTCGCGGTTTCCGCTGCGTCCTTCGCGTCCACGGCCGTCCCTGTCCCGGGACCGGCCGCCGTCGCGGCTGCCGCCACGGCTGTTCTTCTTGCCGGTCTCGCCAAGGTCCTCAAGCACTTCGGCGTCGACACCGGCCAGGGTCCGCTTGTCGCGGGGCAGGCGGCCCTTGGTGCCCTCTGGGATGTCGAGGTCCGTGAAGAGGTGCGGCGAGGAGGAGTAGGTTTCAACGGGCTCCGGCACGTTGAGGCCCAGGGCCTTGTTGATCAGGGCCCAGCGGGGAACATCGTCCCAGTCCACGAACGTGACGGCGGTGCCCTTGTTGCCCGCACGGCCCGTACGGCCCACGCGGTGCAGGTAGATCTTCTCGTCTTCCACGCACTGGTAGTTGATCACGTGGGTGACGTCCTCAACGTCGATGCCGCGGGCGGCGACGTCCGTGGCCACCAGGACGTCCACCTTGTTGTTTCGGAAGGCCCGCAGCGCCTGCTCACGGGCGCCCTGGCCCAGGTCGCCGTGGATGGCGGCGGCCGCGAAGCCGCGGTCAACGAGTTCTTCGGCCACCTTGGCGGCGGTGCGCTTGGTCTTGGTGAAGATGATGGTCCGGCCGCGGCCGCGGGCCTGCAGGATGCGGGCCACCACTTCGGTCTTGTCCATGCTGTGCGCGCGGTAGATCAGCTGGCGGATATCGCGCTTGGTCAGGCCCTCGTCCTCGGGATCCGCGGCGCGGATGTGGGTGGGCTGGGTCATGTAGCGGCGGGCCATGGCGATGACCGGCCCGGGCATGGTGGCGGAGAAGAGGAGCGTCTGGCGCACGGCGGGAGTCGCCGCAATGAGGGTCTCCACGTCCGGCAGGAAGCCCAGGTCCAGCATCTCGTCGGCCTCGTCCAGCACCACGATCTTGACGTTCTTCAGGCTCAGGTGCTTCTGCTTGTACAGGTCGATCAGGCGCCCGGGGGTGCCCACCACTACTTCGACGCCCTGCTTGAGGGCTTCGACCTGCGGCTCGTAGGCGCGGCCGCCGTAGATGGTGGCGATCCTGGCGTTGCGCTTCCGTGATGCCGTCACCAGGTCGCCGGCCACCTGCACCGCCAGTTCGCGGGTGGGAACGATGACCAGGGCCTGCGGGGCTCCCGGGACGGCGAGTTTGGCGTAGCCGGGATCGTCCTGTCCGATGACGCGCTGCAGGGCGGGAATGCCGAAGCCCAGGGTCTTGCCGGTGCCGGTCTTGGCCTGGCCGATGATGTCGTGGCCGCTCAGCGCCACCGGCAGGGTCATGGCCTGGATGGGGAAGGGGTGGGTGATCCCGGCGTCAGCCAGGGACTCGACGATGTCCTGGCGGACGTTGAAGTCCGCGAAGGACTTTTCCGCGATCTCATGCGGCTTTTCGTCGGAGATGATGGTTTCTTCCGGCTCAATGGTCTCCGTGCCGGACGCGTCGCTCAGAAGCTGGTGGGTATGCAATTCACTCACAGGGGAGTTTCCTTATTCATTTAGGCAATGGCGCCGCCTGCTCAACGGGGCGGCCAGGCTGGCCGTTCCGGAGCACGCTCAGGCGCACAAGCAATTCCAGTGGAAGCCGATCGCGGGCTATCTAATGCTGGCACTGGTGACCAGCGGGCAAATCTCAAGATCGCGTAGGGGCGGGCTTGTTGGTTTCAAATTGAGGAAATCAACGACCGGGCATCCAGTTTCTACCCTCCCAGTCTAGCCGCACGGGCGCGGAAACTGTTTTCGCCCCGCCCGCTGCACCCGCTGGAGCCTCAGGAAACCAGCTCGAAATGGATCTGGCGGGTGGTGATGTCCGACGAAACCAGCCGCACGCGGACCTTGGTGCCGGATTCCAGTTCGCCGGCGCAGCGCGCGGTCACTGCGGGTTCGGCAATCTGGATGATGCCGGAGCTTCCGTTGCCGTTCCCGTTCCTGCCGTTGCTGCCCTTCCCGTTGCCAGTCCCGTTCCCGTTCCCGGAACCATTTCCGTTGCCGTTGCCGTTCTGGGGTTTGGAGCCGGAAATGACGATTGCATCGAACTCCTGCCCAATGTGGTTCAGCAGCAGTGCCGCCTCCACGGTGTCCAGGGCGAGGCGCTCCATGCGGGAGGCCAGCTGGTCCGAACCGGCCATGATGCCCGGCAGCAGCGGAAGGGCTTCGCGCGCCCAGCCGGGAACATCCCCGCCGTTGCTCAGGGCCTCGCAGATGACCAGCACGAAGCGGTCCACCAGCCGGCGGAGCGGGGCAGTGGTGTGGGCGTAGGCAGCACCGATGGCGGATTGGATGCCGTCCTCGGGTACGTTGCCGTCGAAGGCGGTGTAGGATGCGCCGCGGAACAGCATGCCGGCCGAATGCATGATAGCCAGCTGACGGGGATCGGTGGGATCCAGGGACCGCAGGTACTCGCCGTAGCTGACCTGGCCGTCCCAGGGCTTGCCCAGCGCCTCGGTCTGGAGCCGGAAGTGCTTCAGGCTCCGCTCGTCCGGAGCCGGCATGGTGCGCAGGATGCCCACCTTGCCCTCCAGCATCAGCTGCGCGGCAGCCATTCCCGTCATCAGCGAAATCTGCGCGTTCCAGTCCTCCACCGGAAGCTGCGGTACGGCATCAATGCGGTAGCCGCCGTCGGGCAGCTGGACGATCTCCTGCTCAGGCATGTTGAGGCTGGCCCCTTCACGCGCCCGTTCCAGCGCCACCCGTTTGAGGCCCACTTCGCGCAGCAGTGTCAGCACAGGGGAGGCGGTCCCGGCGTCGAGGTCCGCCTGGGCGCCCTTGTAGCTGAGCTTGTCGCGGCTGCGGATCCTGGCGCGCCGGACACCTACGGACAGCACGGCTGCGTCGCCGTCGAGCGTGAAGTCCCAGACGAAGGCCGAACAGTCCTGCCCTGGCAACAGGCTTCCGGCCCCCTCGCTGATGACTTCCGGGTGCAGCGGAATCCGGCCGTCCGGCGCGTAGAACGTCTGACCCCGACGCCGCGTTTCCGCGTCCAGGGGGCCGCCCGGCACCACGAATGCCGGGACGTCGGCAATCGCGTACAACACGCGGTAGCCCGTCCCGTCCGGCTCGATGAACACCGCCTGATCCAGGTCAGTGGATGAGGCGGGATCGATGGTGATGAATTCGACGGCGGTCAGGTCGTAGGACGGCAGCTCCAGCGCCGCCACGGCAGCGCGGGCGTCCGCAACGGCATCGGCCGGATACGGACCCGGAAGTTCCAGCTCCGTGCGCAGCTGGCCCAACGCCTCTTCCAGGGCGTTCCTGTGGTCATGAACGTTGGGGGCCAGCCGATGGTGTGACACAAAAATCAGCCTAGCTCCAAGTCCACGGATATGGCATCAGGAGGCGGCGGCGTCCAGCGCGTCGAGGAGGGATGCCGCAGCGGCTGCGGGATCGGCGGCAGCGGTGATGGCCCGGACCACAACGATCCTGCGTGCACCTGCCTCTGCCACCTGCCGGACGTTGCCGTGGTCGATCCCGCCGATGGCGAACCACGGCACCGGCTCCCCGGCCTGCCGGGAGGCTTCGGCGGCATACTCCACCAGTCCGGTCCCGACGGCGGACCTGCCGGGTTTGGTGGGCGTGGCCCAGACCGGCCCCACGCAGAAGTAGTCCAGGCCTGCCGGGCCGGCGGTGGCGGCAAGGGCAGCGTCCACCTGCTGCGTGGTGTGGCTGGAAAGCCCAATGGCTGCGTTGCCGTTGACCAGCGTGCGCGCCGCCGCCAGGGGCAGGTCCTTCTGGCCGATGTGGAATACCGGCGCCCCGGACAGCACCGCGATGTCCGCCCGGTCGTTGACTGCCCACAGCTTGCCGTGCCTGACTGCCGTCTCCTTCAGGACAGCCAGCAGGTCCAGCTCCTCGGCAGCCTCGATGGCCTTGTCCCGCAGCTGGATGATGTCCACGCCGCCCGCGAACGCTGCGTCCACGAACCCGGCGAAGTCGCCGCGGTCCCGGCGGGCATCGGTGCAGAGGTACAGGCGGGCCGCCTTGAGCGCGTCGTTGTCCCGTGCGTTGACAACTTCGGTGGCCGGGGCATGCGGGCCGGCAGGGAAGGATGAGGTGGACACATTCATGCCTGCAAGCCTAGTTCCTCTAAACTGGGCTGGTACTGCGGGAGCCCGCGGCAGCTGTCATAAAGCGCCGGGCTGAGAGGGCGTCAGAGCCGACCGCTTGACCTGATCCGGTTAATGCCGGCGTAGGGAAGGAACCACATGCGCAACCCCGTTGACAGTCTCCCCGGGCCCGAAGGCGCCAGCGCAAACTCCACCGTCCGGGCCGACGTCGCCGTCATCGGCGGGGGAGTGGTGGGGCACGGGATCGCGTGGGAAGTGCAGCGCTCCGGGCGCTCGGTCGTCGTCATAGACGACGCCCCGGGTACCGGAGCCAGTTGGGCCGCAGCGGGCATGCTGGCGCCGGTCAGCGAACTGCACTACCAGGAGGAGGATCTCCTGGAACTCATGCTCGATTCGGCGTCCCGCTGGCCTGCCTTCGCCGCCCACGTTGCCGCTGCAACGGGCGAGGACTGCGGATACCTGACGACGCCGACGCTGGCCGTGGGTGCCGACGCCGCCGACCGGCGTGCCCTGATGGACCTGCGGACGGTCCAGCAGGCCAACGGCCTGGCGGTGGAGCCGCTGGCGGTGCGGGAGGCCCGGACGCGCGAGCCGCTCCTCAGCCCGGCCATTGCCTGCGCCATGGATACCCCGTCGGACCACCAGGTGGATCCGCGGCGGCTGGTCCTGGCACTGCGGCTGGCCCTCGGCGGCGCCCCCGAAGGGAACCCGGAGCTGTCCGCCGCCGGGGCGGAGCGGGGCTTTGCCGTGCCGGACCGGGCCGCCGGGCTGTTGTGGGAGGGCCCGAGTGTTGCCGGCGTCAGCCTGGCCGGCGGCGGCACGGTCCTGGCCAAGGAAACCGTGGTGGCCAACGGGCTGCACGCGGCGGAGCTTGGCGGCCTGCCGGACGGGCTTGAGCTGCCGTTGCGCCCCGTCCACGGGGACATCCTCCGGCTGGCCGTTCCCGGACACCTTCGGCCCCTGGTGACGTCCACGGTGCGCGGCCTGGTCCACGGCGTGCCGGTGTACATCGTTCCCCGGCAAGACAGCACCGTGGTCATCGGGGCCACCCAGCGGGAAGATGCCCTTTCCGACGCCGTCAGCGCCGGCGGCGTCTATCAGCTGCTGCGCGACGCCCAGGCGCTGGTGCCCGCCGTCGCCGAACTTGAACTGCTCGAATCGACGGCCCGCGCCCGTCCCGGCACCCCCGACAACGCCCCCCTGCTGGGCCGGGTACCGGTGGCGGTGGGCTCCGGCCAGGACGCCACCACCGCCGGCCACGTCCACGGGCTCATCATCGCCACCGGGTTCTTCCGGCACGGCGTCCTGCTCACCCCTGCCGCCGCAGCCATCTGCACCGGACTGCTGGATGGAAGGACCGATCCACGCTGGGCACCCTTCAGCCCGGACCGGTTTTCCAAGCCGGTGGCGGCCGGCACAAGCCCGCACATCAAGGAGACAGCGTGAACATCACCCTCAACGGAGAACCGCACCAGGTGGCCGATGGCGCGTCCATCACCACCCTCGTCAGCCAGGTCACCGGTCGCCCGCTTGCCCAGAGCGGCCAGGCGACGGACGGCGGCAAGCTGGGCGTCGCCGTCGCACACAACGCGCAGGTGGTCCCGCGCAGCCAATGGTTCGCCACGGCGCTCGCCGAGGGCGACGACATCGAACTCGTCACAGCAGTACAGGGAGGCTGACGCCATGACCGAAACCAACACCATCCACTCCACCGGCACCGGCACCGGCGCCGGCGCCGGCGACGCCCTGGTGATCGACGGCGTCGCCCTCGAATCCAGGCTCATCATGGGCACCGGCGGGGCGCCCAGCCTGGACGGCCTGGGCGCCGCGCTCCTGGCCTCCGGCACCGCGCTGACCACCGTGGCCATGCGCCGCTACTCCACGGCCGAGACCGGCTCACTGTTCCAGCTGCTGGTGGACCACGGAATCCGGGTGCTGCCCAACACCGCAGGTTGCTTCACCGCCAGGGACGCCGTCCTCACGGCGGAACTGGCGCGGGAGGCCCTGGAAACGGACTGGGTGAAGCTGGAAGTCATCGCCGACGAACAAACCCTCCTGCCGGACGCCGTGGAGCTCGTGGACGCTACCGAACAGCTGGTAAACCGCGGCTTCAAGGTTTTCGCCTACACGAACGACGATCCCGTGCTCGCGCTGCGGCTGGAGAACCTGGGCGCCACCGCCGTCATGCCGCTGGGAGCCCCCATCGGCACCGGGCTGGGCATCCTGAACCCGCACAACATCGAACTCATCGTCTCCCGCGCCTCCGTGCCCGTGGTCCTGGACGCCGGTATTGGCACGGCCTCGGACGCCGCCCTGGCCATGGAACTCGGCTGCGACGCCGTGCTGCTGGCCACCGCCGTGACGCGCGCCCAGAACCCAGTGCTCATGGGCGAGGCGTTCAAGCACGCCGTGATGGCCGGCAGGATGGCCAGGGCAGCGGGCCGCATACCCCGCAGGGAGCACGCCCTGGCATCGTCTGCCATGGAGGGGCGGGCCGAGTTCCTCTAGCCCCGGGCAGTCGGTAAAAGGCTGTGGCCGCCACCCTCGGGGGTGGTGGCCACAGCCTTTTTAATCTGTCGTCCGGCGACGCCGGGAGCGGGCCGGCTCAGCGCCGCAGGATCGCCGTGAGCCGCTCGGTGTCGTGGCGGGCGCGCGTGCGGCCCAGGAAGACCACGGCGAGGACCGCCGCGGCGACGCCGAGGACAACGGGCAGGACCCACGGAAGCCAGGTCAGGCCCGGCAAGTAGCCGAAGCCCGCTGCCATCAGGATGATCCATGCCAGCGCCGCAACACCCACGGCGACCCCGGCCGGCAGCGCCGCACCGTACTTGGCGTGCCGCTTGTCATTGGCCCAGACGATAAAGCCCGCGGCGACGGTGGCGAGCACCACGATGGTCAGCGAAAGCATGGATCTCCTTGGAAATGCGGACTAGAACTGGCCGAACCCTACGCGCCGGACCTCTTCGGCGCCGATCTCGACGTAGGCCAGCGCGTTGCCGGGAACAATGATCAGGCGTCCCTTGTCATCCTTCAGGCGGAGCTCGTTGCCTCCATTGATGGCTTCGCCAACGACCTTGGCCACCGTCTCTGCGTCCTGGTTCGATTCCAGCACGATCTCGCGGCCAACGTTTTGAACGCCGATCTTAATTTCCAAGGGGGCCTCCCAGCCTGTGAAAGTACTCGTGTATCTCTACGAGGTGTTGTCTTATTTGTAGTCTAGGACTCTTTAGGGAAGCGACTGATTCCGCGCCAAGCTAAACGGTAGATGAGGTCGCTGGCCACATCGAGGTCGAGGTTGCCGTCTGTTTCCAGCCAGTACCTGGCACTGACCTGCGCCATGCCTGCCAGGCCGCGGCCCAAGAGCTCCGCCTCGAGGTGGGGAAGCTTGGTGTCCTCGGCGATCACCCGGGCAATGGCATCAGCGAAGGTCCGGTTGAAGGTCTCCAGCCGGGAGCTGACATCGGGATCGTTGATCAGGTCGGACTCGAACACCAGCCGGTGGGCCTGGTCATCGTTGGCGATGAAATGGAAGTACGCGCGCATGACGGCCTGGACGCGTTCATCGTTGTCGGTGGTGGAGTTCAGGGCGCCGAGCATCAGCTCAGTTAGCGACGCGAGATGGCTCTCCAGCAGGGCGAGGTAAAGATCCCGCTTGGAAGGGAAGTGCTGGTACAGCACCGGCTTGCTCACATGCGCCGTTTCCGCAATTTCATCCATCGCCGCACCGTGGTAGCCGTTGGCTACGAACACCTCCTGGGCCGCGGCAAGCAGCTGTGCGCGGCGCTCATCCCGTGGCATCCGGGCGGACCGCTGGCCTGCCGGGCGGGAGGCAGCGTGCGGTTCAGCGGCGGCCGGGCGGTCGGCCCGTGCTTCAGGGACCACAGTTGTCCTTCTTTCCATTGCAGTTACCTTCACTTTACTGCGGGGTAATATGACCCGGCGGTATCCCGGGGCATACATTGAAGTATGGCTTCGTCTTTCACCGCAAATGTTTCGACTATTTCGCTGGATCCGCTGGTGGAACCGGCGGCCGGACTCACCTCCGACGAGGTGGAACGGTACTCCCGGCACCTGATCATTCCGGAGATCGGAGCCCTGGGACAGCGGCGGCTGAAGAACGCCAAGGTGCTGGTGATCGGTGCCGGCGGGCTGGGCGCCCCCGCATTGCTGTATCTGGCCGCAGCCGGAGTGGGCACCATCGGCATCGTCGATGACGACGTGGTGGACCTGAGCAACCTGCAGCGGCAGGTGATCCATGGCGTCAGCGACGTAGGCCGGCTCAAGATCGAATCGGCACGCGACGCCATCACGGAGCTGAATCCGCTGGTGGACGTCCGGCTGCACAACGTCCGCCTGGACTCGTCCAACGCCCTGGAGCTGTTCGGCGGGTACGACCTCATCCTGGACGGCGCGGACAACTTCGCCACCAGGTACCTCGTGAATGACGCCGCAGCCATCCTGGGCAAGCCCTACGTCTGGGGTTCGATCTTCCGGTTCGACGGCCAGGTCAGCGTCTTCTGGGAAAAGCACGGGCCCACCTACCGTGACCTGTATCCGGAGGCGCCGCCTGCCGGCTCCGTCCCGTCCTGCGGCGAGGGCGGCGTATTCGGTATGCTGTGCGCTGCCGTGGGATCGCTGATGGTGACCGAAGCAGTGAAGCTGATTACCGGCGTCGGACGTTCCCTGCTGGGCCGTGTGGCCCTCTTCGACGCGCTGGGCGGCAGCTGGCGGGAAATCCGGGTGGCGAAGGACCCGGCAGCGGAACCCATTACCCAGCTCACGGACTACGAGGCCTTCTGCGGAATCCTCCCGGAAACACAGGCGGACACGGAACATACGGTCACCGCCACCCAGCTGGCCACCATGCTGGCGTCGCGGAAGGCCGGGCTCAAGGACTTCGAGCTGGTGGACGTGCGTGAGGCGGGGGAATACGACATCGTCCGGATCGAGGGTGCCAAACTGATCCCGCAGGGACGGATCCTCGCCGGCGAGGCCTGGGACGAACTTCCGCAGGACCGGGAGATTGTGTTCCACTGCAAGGCCGGGACGCGCTCGGCCAATGTACTGGCGGCAGCGCGGCAGGCAGGCTACCAGCGGGTCAGCCATCTCGACGGCGGAATCCTGGCCTGGGTGCGGGACGTGGAGCCCGGCAAGCCCGTCTACTGACCGGAACGCCCCATCACCTTTAGCGGCTTTTCGACAAACGCCCCATCACTTCGCTGAAGAAAGTGATGGGGCGTTTCCGGTTTAGGGGCAAATGCTGATGGGGCGTTGGGGAGGGGGAACCTCAGGCGGTTTCGCGGCCCTTGTGGTCCACCGGGCACTCGGCGGCCGGCGCAGCCTCGGCGGGCTGCTCCACGGTGATGCCGTACAAGGCCTCCAGCGCGGCAACGTAGTCGTCCTGCTGGCCGTTCGCGGCAAGCTCGCGGGCGCGGACAGTGGGGACATGCAGCAGCTGCTTGACCATGCGGCGGAGCGCGAACTCGACCTCCTCCGCGGCGGCGGTGCAGCCGTGGCGGGCGCGGACCTTTTCCATTTCGGCATCCAGCACATTCATGGTGTGCCGGCGCAGGGCAACGATGGCTGAATCGACCGAGCGGGCCTGGCGCTCCTGCTCGAAAGCCTTGGCGGCGCCCTTGACGATGCCGCTGGCCTGGACGAGGGACTCAGACTGTTCCTGCGGCGCGGCCAGGCGCACCGACTCAAGGGTCAGCAGCTCCACGCCGTCCAGTTCGCCGACCGCGGGGTCGAAGTCGTGGGTGAGGGCCAGGTCGATGGCGATCAGGGGCTGGGGCGAGTTGGCCCGGACCTGGGCGAGTTCGTCGGCCTCGACGCGGCTGTCGGATCCGCTGCAGCCGATCATGACGTCGGCGGCAGCCACGGCGTCCCGCAGTGAGTCGGCGTCCAGGGCCGTGCCGCCGCGCGAGGCTACGAAACCTTCGGCCCGGCCGGAGGAGGAGAAGACGGAAATGTCGGTGCAGCCGCGTTCCCGCAGCAGGGCCATGGTGGCGCCGGCGTAGGCGCCGGTTCCGAACAGCACAACCTTCTTGGTTGACCAGTCGGGATTTTCGGAAAGATCGGTGGCCAGGTCCAGGGCCACCGAGACGATGGACAGGCCACGGGAGCCGAGGGCCGTCTGCGCGCCCACTTCCTTGGCCGTCTTGGAAGCCGCCTGGAAGAGGCGGACCAGACCGGCGCTGGCGGTGCCGTCGTGCTGGGCCGTGATCAGGGCACGGCGTACCTGGCCGGCGATTTCGCGTTCGCCCACGACGGCGGAGTCCAGTCCGGCGCTGACGGCGAACAGGTGCTGGGTCACTTCAGGCCCGGTGCGGGTGCTGAACGAGCGTGAGACGAGGGGTTCGGGAAGTCCGCTGGCCTCGCTGATCCGGGCCACGACGGCAGCGCGGGCCGCTTCGACGTCGTCGGGATCGCGTGCCTCGCCGTAAATCTCGTAGCGGTTGCAGGTGGCAAGGACCACGGCGCCGGCGACGGCGGGGGATTCGGTGAGGGCGGATGCGGCAATCCCGGAGGAACCGTTGCTCAACTGAGCAACGGTTTCAAGGTCGATGTCGGCGTGTGTAGCCACCAATGAGAAAAGAACCACAGCAGACCAATCATAGCTTTTTCGTTGCCTGGTAGAACAACCTCCGGAAAGGATAGTCGCCACATGCGCCCGTGATCCCCGACACCTTCCCCCTGCAGGCGGCGGCGGGAGACAGGTTGTCGTTATCTTTTGGGGCTCTTTTTCGGCACAATCAAGAGCATGACTCCTAGCCCTGCCGTCTCCGCTGCCGGCGCCCTTGCCGCAGACCATCCACTGATGGACGGCCGCACAGCGGACTCACCGCTGATCACGGCCTACCGCGGGGGCAAGCCGTCCCGCCGTCCCGTCTGGTTCATGCGGCAGGCAGGCCGGTCGCTGCCGGAATACCTCAAAATCCGCGAGGGCATTGCCATGCTGGACTCCTGCCTGCGGCCCGAGCTGGCCTCCGAGATCACGCTGCAGCCCGTCCGCCGCCATGACGTGGACGCCGGCATCTTCTTCTCGGACATCGTCATACCGCTCAAGCTCGCCGGTGTCGGCGTGGACATCGTGCCCGGGGTCGGCCCGGTCCTCGATCAGCCCGTCCGGACGGCGGCGGACGTTGCCGCACTGCCCCAGCTCACGTGGGAGGCCCTGGAGCCGATCCGCGAAGCTGTCCGCCTTACCGTGGCGGAGCTGGGGAAGACGCCGCTGATTGGTTTTGCCGGCGCCCCGTTCACCCTTGCCGCCTACATGGTCGAAGGAAAACCCTCGCGCGACCACCTCGGTCCGCGGACCATGATGCACGCCGACCCGGAAACGTGGAACGCGCTGGCCAACTGGGCAGCCGACGCCTCGGGAATGTTCCTCCAGGCGCAGCTGGAGGCCGGCGCCTCTGCCGCCCAGCTCTTCGACTCCTGGGCGGGCTCGCTGGGACTGGCCGATTACACCAGGTACGTCGCACCGGCGTCGGCCCGCGCCCTGGACCATGTCCGCCACCTTGGTGCCCCGCTGATCCACTTCGGCACCGGAACCTCCGAACTCCTCGTTGCCATGCGCGACGTGGGCGTGGACGTGGTGGGTGTTGACTACCGGCTCCCCCTCGACGAGGCCAACCGCCGGCTGGGCGGAAGCGTGCCGCTGCAGGGCAACATCGACCCCGCACTGCTGGCCGCACCGTGGGACATCCTCGAAGCCCATGTTCGCGAGGTCATCGCCGCCGGTTCCATCGCTCCCGGCCACGTCCTGAACCTCGGGCACGGCGTGCCGCCGGAAACGGACCCTGATGTCCTGACCCGGGTGGTGGAGCTCATCCACTCCATCTCGCCGGAGTAACCGGTGGGCAGTGCTCCGGGCGGGCCCCGAACGGCGCTGGTGGTGGGCGGTGGAATCTCCGGGCTGCTGGCCGCACGGGACCTCGCCGCAACCGGCTGCACGGTGACCGTGCTGGAGGCGGGACCCGCCTGGGGCGGCTGCGTGGGCAGCCACAAGGTCGCCGGACTCACGCTGGACAGCGGCGCCGAATCCTTCGCCACCCGCTCGGACGCCGTCGCCCGCCTCTGCACCGAACTGGGCCTTGCCGGCAGGATCGTACCCCCGCGGCCGGGCGGTGCCTGGGTTCAGCTCCCCAGCGGACCCCGCGAACTCCCCAGGACCGGCGTTCTCGGCATCCCCGCCAACCCCTGGGACCCGGAGGTGCGCCGCACTCTGGGCGTCCTGGGCTCACTTCGGGCATCCCTGGACCGCCTGCTGCCTGCCTCCGTGGGGGCAGGCGGGGATGTCACCAGCGTCGCCGCCCTGGTTCGGGCCCGAATGGGATCGCGCGTCCTGGAACGCCTGGTCTCGCCGGTCGTGGGCGGCGTCCATTCCGGCGATCCCGGCCTGCTCGACGTCGACATGGTGGCCCCGGGCCTGCGCGCCGGCCTGCGGAAGCACGGTTCGCTCGCTGCCGCGGTGGCAGCGCAACGGCGAGGCCCCGGCACCTCCGCCACGTCTCCTGCTGCCCGGCCAGCCAAAGCCGGTTCCGCCGTCGCGGGCCTCGAAGGCGGCATGCACACCCTCGTGGACGCCCTGGTGGCGGACCTCCGCGGCCGCGGCGTCACCCTTATGGCGGGCACCGCCGCCGATGCGGTCTCCCGCACTCCCGACGGCTGGGAGATCGAAGCGGCAGGGAGCACCTTCCACTCGGCCCTGCTGGTGGTGGCCGTGGACGGTCCGGCCGCCGTCGGGCTCCTGGAAGGCGCAGTGCCGGCAATCGCCGGAAAGAAGCCGGCAGCCGGGCCCGACGTCAAGCTCGTCACCCTGGTCCTGGACAACCCGGACCTGGACCGCCGCCCCCGCGGAACCGGCATCCTGGTGGCACCCCAGACGCCGGGCGTCGAGGCAAAGGCGCTGACGCATGCCACGGGCAAATGGGACTGGCTTGAAGCCGCTGCCGGCCCGGGACGCCATGTGGTCCGCCTCTCCTATGGGCGGGTGGACGGTGCGCCGGCGCAACCGGCAGGCCCGGAAACCGACCAGGAACTCTTCGCGGCCGCGCTGCGGGACGCATCATCCCTGCTTGGCGTCCGCATCACGGAAGGGGACGTACGGGGCTGGGACGTCGTGCGGTGGCGGGGCTCCCTGCCGTTCGCCGCGGTGGGACACCGGGCGCGGGCAGCGGAGATCCGCCAGGCATGCACCGCCGCCGGCGGCCTGGCCGTCGTGGGCGGCTGGGTGGCGGGGAACGGCCTGGCAGCCGTGGTGGCCGACACACGTGAGCAAATCGGCCGACTGGCCGCCGCCTGAACATCTCCGCAGGTCAGCGACCCGGCCCGAGGGTGAACCCCGCCCGGGTTGCCCGCGCCGGCGCCCTTCCCGGTTTCCAATCGGGACGGCGTTCTGGTTAGGGTCGATGACTATGGTTCAACACAGGTCCGAGCTTTCCATGTCCCGGACCGGTATCCATGGGGGAATCCGACGCGGGGCCGCAGCCGCGGCCGTCGGAGCGGTACTGGTTCTATCCACCGGCGTCCAGGCGTCCCTGGCCGACGATTCCGCACCCCCTCCCCAGGACCCCGCCGCGGAAGCCCGGGCCCAGGACACCGCAGGCGGCGCACCCGCCCCTGCCGGCCGCACTCCCGGCGCCAAAGCCCCGTCCATCCTTGCCGTTCCCGGCGCCCTCGTGCCGGCGGTGAAGGCAACCCTGTCCACCGGTTCACCGACGGCCACGGCCGGCGCCACCGCCGATGCGTCCGCCAGCGCACAGCCCCTTCCCGACCTGACGCTTCCCACGGTCCCGGTGACGCCCCTGGCGCCCGGAGTGCCGTCAACCGCATCCGCGGCCGCCGGCAGTCCTTCGTCCCCGGCGCCTGCTGCGCCAGGTTCCGGCACAAAGGCAGGGACCGGCGCAGCGCCCGGGTCTGCTTCCCAGCCGGGACCCGCAGCGGCCCCGCCGCCCGGCACAGCACCTGCCGCCGGCCCTGGCAATGCCGCGGGCGCAGGCAACGGTGCAGGCGCGCCCGCAGCCGTCACTGAAGTCGACGCGGGCCCTGCGGGCGCAGGCGGGCCCGCAACGGGCCAGGACGGCCTGCCGGGAACAACCGGAGCGGCTGCAGCCGCACCCTGGGGCGCCGCCACAGCCGCCCCATCGGCTTCAGCCCTCCCGACGGCGTTGTCCATCAACGCACGAAACTCCCAACCCACCCGGGCGCCGCAGGCTGCCGCGGCTCCTGCCGGCCCCACGCGCGCAGTGTCCTCCACCCGGCCGCTGCCGGATCTGCAGGCGCCCATGGTCTGGCTGGGTGCTGGGCTGGTAGGCGTGGGAGCGGCGGCAGGGCTGGTTTTCCTGCGCATGCGCAGGCCCTTCTAAGGCTGGGGAGCGTGGCCCGCCGCACCGGGAAACGTGACATTGCTCACTTCTACGAGTTGTAGAACTCTTCGGTTTCGCCTTGGGGGCGGCGAAGGGGCAAACTTGTAACCATGAGCCACACTTCTGCCGAATCTGTCACTAAAACCGAAGAATCAGCCGAGCAGTTCTTTACCCTTTGGACGGTTTTCAAGCGGTCGGAGGCAGTGGTCCGCAGCGCTGATGCTGCGGCCGACTTCGAAGCACTGCTGGAACGCCTGGCCGCCGCCGGCGTCACGCACCGGGGCAGCTACGACGTCTCGGCCATGCGCGCCGACGCCGACGTCATGGTGTGGCTCCACGGGCCCAAGCCGGAGGCCCTCCAGCAGGCCATCCGCGACATCCGCCGCAGCACCCTGTTTGCCGGGACGGAGATCGTCTGGTCCGCCATGGGCGTTCACCGCGAGGCGGAATTCGCCAAGAACCACACGCCCGCCTACTCCCGCGGCGTCGCCCCGGCCGAGTGGCTCTGCGTCTACCCCTTCGTCCGCTCGTACGAGTGGTACATCCTGCCCGAAGCTGAGCGCGGCAAGATGCTCCGCGACCACGGCCTCCTGGGCCGCGACTTCCCCCAGGTCATCTCCAACACCGTCTCATCCTTTGCGCTGGGCGACTGGGAGTGGATCCTGGGCCTGGAGGCACCCGAACTTGTTGACCTGGTTGACCTGATGCGCCACCTGCGCGCCACGGAGGCACGCAACCACGTCCGTGAGGAAGTCCCGTTCTATACCGGACGGCGGATCACCGCCGATGAAGTAGCAGAGGTGCTCGCATGAATCCGCTCGACCCCACACTCTCCACCGCCGTCAACCCCGTCACCGAGGCCGGCCGCATGGCGCCCAAGAACTACGACGCCGTCCTGCTCGCCTCCTTCGGCGGCCCGGAAGGGCAGGACGACGTCATCCCGTTCCTCCGCAACGTCACCCGCGGCAGGGGCATCCCGGACGAGCGGCTCGAGGAAGTCTCGCACCACTACCGCGCCAACGGCGGCATCAGCCCCATCAACCAGCAGAACCGCGAGCTCAAGGCAGCGCTGGAAGCCGAACTTGCTGCCCGCGGCATCGACCTTCCTGTGCTGTGGGGCAACCGCAACTGGGCGCCGTACATCCCCGAGACCCTGCAGGCAGCGTACGACGCCGGCCACCGCCGGGTGCTGATGCTCACCACGAGTGCCTACTCCTGCTACTCCAGCTGCCGCCAGTACCGCGAGGACATCGGCATGGCGCTCACGGAGACCGGCCTGGACGGCCGGCTGGAAGTGGACAAGGTCCGCCAGTACTTCGACCACCCCGGTTTCGTGGAACCCTTCGTGGAGGGCACCGCCGCCGGCCTGGCCGAGGTCCGCGCCAAGCTCGCTGCTGCCGGGACGCCCGATGCCCCGGTGCACGTGCTGTTCGCCACCCACTCCATCCCCACCCGCGACGCCGAGGCCGCCGGCCGGTCCGAGGGTGAGCCGCGCGAATTCGAGGAAGGCTCCGCCTACGTCGCCCAGCACCTCGCCAACGCCGCCGCCGTCATGGGCAGGGTCGAAGCCGAATCCGGCCAGGCCGCGCCGTGGTCCCTGGTGTACCAGTCCCGCTCCGGCGCCCCGCACGTGCCGTGGCTTGAGCCGGACATCAATGACGCCATCGAGGAACTGGCGGGCCAGGGCGTCAAGGGCATCGTCATCGTTCCCCTCGGCTTCGTCAGCGACCACATGGAAGTCGTCTGGGACCTTGACACCGAAGCCATGGAAACCTGCGCCAACCTCGGCCTTGCCGCCACCCGGGTCCCCACGCCCGGCACCCACCGGAAGTTCGTCAACGGGCTCGTGGACCTCATCTGCGAGCGGACCGAGGCCAACAACATCAGCGACCGGCCTGCACTGACGGATCTCGGCCCCTGGTACGACGTCTGCCGCCCGGGCTGCTGCGCGAACTTCCGCGGCGAAAAGCCCACCATCGCAGGCGCCGACACCACCGTTGGCACCGGCCACGACCCGTACCCGGCAACTGCCGGCGAAACGGCCCAGCCGTGACCGTCCGCATCGGAACCCGTGCCAGCAAGCTGGCACTCACGCAGACCCAGCAGACCGCGGACCAGCTTGCCGCGGTCGGAGGATTTCCGGTGGAACTGGTGCATATCCGCACGGACGGCGATGTCCTCACCGGCTCGCTCTCCCAGATGGGCGGCACCGGCGTCTTCGTCGCTGCCCTGCGTGACGCGCTGCTGCGCAATGAATGCGACGTTGCCGTCCACTCCCTCAAGGACCTGCCCACCGGCGCGGCCGTGGGACTCAGCCTTGCCGCCACGCCGCGCCGGGTGGACGTCCGGGACGTGCTGTGTGCCCGTGACGGGCTGAAGCTGGCGGACCTGCCCGCCGGAGCCCGCGTCGGCACCGGTTCCCCCCGGCGTGCCGCGCAACTGCGCGCCGCACGGCAGGACCTGGAGATCGTGGACATCCGCGGCAATGTGGACACTCGACTGGGCCGCGTTCCCGGACTGCCCGGCAACGCCACGGACCAGGTGGTGCCCGGGAAGTCATGCGACCTGGACGCAGTGGTGCTGGCTGCCGCCGGACTGGAACGCATCGGCAGGCTGGACGCCGTGACCGAGTACCTCGAAACCGACGTCATGCTTCCCGCCGCCGGCCAGGGATCCCTGGCGATCGAATGCCGGACCGCCGACGCGCCGCCGAAGCCCGGCTCCGCCGAAGGCTCCCGGGAGGTTTTGGCCCAGGCCCTAACCGCCCTTGATGATCCCGACACGCGCCTGGCGGTTACCGCCGAACGCGCCCTGCTCGCCCGGCTGGAAGCCGGCTGCGCAGCCCCGGTGGGCGCCTACGCCTACCGGAAAGGCAGCATGCTGCACCTGGAAGCCGTGGTGTGCGCCGTTGACGGCACCGCGACGGTCAGGGACAAACGTGCCACGGACGGCCTGACGGAAGTCGGAGCCACCCTGCTCGGCATCGAGCTGGCCGAGGCACTCCTCGCCGCCGGCGCCGCCGGCATCGCAGATCTGCAGGCGTCCTGACCTGGCGATGACGGAGCCATCCCGCATGTCCGGATCCCGCCAGCCGCCCAGCGACACACCGCTGGGCGGAGCCAGGGTCCTGGTCACGCGCAGCCCGGAACGGTCGGCCGCCCTCGTATCGGCCCTCGCCAAGGCCGGCGCCGAACCCGTCCTGCTGCCGCTCATCGACTTCGAACGGGCACCCGACCAGCACGCCCTCGACGTCGCCTGCGATGCCCTGGCGGCGGGGGCCTTCGACTGGCTGGTGCTCAGCAGCGCCACTGCGGTGCACGTCCTGATCGAAAAGGCGGCCGAGCGGGGCCTGGGGCTGGGCAACCTGGTCCCCGCGGGCACGCGCGTCGCGGCCATCGGCCCGGCAACACGCAGGCTGCTCGAGGCCGGCGGACTGGCCGTTGCCCTCACCCCGCCCGAAGAACAATCCGCCGCCGGCCTGCTGACGGCCTGGGAGGGGAGCGGCAGGGTACTCCTCCCGCAGGCGGACATCGCCGCCCCCGCCCTGTCCGAAGGCCTGGCGGCAGCGGGCGCCGCTGTCACCGCCGTGACGGCGTACCGCACCGTCGACTATCCAGCGGCAGCGGAGCGCAGGCTCGCCGTGGCGCCGGAAGACGGCGACGGCGGCCCGCAGCCGCCGTCGTACGCCCTCCTCACGCCGGAAACGGCCGCCGCAGAAATTGCCCAGGGCCGGATCGCCGCGGTGATCGCGGCTTCTCCCAGTGCCGTGCGCCGGATCGCGGCGCTGGGCCCCCTGGCGGGCTGCCGGCTGGTGGTGATTGGCCGTTCGACGGCGGAACAAGCCACCACGGTGGGCCTCACCGTCGCCGCCGTGGCCGCGGAACCCACGCCGGAGGGGCTGGTGGCAGCCGTTGCCAAGGCCCTCAACCCGCCCTGACCGGCCCGATGTAAACCCCCGTTCGAGCACGCTTCTCCAGACAACGCGAAGACAGGATCCATGACTTTCCCCAACCAGCGCCCCCGCCGCCTGCGCACCACCCCCGCCATGCGCCGCCTGACCGCCGAAACCCGGTTGTCCCCGGCCGAACTCATCCTTCCCGCCTTCATCCGGGAAGGACTGACCGAGGCCAACCCCATCACGTCCATGCCCGGCGTGGTCCAGCACACCACCGACACCCTGAAACGGGCCGCCGCGGAAGCCGTTGAACTCGGCTTGGGCGGCATCATGCTGTTCGGCATCCCCGAGACCCGTGACGCCGAAGGCTCGGCATCCCTGGACCCGGACGGCGTGCTGAACAAGGCCATCCGCGACGTCCGCGCGGAGGTGGGCGATGACCTGGTGATCATGAGCGATGTGTGCCTGGACGAGTTCACCGACCACGGCCACTGCGGAGTACTCGACGCCGACGGGTACGTGGACAACGACCGCACCGTGGAAATCTACGCCCGGATGGCCGTGGCGCAGGCGGAAGCCGGCGCCCACATGCTGGGCCCCTCCGGCATGATGGACGGCCAGATCGCCGCCATCCGCACGGCACTGGACGACGCCGGCCATGCCAATACCTCCGTCATCGCCTACGCCGCCAAGTACGCCTCGGCGTTTTATGGGCCGTTCCGGGAAGCGGTGGACTCCCAGCTCAAGGGCGACCGGCGGACCTACCAGATGGATGCCGGCAACCGCACCGAAGCCCTGCGCGAGGTGGAACTGGACCTGGCCGAGGGGGCTGACATCATCATGGTCAAGCCAGCCATGAGCTACCTGGACATCGTGGCGGACACTGCCGCCATGAGCCCGGTGCCGGTGGCGGCCTACCAGATCTCCGGCGAGTACGCGATGATCGAAGCCGCGGCCGCCAACGGCTGGATCGACCGCCGCGCAGCCATCACCGAATCAGTCCTGGGCATCCGCCGGGCCGGCGCCCACATGGTCCTCACCTACTGGGCGGCGGAGCTTGCCGGCTGGCTGAAGGAGTCCCGGTGACGGAACAACCGTCCGCCGGACCCACCACGCCCGTGGGGGAGGACCGCATCCTCCTCGGCCTGAACACCTTCGGCGACGTCGGTGTCGAACCGGACGGCAGTCCCCAGCCGCACGCCCAGGTGCTGCGGCAGCTGCTCGAACAGGCCGAGCTGGCAGACGCCGTCGGACTCCATGCCTTCGGCGTGGGGGAGCACCACCGCAAGGACTACGCAGTCTCTGCGCCGGAAGTCTTCCTTGCCGCCGCCGCAGCCCGCACCACGCACATCCGGCTGGGCTCCGCCGTCACCGTGCTGAGCTCGGATGACCCCATCCGGGTGTTCCAGCGGTTCTCCACGGTGGATGCCATCTCGAACGGCCGGGCAGAGGTCATGCTTGGCCGGGGATCCTTCGTGGAATCCTTCCCCCTGTTCGGGCTGGACCTCGCCGATTACGAGATGCTCTTCGAAGAGAAGCTTGAGCTGTTCAGCAAGGTCCGGACCCACAAGCCCGTGCACTGGGAGGGCCGCACCCGGCCGGCCCTCCACGGCCTCAGCGTCTTCCCGCCCCTGGAGCACCACCTGCTGCCCACCTGGATCGGGGTGGGCGGAACGCCGGAATCGGTGCTTCGCTGCGCGCAGTACGGTTATCCGATTATTTTCGCCATTATCGGCGGCCAGCCGCGGGGCTTCCGTCCCCTGGCCGACCTCTACCGTGAAGCGATGGCCAAGTACGGGCACCCCATGCAGCAGATGGCTACCCATTCACCCGGCCACGTCGCCGACACCGATGAGCAGGCCCGCGAGGAGCTGTTCCCGCACTGGCTGGCCCTGCGCAACAAACTCGGGGCGGAGCGCGGCTGGGGTCCGGCTGGCCGCGGCGAGTTCGACGCCCTGTGTTCGTCCGAAGGTGCCCTCTACGTGGGATCGCCCGAGACGGTGGCGCAAAAAATCGTCCGGCTGAAACGGAATCTCGGCGTGGACCGCTTCGACCTCAAATACAGCAACGGGCCGCTGCCGCACGCCGCCATGATGCGTTCCATCGAACTGATGGGCACGGCCGTGGCTCCCCGCGTGGCTGAACTGCTCGCCGGCTAACTGAGCTTGCCGGCCAACTGAGAGAATAGGAACCATGACTTCCAGCAATCCTCGCAACGAGGCACTCTTCGACCGCGCCCGCCAGCTGATGCCGGGCGGGGTCAACTCACCGGTGCGCGCCTTCGGGTCAGTGGGCGGCACCCCGCGCTTCATGGTCTCCGCGAAGGGACCGTACCTCACCGACGCCGACGGCAAGGAATACGTGGACCTGGTCTGCTCGTGGGGTCCCGCGCTGCTCGGCCATGCCCACCCCGCCGTGCTGGAGGCCGTGCACGCCGCCGTTGACCGCGGCCTGTCCTTTGGTGCCTCCACCCCGGACGAGGCCAACCTCGCGGAAATCGTCAAGGAGCGCGTCCCGGCTGTCGAACGCCTCCGGATGGTCTCCACCGGCACCGAGGCCACCATGACGGCGGTCCGGCTGGCCCGCGGATTCACCGGCCGCAACCTGATCATCAAGTTCGCCGGCTGCTACCACGGACACCTGGACGGTCTCCTCGCCGCCGCCGGTTCCGGGGTGGCCACCCTGGCGCTGCCCGGCTCCGCGGGCGTCACCGAAGCCACCGCGGCCGAAACCCTGGTGCTGCCCTACAACGACCTCCAGGCCGTCAAGGAAGCCTTCGCCACCCACGGACCCAACATCGCGGCAGTCATCACCGAAGCCGCACCGGCCAACATGGGCGTCGTCACCCCGGCTGAAGGGTTCAATGCAGGGCTTTCGCGGATCACCCGCGAGCACGGGGCGCTGCTCATCGTTGACGAGGTCCTGACCGGCTTCCGCACCGGCTACTCCGGTTACTGGGGCCTGACCGGCGGCGCGGCGGACGCCGAGGATCCGTGGACGCCTGACCTGCTGACGTTCGGTAAGGTTATCGGCGGCGGCATGCCGACGGCGGCCCTTGGCGGCCGTGCCGACGTCATGGACCACCTTGCCCCCACCGGCCCGGTGTACCAGGCGGGCACGCTGTCCGGGAACCCGGTGGCCATGGCCGCGGGCGTCGCCACGCTGACCCATGCCACCCGCGACGTCTACTCGTTCATTGATGTCCGTTCGCTGGAGTTGTCCTCCGCATTGTCCACCGCACTGGACGCCGCCGGGGTGGACCACTCCATCCAGTTCGCCGGGAACCTCTTCTCGGTCGCCTTCGGCACCTCCGCCCACGGCGTCCACAACTACGCCGACGCCCAGGCGCAGGAAGCCTTCCGCTACGCACCGTTCTTCCACTCGATGCTGGAATCGGGCGTCTACCTGCCGCCGTCGGTCTTCGAGGCCTGGTTCCTGTCCGCCGCGCACGACGACGACGCCATGAACCGGATCTACGACGCCCTGCCCGCCGCGGCGAAGGCGGCCGCAGCCGCCCAAGGCTAGAACCGCCGTCGTCGTGCGCGACATGGCACATCGCGGCAATGTTGCGCCGCCGCATTGCCGTTAAGTGCCACTCGCAGGGCCTGAAATACAGGAAAACCCCGGTTTGCATGTGCAACCGGGGTTTTCCTGCGTCGTGGCCGGGTGGCCTAGAGGACGTCCGAGAGGAAGCCCTTGAGCCTGTCCGTGCGGGGCGCCGTGAAGATCTGCTCCGGGGGCCCGGATTCGACCACCACGCCGGCGTCCATGAAGGTCACGGTGTCCGACACGTTGCGCGAGAAGCCCATCTCGTGGGTCACCACCACCATGGTCATGCCGCCCTTGGCCAGGTCCGCCATCAGGGAGAGGACACCCTTTACCAGCTCGGGATCCAGCGCGGACGTGGCCTCATCGAAGAACATAACCTCCGGCTTCATGGCCAGCGCACGGGCAATGGCCACGCGCTGCTGCTGTCCGCCGGACAGGTTCGCCGGACGCGAGTCCGCCTTGTGCTTCAGCCCCACCAGGTCCAGCTGCTCCAGGGCCTGGCTGCGCGCCTCCTCCTTGGACAGCTTGCGCAGCTTCCGGAGGGCGAGCGAGATGTTCTCCTCCACCGTCTTGTGCGGGAACAGGTTGAACTGCTGGAACACCATGCCGATCCGGCGCCGGAGTTCGTCCGGGTTGTCCTTCAGCACCGAGCGGCCATCGAGCAGGATATCGCCCTGGTCCGGTTCGATCAGGCGGTTCATGACCCGCAGCAGCGTGGACTTGCCCGAGCCGGAAGGGCCGATCACGGAGGCCGTCGTGCCCTGCGGAACATGCAGGTCGATGCCCCGGAGGACATGGTTGCTGCCGAACGACAGGTGGATGTTCTTGGCGCTCAGTGTTCCGGACGTGAACCCGCTCATGCCTGCGCTCCCTTCCCGACGACGGCTGCAGCGTCATCCGGTTCTTTCTTTTCCGGCCGGCCGGTGCGCAGCCGGGCATCGATCCAGTTCACGAAGTGGGTCAGCGGGATGGTGAGCACCAGGTAGAACACGGCCGCAGCCACATACGGCGACAGGTTGCCTGTGGTGGCCGCCGCGTCCTTGCCGATCTGGAAGATTTCGCGTTCCGTGGCCAGCAGGCCCAGGAGGAACACCAGCGAGGACTCCTTGATCAGCGCGATGAACTGGTTCACCAGGGCCGGCAGGACCCGGCGGATGCCCTGGGGAACCACCACGAGCCGCATGGATGCGCCGTAGCCGAACCCCAGGGCCCGGGAGGCCTCGAGCTGTCCCTTGTCCACGCTTTGGATGCCGGAGCGGAAGATCTCGCCGATGTACGCCCCGGACATGAGCGACAGCGCCGCGATGGCCATCGGGTACGGGCTGGTGGAGCCAGTCAGCTCCCGCACGATGGGCCCGAACCCGAACCCGATGACCAGGATGGTCAGCACCGGTGGAAGGCCACGCAGGATGTCCGTGTAGACGCGGGCGATCCAGCGTGCCGCTGCGTTCCGGGAGATCCCCATCAGGGCGAGCAGCATTCCGAGAGCTGTGCCGATGATGCCCGAAATGATGGCCAGCACCAGGGTGTTCGGCAAACCGACGGCGAACATCTTGGGGATGACTTCGCCCATCGCCTTCCAGTCAAGGAAGGTGTCCGCGAGTTGCTTGAGGATATCCATGGAACGCCCTGGTTACTTGGCCGCGGGGATCTTGACGGCCTTGCTGCCCGGCTTCCAGCCCTGCGGGGTCTGCTCGGCGGCCGTGGGACGGTCCTTGTACCATTCCGAGGTCAGCTTGGTCCAGGTGCCGTCTGCAATCACTGCGTCCAGTCCGGAGTTCAGGGCGTCGATCAGCGGCTGGTTGTCCTTGTTCACGGCGTAGGCGGTGAAGTTCTGGGTGTTCACAACCTTCTCGGCGATCTTGGTGTTGTCGCCTTCCTTGACCTGGCCGGTGGCCTGCTGGGACGGTGCCACCCAGGCATCGATCTGGCCGTTCTTCACGTTGCCGTAGACCGTGTTGTAGTCCGGGAAACGGACCGGTTCAAGCTTCAGCGTGTTGGTGACGTAGTCATCCTGGACGGTACCCTGGACGACGCCGATCCGGACGCCTTCCTTCAGGTCGGCGAAGCCGTTGACCTTGGCACCGTTCTTGGTTACCACGGCCATGTAGCCGAAGTCGTAGCCGTTGGTGAAGCCAACGGTCTTGCGGCGGGCGTCCGTGGTGGAGATCGAGGAGGATCCGACGTCGAACTGCTTGTTGGCCACCTGGGACAGCAGGGCGGAGAAGTCCGTGGACGCGAACTCGACCTTGAGCCCGAGCTTGTCGCCGATGGCGCGCAGCAGTTCGTTGTCGTAGCCGGTGAACTTGCCGGACGGGTCGATGAAGATGTTCGGCGGGGCATCGGAAAGGGTTCCGACACGCAGGGTGCCCTCGGTGATGAGGCCGAGCTTGGTCTTGTCGATCTTGTCGATCGGGGTGACGTCGGCGGTGGTGTACTTGTCCAGCGTCTGCTGGTCGCTGCCGGCGAGTGCATCCGTGGGGGTGCCGCTGGGCTGGGAGGAGCCGCCGCCGCAGGCTGCGAGGGAAACCGCGAGGGCAAGTGCAACGGGAGCGGCAGTGAGCCACTTCATCGCTTTGATTTTCATCGGGTTGTCACTTTCGTATGAGTCATAAAGTCGACCGGGCCGCCAGGCAGCGCTGTGGCGCCTGGCACCTGCCCGAAGCCGGTCCGGCCATCCGGGGCAGGGGTGACCGCAAAACTTTATTGTCTCACTACGATGAATTCGGGGTGCTTCCCGAAGAACCGGCTCCTGCAGGAGACGTGGTCCGAATGATGTTCTGCTATTCGTGGAGTCCAGGTGCAGTGTGGGTCCTGCCCGGCGTGGATAGCGAATCCGTGCACGCCAGCGGGCAGGGGTTTTATTAACGAGCGTGACTGTGACTTGCCTCCCATATAGTTGGCGGCGTGCGCCGGGACCGCTAGAAGCCACCCGCCGTGGCATCCTGGGGCGGCAAGACCGGCCAGTCACCCTCGATGACGGCGGCCGGCTTCGTTTTCCGGAGGTACTCCTGGAAGTCCGATGCCTGGCTGGTGGCCCAGTCCACCTGCAGCTGGTGCAGCTGGCTGGCCGGCATCATCAGCTTGGGGAATTTGCCCGCCATCGCATCCAGGACCCGGAGGGTGGCCAGGGCATCAGCTGCCGAGGTGTGGGCGTTGTCCAGGACCACGCCGTACTCCTCGCACAGCGCGCTGAGGGTCCGCTTGCCCTTGCGGTACCGGTCCACCTGCTTGTTCATGATGTAAGGGTCCAGGACCGGGAAGCGGGTGAGCTGCGGGATACCGTAGCGGGCGGATTCCGCCGCGAGGACGGTGAAATCGTAGCTGGCGTTGAAAGCGATCACCGGGGTACCGGCATCAAAAAGCTCCTGCAGTACGGCGGCGACCTCGCGCGTGACCTCATGCGCGGGCCTGCCGTCCCGCCTGGCCTGGTCGGTGGTGATGCCGTGCACATCGCTTGCCTCGGTGGGAATCTCCACCCCCGGATCAGCCAGCCACTCGTGCTCCTTGATGACGCCGCCTTCGTGGTCCACCACGGTGATGGACGCGGTAACAATTCGTGCCGCCCTTGAATTGCGGCCGGTGGTTTCAAGGTCGAAGGCTGCGCGCGGGAGGGTATTCCAGGAACTCATGCTTCAACGCTACGGGGACCCACCGACAATTCCGGGGAACGCCACTGCGGCTACATTGGATCAATGCGCAACGAGTACGTCCAGGCGGTCCTGGCCATTGTCCGGCTGGTGCCGGCGGGGTCGGCAGTGGCG
Organism: Arthrobacter sp. NQ7; assembly: GCF_029581595.2. NCBI lineage: Bacteria > Bacillati > Actinomycetota > Actinomycetes > Micrococcales > Micrococcaceae > Arthrobacter > Arthrobacter sp. NQ7. The sequence goes on along the minus strand of NZ_JARFXU020000002.1, from coordinate 327,497 downwards.
TACGGAGACGTTGCCGAGCTCCTGGGATCGGGCGGCCCGCGCCAGGTGGGCTGGGTCATGAGCCACCACGGGGGCAGTGTTCCCTGGTGGCGGGTCCTCAAGGCCAGCGGCCATGCACCCGAGGGCCACGAGGCGGAGGCACTGCTCCGCTACCTTGACGAGGGCACACCCCTCGCAGGCAGCTACAGCTCCTTCCTGAAAACGGGGGAGGGCCGGTGGCGGGTGGACCTGGCGGCAGCGCGCTGGGCGCCGACGGACAGTGATTTTGACCGCATTGACGCCATGGCCGAGGACCTGGAGCGCCGGCTCCATAAATTGTCGGTGCCTGATGATGGAATGATTGTGTGACAGTAACAATTCCTTTGACCGGCCCCCGGGGACCGCGCCGGCAGGAGCCTGACGAAGGCCAGGGGCAGGGCTATACCGGGGCTGGATCCCCGGCCGGCAGCCCGGCACCGCAAGCCAGCCCGGTCCTTCGCCTGCTGCCGCCACGGCGGGTGCACGCTGCCGCCCTTCCGCTCACCCCCGACCAGCAGGCGGCGGTCGACGTCGTCCAGGGTTCCGGGCCGGTCCTGGTGCCGGGGGCCCCCGGCACCGGAAAGACCACCGTCCTCGTTGAGGCAGCCGTCCAGCGGGTGGTCCGGGACGGCGTCGACCCGGAACGCATGCTGATCCTCGCGCCCACCCGCCTTGCAGCGGATTTCCTCCGCGACCGTTTCACTGCCCGGCTGGACCGGAGCCTCAGCACCACTCCGGCCAGGACGTGGGCCTCCTACGCGTTTGATCTGATCCGCCGCGCCAAAGCCGAAGGCGTCATCCCGCTTCCCCGTCCGCCCCGGCTGCTGTCCGGCCCGGAACAGGACCTCATCATCAAGGAGCTCCTGGAAGGCCACAGGATTCCGGGACTCGAACTGCCCTGGCCTGCAGATTTGCACGGTGCGTTGGAAACCCGCGGCTTCCGCCAGGAGGTGCGGCAGCTCTTCGACCGCATCATCGAGTCGGGCCGTACTGCCGGGGACCTCGCGCGGCTGGCGGATGAATGCGGCCGCCCGGACTGGAAGGCCGCAGCCGCCCTGTACGCCGAATACCGCGATGTCCTTGACCTGCGGATGCCGGAAGCCTTCGACCCCGCAGGGATCATCACCGCGGCCCGGCAAATCTTCCAGGACGCACCGGATTTCCTCGCCGCGGAACGCTCCCGGCTGCAGGTCGTCCTGGTGGACGATATCCAGGAGGCCAACCCGGCCATCTTCGAGCTGCTCGCAGATATCGCGGCCGGCAAGGACAGTTACATCACTTCCTCCCCGGACACGGTCGTCCAGGGTTTCCGCGGAGCCCGGCCCGACCTTGTCGCCGAGCTGCCCCGGCTGCTGTCAGCCCAGGGCCCTGTCCTTGAGCGGCCCCTGTGGCACGCCCACGGCCTGGCGCCGGCAGTGGCAAAGGCATGGATGAGTGTGGCCGGCCGCATTTCGCAGCGTGCGGGCGGACAGCTGGCACGGCGCCTGGAGCCTCCCGTCCGGTCCGGGCAGCCGGACTCCGGTGGCGGCTCCGGCAACGTTGAGGCACATCTGGTACCCACACCTGTGCACGAACTGCGGTACGTTGCGCAACGGATCCTGGACCAGCACATCAACCACAACCGCGACCTGGCGGACATTGCCGTGATCGTACGCAACGGCGGCCAGGTCAGCGAGCTGCAGCGCTACTTGTCCGGGCAGGGTATTCCCGTCCAGGTGCCCGTGGCCGAGTCAGCCGTCCGGGACGAGGTAGCCGTGCGCCCGCTGCTGGATGCTTTCGCCATCGCCCTCGATCCTGGGCTGCTGACGCCGGAGGCTGCGGTCTCGCTGCTTACATCCCGGATCGGAGGCGCCACCTCCATTGAGCTGCGCAGGCTCCGGCAGTCCCTGCGGCGTGAGGAACTCCTGGGCGGCGGCGGCCGCGCCAGCGACGCGCTGCTGGTTGAGGCACTGCTGGAACCCGGCGCGCTGGGTGCCTTGGGCATCGAAGGCCGGGCCGCGCGGCGTACGGCCCGGATGATCCAGGCCGGACGCGAGGCAGCCGGACTGGCCGGCGCTAATGCCGAATCCGTCCTGTGGGCCATCTGGAATTCCACCGGGTTGTCCACTGCCTGGACAGCCACCGCGTTGGCGGGGGGACCCCACGGGGCGCGTGCCGACCGCGACCTTGACGCGATGATGGCGCTCTTCCACACGGCGGAACGCTACGTGGACCAGATGCCCGGCGCCGGTCCGGAGCAGTTCCTGGAATACCTCCTCAACCAGGAGCTTCCCATGGACACCCTCGCCGCCCGGGCGCAGGTTGATGATGCCGTGGAACTGATGACGCCGGCCAGCGCGGCGGGGCGGCAATGGCCCGTCGTCATCATCGCGGGACTGCAGGAGGGAGTATGGCCCAACACCAGGCTCCGCGGTGAACTGCTGGGCAGCACACTGTACGCGGACGCGGTGGAACATGGTCCGGAGTACGCCCTCCGGCGCGACCCGCTAAGCCGGCTGCGCGACATCCGCTACGACGAACTCCGCAGTTTTTCCACCGCGGTATCCAGGGCGCGGGAACTGCTGCTCTGCACGGCGGTCTCGTCCGAAGACGACCAACCGTCGTCTTTCCTGGACTTTGTTGCACCCTTGGAACCGGGGGAGGAGGACCGGGCCTTCACCAAGGTGGAACGGCCCATGACGCTGCGCGCCCTGGTCGCTGAGCTTCGGCAGCACGCCCAGCTGGCCGGGAAGCGCTCCGGAGATGGGGCCGGCAATCTGAAGGACGGAACCGCGCAGGCGGAGGAAGCTGCACGGGTCCTGGCACACCTCGCGTCGGTGGAGCCGCCTGTCCCCGGGGCGCACCCCAACACCTGGTGGGGGCTTGCCCCGCTGACGTCCGTCGAAGCAGTGGTCCCCCCGGGAGGAACAGTGTCAGTATCCCCGTCCAAGGTGGAGACCGTGCAGAAATCGCCCCTGGATTGGTTCGTCCAGGCAGCGGGCGGGGAACCGGCCACGGACTTCGCCCGGAGCCTTGGCACGTTGGTGCATGCGATTGCGCAGGACATGCCCGATGCCTCCGGCTCCGAGTACGTTGCCGAACTGGTGCGGCGCTGGCCGGCCCTGGGCATGAAGGACAACTGGGAGGGCAGGCTGGACTTCCAGCGCGCCGAGGCCATGGTCCGCAAACTGGCGCAGTATGTGCTGACCATGAGGAGTGAAGGCCGGAGCCTGCTGGGAGTCGAGCAGGACTTTGAAGTGGCCCTGGGCAAGGTGACCGTGGACGAAGCGGCCCCGCGTGAAGCGGTGCTGCGAGGCCAGGTGGACAGGTTGGAGATCGACGGCGAAGGCCGTCTGGTGGTGGTCGACCTCAAGACAGGCAAGCGCCAGCCAGGCAAGGATGAGCTGTCCCGCCATCCGCAGCTTGGCGCCTACCAGGCTGCCGTGCTTGCCGGCGGCTTCGACGCCGGCCTGGGTGAAGCCCGGAGTTCATCGGGCGGCGCGGTGCTGGCCCAGCTCGGCACCAGTGCCGTCAACCCGGCAGTCCAGCAGCAGGAACCACTCGATCCCGTTGAGAACTGGGCACTGGACATGGTGACGGAGGCGGCTGCGGTGATGGGCGGAAACGAATTCACCGCCCGTCACGATCCGGCCAAGGGAAGCCACGGCGGCCACGGCTGCAGGCTCCCGGAGGTTTGCCCATTATGTGTGCGTGGAAGGCAGGTCACCGAATGAGCGAGGCCCTGGCAGCGGAGGACACCACCCCCGCGGTTCGCTTCAGTCCCGAAGAATTGACCGCGATGCTCGGCGGAAGCAACATGCCCACACCCGAGCAATCCGCCATCATTTCTTCCCCCCTTGCACCCAGGCTGGTCATTGCCGGGGCCGGTTCTGGAAAGACGGCCACCATGGCAGACCGGGTGGTGTGGCTGGTGGCCAATGGATGGGTCACCCCCGAACAAGTCCTGGGCGTCACCTTTACCCGGAAGGCGGCCGGAGAACTCGCCAGCAGGATCCGGTCCAAGCTCCTGGCTTTGCAGCGACTGGCCGCCAGGGAGACCGCACGCGGCGTCTTCCCGGACGGCCTGCTCAGCAGCGACGCCCTCGAACCCAAAGTATCCACCTACCACTCGTTCGCCAGCGGCATCGTCTCCGACTACGGACTGCGGCTGGGGGTGGAGCGCGACGTCGTCCTGCTGGGCGGCGCGCAGGCCTGGCAGCTGGCCAGCGAGGTGGTGGAGGCCTACGACGGCGAGTACGCGCACTTCCGGGCCGCAAAGTCCACCCTGGTGAAGGCCGTCATCCAGTTGGCGGGAGAGTGCGCCGAACACCTCCAGGAACCCGAGGACGTTGAAGCGTGGCTCATGGGGCGCCTTTCGGAGTTCGAGTCCCTGCCCTACGTGGCCGGCAAGAAACGGAACGCTTCCAAGGCCGCCCTGGATCTCGGGGCAATGCTCCGGACCAGGGCAAGCGTCGCGGACATGGTGGGGCGGTATGCAGCCGCCAAGCGGGGCCGTGGTGCCCTCGATTTCGGCGACCTGGTGGCGCTCGCCGCGAAGGTGGCGCAGGACGTTCCGCTGGCCGCCCGGATGGAACGACAACGGTACAAAGTAGTCCTCCTCGACGAGTTCCAGGACACGTCGCATGCGCAGTTGGTCCTCTTTTCCCGGCTCTTCGGCGAAGGCCATGCAGTGACGGCGGTAGGGGACCCAAACCAGTCAATCTATGGTTTCCGTGGCGCCTCGGCAGGCCAACTGTTCCATTTCGTCCGCGAGTTTCCCGTCCGAACCGATGCGACGGACGGGAGCAACGGCTGGGCGCCGGCTCCCACCTCATACCTGACAACAGCATGGCGGAACGGCCGGTCAATCCTTGCCGCGGCCAACGTGATGTCACAGTCCCTGAGCCGTACCGCGGCGCAGAATGCCCCTGCCGGAGGCAAGGCTGCCACGGCTGAAGTACCACCGCTCCAACCCAGCCCGCACGCCGTGGAGGGCACTGTGTTGCTTGGCCGCTTTGCCAGCGACGTCGATGAAGCTGCCGCACTGGCAGACGACGTCCTGAAATACCGGGTGACCGACTTTGAGCGGAAGGCTGACGGCACCACCGAACCGCCGGCGCTGGCAGTCCTGTGCCGCAGACGGGCCCAAATGGAGCCCGTCCGGCGCCAGTTCGAGGCGAGGGGGATTCCCTACGAGATCGTGGGTCTTGGGGGGCTCCTGGACACGCCGGAAATCGTCGACCTGGTGGCCACGCTGCGCGTCCTCGCCGATCCCGGCAGGTCGGACGCCCTCATGCGGCTGCTTGCGGGCGCCCGGTGGCGGATCGGTCCCGCCGACCTCATGGCTTTGCGCGACTGGTCCAGCCAGCTCGCCCGCAGGCGTGGAAAGGCGGTCAACAGTTTCGACGGCGATGACCCTGACAGCGACACCGATGAAGCTGACACTTTTGTCCTCGAAGGGGACCTGACCGACGGCGCCAGCCTGGTGGAGGCCTTGGATTTCCTGCCGCGGGAAGGGTGGACATCGTCCAACGGCCGCACCCTCACGTTCGAGGCGCGCAGCAGGCTGGCCCGGTTGTCCACGGAGCTGCGTCAATTGCGGGGTTACCTGGGTGACGACCTCATTACGCTTTTGGGCGAAGTGGAGCGGGCCATGTTGCTTGACATTGAAGTGGCGGCGCGGCCGGGGATCAGCATTCACCAGGCCCGGCGCAACCTTGATGCCTTCCACGACGCAGCCGCGGGATTCCTCCGCACCTCACAGCGGGTGGACATCCTGGCTTTCCTGGCTTGGCTGGAAGCCGCAGCGGCGGAAGAGAACGGATTGGAAGCCCCGGCGAGCGATGTCAACCGCGAAGCCGTCCAGCTGTTGACTGTCCATGCTTCCAAAGGCCTGGAATGGGATGTTGTTTTTGTCCCCGGATTGAATGCAGGTGCCTTTCCCAGCGACCGGGACTCGCGCTGGAGCAGCGGAGCGGCTGCACTGCCGTGGCCCCTTCGCGGCGACCGGGCCGACCTCCCGCAGTGGGATCTCGACCAGCCCGACCAGAAAGGCTGGCTGGACGCCGAGAAGGTCTTCAAATCCGACGTACAGGCACACGGTGAATCGGAGGAGCGGCGGCTGGCCTACGTCGCCTACACACGGTCGAAGCATGTCCTGTGGGTCTCCAGTTCCGCCTGGGTGGGTTCACGGGCCGGCCGCGCGGAAATGTCCCCCTTCCTGGCCGAACTCGAATCCTTGGCCCCGGCCGCCGGTGGTGCTGCCGCTGCCGGCGTCCGTGTTCATCCGTTATCGCTGGCGGAGGCAGCCCTGCCGGATTCGAGTCCGCTGACACTTGGAACGGAAGAAGCGTGCTGGCCCTACGACCCCCTCGAAGGACCCGTTGATCCTCAGGATGGTGCACGGTTGAGGCTGGTCCCGGGCCGCCGGACGGCCATGGAAGCGGCCGCGCAAAGAATACTCGCAATCCTGGAGGACGGCGGAAGCGGGTGGCAGCCCGCGGAAGCCCCGCAGGAAGGCAACGTCCCGACAGCGGGCAGCTCCGGGCAGGGGCGCGGGACCTTGGCGCAGGTACGGCCCGGCCTCAGCGGCGCGGCCGCGGGCTGGGCGCGGGAAGCAGCGCTGCTGCTGGAGCGCCGGTCACGGCGGCGGGATGGCCAGGATGTACACCTGCCCACCCATATCTCCGCCTCGACCCTGGTAGACCTGGGGGACGATCCGTCGGCGGTGCTGGGCCGGTTGCGGCGGCCCGTTCCGCGCGAACCGGGGATGTCGGCACGGAAGGGAACAGCTTTCCATGCGTGGGTGGAGGAGTACTTCGGAAATGCCGGAATGCTCGACCTCGGCGAAGCCCCGGGTTCAGACGACCACATCGATGCCGCCTACGATCTCGATGAGATGGTGGCTACCTTCAAAGCTTCCCCGTGGGCCCAGAGGTCCCCGGCGTTCGTTGAAGTCCCGGTGGAAACCAGGGTGGGGGAGGTAGTGGTGCGCGGCCGGGTGGATGCGGTGTTCCGCGACGCGGACGGTCGCTGGGACCTGGTGGACTGGAAGACCGGCCGCCGCCCGTCCGCCGCAGAACTGAGGACACGCTCGATCCAGCTGGCCGTGTACCGGCTCGCGTGGGCGCGCCTTAAAGACGTTCCACTGGAGGAGGTGCGGGCTGCTTTCTTTTACGTTGCGGACAACGCGATCGTGCGGCCGCACGATCTTGGCTCGGCGGCTGAGCTGGAGGGAATCATTGCCGCTGCCCTGAATCGGCCATCATCCTGACCAGGCGTTCAACCCGACCAGCCCTGACCCGGGCCTCCCACTGCGCGGTGGCAGGCACGATGGAAGCCGGGATGTTCCGGATGCCGGGCCGCTGGTTCAGCCTTGTTTGACGTTGATGACCGAGATGGCTGCCGTCGATGTATCGTCCGGATCGCCGGCCCTTTCGTCCGATACCCCGGCCGGCCCGGCGTGGGGCACGTCCGAGGGCTGCACACTTGCCGCCGGTGGTTCCACTGGGATGGGCGCCACGTGCACCGCCGGCTGCGCTGGTACAGGTATGACCGTCACGGCAGGAGCGACCGCGGAACTGCCGCTACCGGTGGCGGGGTTCACCATTGCCTTGACCGGCGGCGTTGCGGCTGCGCCGGCCGTTGAGGCAGGACCGCCGGCTGCGCCCGTACCCGGCCCTGCGGCAGGACCGGGGGTCGCTGCGGAACCGGGGCTCGACGCGGGACCGGGCGCCGCTGCGGGGCCGGGGGCCGGGAGCGGCTCGACGCTGATCGGCTGGCCCCCGTACTCGGCGATATCGCTCGCCAGGCTCGCCAGCATGCCCTCAGCCTCGGAGACCATGTCCTGGTCACCGGCCGCGAGGCCCTTGACCAGGTACTGCGCCAGCGCGAATTCAGCGGACAGGGCAGCACGGCGCAGCAGGTGCTGGTCCGGGGCGTCCCGCCGGCTGGAGGTGTACGCCGTCAGCACGGCATCGATGAAGTCCTGTTCATTGGAAGCGACCAGCCAGGCAAAGTCGTCCGCGGGGTCGCCGATGCGCAGGTCCGTCCAGCCGGTGACAGCGGTGACCCGTCCCTGCTCCACCAGCAGGTTGTCTTCGTGCAGGTCGCCGTGCACCACGCAGGGGTTGAAACGCCAGAGCGAAACATCCTCCATCGCGTGTTCCCAACGGCGCAGCAGCCCGGCCGGAATCTTGCCGGTGGTGGCTGCCTGGTCCAACTCGTTGAGCCTCCGCTGGCGGAACTCGTTCGGGGTGTAACTGGGCAGGTCGGCATTGCTGACCAGCGACCGGGGAAGGTCGTGGACCGCCGCCAGTGCCGAGCCGATCTCGCGCGCCAGTCCAGCCGGCCCTGAGGTCAGTTCCTCGACGCTGCGGGTGCTGCCGGACAGGTGGGAATAAACGAATGTAGTGAGGCTTCCGAGCCGTACGCTCCCGGCCACTGTCGGCATCAGGAACGGCAGTTCGGCCCGGACACCGGGAGCGAAAGCCCGCAGCACCAGGAACTCCGTTTCCAGCCTGGCACTGGCTTCGGCATGCCGCGGCGACCGGACCCGCCACCGCTTGCCTTCGGAATCAAGGAGCAGTGCCGAGTCGAAGTCCGCGGGGTCATCCGGCGCAGAGCTAACGGCCGTCGGGGTCAGTCCTGGGACTGCCGCGGTTGCAATTGCCGCCAGTTCAATCGGTTTTCTTCTCACCGTTCCACGGTAGATCGCCCGCAGTCCCAGACGGCGGTCCGGTCGCGGCGAGTCTCCAGATAGCTGCCGATCGTGGAGTTCCGGCCATCACATCCACCCGCTGGAAATGTGAAATGTCCGTGGCAGTCAGTACGGTGGAACCATGAGCCATGCGGAGTCTGTAACACCCGTCCACCAGGCTGCGCCGGCACGGCTGCCGGCAAACCATTTGGTGGATACCCTCCTCCCGGTACGGCCCGCCCTGGTGGACCGCGGATCTGTCGCACGCGCCAGGCCCGGAATGGTCGAGGACCTGCTCGCCGGACCGGATGCCGTGGCCGCCGTCCTGTCGGGGCGGCAGGGGATGGTGCGGGGCAGCGACCTGGTGCTGACCGGGGCCAGGGAACTCCTCGCCGCGCTGGCCGCGGCCGGATCCGCACCGGAGCTCGTGGTGTACCTGGGCTCGGCGCTGCCGGCCAGCGATCTTCCGGCCGGAACGGAACTGCTGCTGTTCGTCCTGCCCCAGCCGCAGGAACCGGGCACCGGCGGCATTCCCTCGGATGCGGCCTGGGCGGGGTTCCGGGAGGTGGCGGCCGGCCTGACGGCCACCTCCACAGCCTTGTTCGTGGAAGCCAGCGCCATCGCCAACTGGCACGCCGCCCACACGCACTGTCCGCGCTGCGGCACACCTACCGTGGTCCAGTCCGGCGGCTGGGTGCGGCGATGCCCCGCTGACAATTCAGAACACTTTCCGCGGACCGATCCCGCCATCATCGTCACGGTGGTCGGCCCGGACGGCCGGCTGCTCCTGGGCGGCGGCGGCCCCCTCGACGCCCGGAACTACTCCACCCTGGCCGGATTCGTGGAGCCCGGGGAATCCCTCGAAGAGGCCGTCGTGCGCGAGATCCAGGAGGAAGTCGGGGTCCGGGTCAGCGCCTGCCAGTACCTGGGCTCCCAGTCATGGCCGTTCCCTGCCTCCCTTATGCTTGGATTCACCGCCGCCACCGAAGACACCCAGGCAACGCCCGACGGCGTGGAGGTCACCAGGGCACGTTGGTTCAGCCGCGAGGAACTCCAGGACGCGGTACTCAGCGGAGAGATCACCATTTCCAGCAGGCTGTCCATCGCCCGTTCCCTGATTGAGCACTGGTACGGCGGCCGGATCCTGGACCACGGCGAAGCCTAAGCATTCCATCCACCAGACTCCAGCACGCGGTAGTCGAGAAACAAAGCAGCAGAAGTGACTACAGAACAATTTGACGGAGCAGCCTCCCTCGAGGACCGCATCCTTGGAGGGCTTGACGCGGAACAGCGTGAGGTGGCCAGCACCCTGAACGGCCCACTGTGCGTCCTCGCAGGCGCAGGGACCGGGAAGACCCGCGCCATCACCCACCGCATTGCGTACGGCGTGCACTCGGGCGTCTACACGCCGCAGCGCCTGCTGGCCGTCACGTTCACCGCACGGGCAGCGGCGGAAATGCGCAGCCGTTTGCGCGACCTGGGCGCCGGAAACGTGCAGGCCCGCACCTTCCACGCCGCGGCCCTGCGCCAGTTGCAGTTCTTCTGGCCGCAGGCCGTGGGCGGCACGCTGCCCAACCTGCTGGACCACAAAGCCCAGATGCTTGCCGAGGCCGCGCGGCGGCTGCGGCTCAGCACCGACCGTGCCTCCATCCGGGACCTCGCCTCTGAAATCGAATGGGCCAAAGTGTCCATGCTGACGCCGGCCAACTACCTCGAAAACGCGCAGGGGAGGGGGGCGCCCGGCGGTTTCGACCTCACCACCGTGGCACGGGTCTTCCAGTCCTACGAGGACGTCAAGACCGACCGCAATGTCATCGACTTCGAAGACGTCCTGCTGATCACCGTGGGCATCCTGCAGGAGGATGAAAGGGTGGCCGCCACGGTCCGGGAACAGTACCGGCACTTCGTAGTGGACGAGTACCAGGACGTCTCCCCGCTGCAGCAGCGGCTGCTGGAGCTCTGGCTCGGCGGACGGGACGAACTGTGCGTGGTGGGTGACGCCAGCCAGACCATCTACTCGTTTACCGGCGCGTCGCCCCGGCACCTCCTGGACTTCAAGGCCCGCTACCCGCAGGCGAACGTGGTCAAGCTGATCCGGGACTACCGCTCCACTCCCCAGGTGGTGAAGCTGGCCAACGACCTCCTGGGGGCCCGCCGCAGCGGCGGCCCCGCCGCCGACGCCGCCTGGGCTGCGCCACTGAAGCTCGTGGCGCAGCGGCCCGCCGGGCCCGAACCCCAGTTCACGGAGTGCACGGATGACGAGGCCGAAGCAGCCACCGTGGCGCAGAAGATCAAGGCACTGCTCGACGCCGGCACGCCGGCCAGCGAGGTGGCAGTCCTTTTCCGCACCAACGGCCAGTCCGAGGCGTACGAGCAGGCACTGGCGGCGGCAGGCATCGGATACCAGCTGCGGGGAGGCGAGCGCTTCTTCGCCCGCAAGGAGGTCCGTGATGCCATCCTCCAGCTCCGCGCCGCCACCCGGGCCGTGTCAGAAGCGGACTCCGCCGAACCCCTCGGGCAGCTCGTCCGCGACATCGTCTCCTCGCTCGGCTACACCGATTCGGCTCCGCACAGTGGTGGAGCGCTGCGCGAACGCTGGGAATCCCTGGCCGCGCTGGTGGCGCTCGCCGACGAACTTGTGCAGAACCGGGGGCCTGGATTCGGGCTGGCGGACTTCGTCAACGAACTCCAGGAACGCTCCCTCGCCCAGCACGCCCCCACCGTGCAGGGTGTAACGCTCGCGTCCCTGCACGCCGCCAAGGGCCTGGAATGGGACGCCGTCTTCCTCGTGGGCCTCAGCGAAGGCTTGATGCCCATCTCCTTCGCCGACTCACCGGAATCGGTGGACGAGGAACGCAGGCTCCTCTACGTGGGCATCACCCGTGCCCGCGAACACCTGTCCCTCTCCTGGAGCACCGCACGGACACCCGGCGGCCGGGCCAACCGCAAGCCCTCGCGCTTTCTTGACGGCTTGCGGCCAAACTCTGTTGCCACCTCGAGCACCAAGGGGAAGGGAAGCGCTCCGCGCCGCAAGGCTGCGGCCCCCGCCGTGTGCCGGGTCTGCGGCAGCATGCTCGCTACCGGCGCCGAACGCAAGGTGGGCCGATGCAATGCCTGCCCTCCCACGTACGAGGAACAGACGTTCGACGCATTGCGCAACTGGCGCCGGGACGTGGCGCAGTCCGCGGACGTCCCTGCATTCGTGGTGTTCACCGATGCCACCCTCACCGCCATCGCCGAAGCAAGGCCGGAGTCACTCGAACAGCTCGCGGGACTCGCCGGCGTCGGCCCGTCCAAGCTTGAACGGTACGGGGAAGACGTCCTCCGGGTGCTCGCCGAAAGCTCCGTCCTGTGAGGCGCGGCGCCGGCACCGGCCCCCGCCAGCCTGCCCCCGCCCTGACCACCTCCGACGGCTCTCCCGTTGAAGTACGGCGGTCTGCGCGGCGCACCCGTACCGTTGCCGCATTCTGGGAGGACGGAACGGCGGTGGTTGCCATCCCGGCCCGCTTTACGGCCGCCCAGGAGCGGGAATGGGTCCACCGCATGCTGGCCAAACTCCATAAACAGGGGGAGCGGCAGGCCGCGGCCGGCCGGCGGCGTCCCGCCACGGACGAAGCCCTGGCCGCCCACGCGGCGCGGCTGTCCGCCGACTACCTCGGCGGCCGGTCAGTGCCCACCTCCGTCCGCTGGGTCACGAACCAAAACTCCAGGTGGGGTTCCGCCACGCCGGCTGAGGGCACTATCCGGTTGTCGGACAAGCTCCGGCCCATGCCGCAGTGGGTCATTGACTACGTCCTGCTGCACGAACTGGCCCACCTTCTGGTGGCCTCCCACAACGCGGCGTTCTGGAAGCTGCTGGAGGCGTATCCCGAAACCCAGCGGGCCAAGGCCTTCCTCGAGGGCGTCTCGTTCGCCACGTCCCGTGGCCTCACGAAGGCCGGTCAACCGGCCGACAACGCCGGGGACGGCATGGAGCCTGCGGGCAGCTGGTCCGGCGACGCCGACTAGGCGCGCAGAACCTCTGCCGCGGGATCAGAAGAGTTGGTCAAAAGAGTTGCCTTAAAAAGTGGCGGGCCAGGAAGTCCTGGCCCGCCACTTTCTGTGTCAGTTCGTTGACGGCCGGCCGCCGCCGTCGTCGTCCTTGCCGCCGGCGTCTCCGGCACCGCCCTCATCCGGAGTGCCGGTGTCCCCGGCACCGCCCTCTTCACCGGGCGTTTCGTCGAAGCCGCCACTGAGCAGTTTCTGCAGGGCGTCGTCCACCTCGCTGTCGCTCGCCTCGGCGAGCTTGCGGCGCGAGCTGAAGCCCTTCGGATCGTCGAGGTCTTCGGCGGTGGGCAGCAGGTCGGGGTGGTGCCAGATGGCGTCCCGGCCCTCGATGCCGCGTTCCTCCTTGAGCGTGGCCCACAGGGTAGCGGCGTCACGCAGCCTGCGGGGCCGCAGTTCCAATCCCACCAGGGATGCGAAGGCGTGTTCGGCGGGGCCGCCGGTCGCCCGGCGGCGCCGCACCGTCTCGCGCAAGGCGCCGGCAGAAGGGAGGACCTTTTCCGTTGCAGCCGCAGTCAGCTCGTCCACCCAGCCCTCGACGAGGGCCAGCGCCGTCTCGAGCTTCTCCAGTGCCTGCTCCTGGGCGGGCGTCCGCTGGGGCATGAAAACGCCCTGCGACAACGCCTCCTGGATGCCCTCCGGATTGCTGGGATCAAGGTCGCGGGCCAGCTCCTCGATACGCGACGTATCGATATGGATCCCGCGGGCGTAGGCCTCGATGGCGCCCAGCAGGTGTCCGCGCAGCCACGGAACCTGCACGAACAGCCGGGCGTGCGCGGCTTCCCGGACGGCGAGGAACAGCCGGATGTCGTTTTCGGGGAGGGACAGGCCCTCGCCGAACGCCGCAACGTTGGCGGGCAGGAGCGCCATCTCAAGGTCGGCAAGCGGGACGCCGATGTCGGTGGAGCTCACAACGTCTTTGGAAAGGGCGCCGATGGCCTGCCCCAGCTGCATCCCGAAGATGGCTCCGCCCATGTTCTGCAGCATGGAGGAGGCGCCGCCCATCATGGACTTCATTTCCTCGGGCATCTGCTCCGTCATGGCGGAGGACAGCGCGTTGGCGATGCTGTTGGCCACGGGTTCGGTCAGCCGCTTCCAGGTGCCAAGGGTTGCCTCCACCCACTCCGCGCGGGACCACGCCTTGCCGATCAGGCCGGTTGCCGGCAGGTCCGTGACCGGGTCCAGCCACAGTTCGGCGAGGCGGAGGGCCTCGTCCACGTCGCGGGACTGCTGGGCAGTGACGGACGGGTCGGAACTGCCGGCGGCCACCCTGCGGGCATTGTCGTGGGCCAGCGTCCAGTTGACGGGCCCTTCGGACGGTGCGCTCATCATGGCCTGCACCTGGGAGAACATCTGGGCCAGTACATTGGGGTCGTCCGGGAGGCCGGCAGCCTTGGCGAGTTCGGCGGGGTCGAAGTTTTCCATCCCCTTGCCGCCCATCAGGTTCTGCAGCATTTCGGCCAACGGGTCCTTGGGGGTGTCGTCGCCGTTGGACGGATTGAGTGGGTTGGAGGTCATGGTCCCGCCGATCGCTGGTGTGACTGGTGATCAACCTTCACGGTACCCCGGCAGGGGTCGGCTGTCTGCCGCCCGCCGCCGTCGTTCGCTCTAGGCAAAGCGGCCCGCCGCGCCGCCAGCGCGTACTGTTGGTGGGGTGACTACAACCCGTGGCGGCCATCCCTCCGAGGACCACGTTCCCGATCTTTCCCCCGTCCCCAACGCCGTTGCGTACGGTGCAGACAGCAGCTTCACAACGGACGACGGCGGCCGCCGGGGAAGGCGGCTTTCCACCATGATGGTTGCCGGGCTGGCGGCGCTCGGGCTGGGAATCGCCGTCGGCACCCTGCCGGTGCCGTACGTCATTGAATCGCCGGGGCCCACCTACAACACGCTGGGGGACAGCCAAGGCCATCCCGTTATCAACGTGAGCGGCCACGAAACATACCCGGCTAAGGGGAACCTCGACCTGACCACGGTGTATGTCGACGGCGGACCCACCGGCCAGGTCAGTATCCTCAACGCCTTCTCCGCCTGGCTGGACGGGTCCAAGGCCGTATACCCCGTGGAACTGATCTACCCCACGGGCACCACCAAGGAAGAGGCGCAGGAACAGAGCGCCGTCGCCATGGCCACGTCCCAGGAGAACGCGGTGGCCTCCGCCCTGAATGAACTTCGGATTCCCTTCGGGCAGCAGCTCCAGGCGGCGGACCTGTCCAAGGACTCCGCGTCCGCCGGGAAGATCCAGCAGGGCGACATCCTCAAATCCATCAACGGCAAGGAAATCACCGCGCTCAGCGTGATCCAGGATGAACTTGCCGCGGGCAAGGGTGCCCCGGTTTCCGTGACGGTTGAACGCGCGGGCCAGCCGGTCACGGTGGAAATCACGCCCAAGGACAACGGCCAGGGCCGCTTCATCCTCGGCGTCATGCTCAAGTACCTCTTCAGTTTCCCTTTCCAGGTGCAAATCTCGCTGGACAAGGTGGGCGGCCCCAGCGCCGGGCTGATGTTTTCGCTGGGGATTATCGACACCGTCACTCCGGGGGACCTCACCGGCGGCAAGCATATTGCGGGCACCGGCACCATCTCCCCGGACGGTTCGGTGGGGCCCATCGGCGGCATAGGCCAGAAGATGCGCGGCGCCCGTTCGTCAGGAGCCACCCTCTTCCTGGCGCCAGCCGCCAACTGCGATGAGGTGGCGGGCCACGTTCCCGACGGCCTGCAGGTGGTCCGGGTGCAGAACCTGTCGGAGGCCCGGCACGCGGTGGAACTGGTCGGCAGCGGACAGGACACTTCCGGACTTCCGGCCTGCGCGGGCAACTAAGCCGGGCCCAACTAGACTGGGCCCAACTAGACTCGACAGGAACTAAGCTTTACCGCCAGTCGTGGCACAGATGACGGACGAAACCAGCCGTTTGACCGGTACCGTACGTCGCTCGCATGCTTCGAATCTCGACGACCAGCTATGAGGTACCCAGTTTGTCCCGACCCGCCAGCACCATGTCCACCGGCAGACCACCATCACGACGCGGCGCCCTGACGCCAACCCTGATCGTCGTGGCCCTGGTGGTTGTGGGCTTCATCTTCTTCGCGAACGTCTGGACCGACGTCCTCTGGTACCGGCAGCTGGGCTTCATCGAGGTCTTCGTCACCGAAAACCTGGCCAAGATCGCCACGTTCGTTGCAGGCTTCGCGCTCATGTTCGCGGCGGTCTTCTTTTCCATCCGCATCGCCTACAACTCCCGTCCGGTCTACGCCCCGGACTCTGAGATCCGGGACAACCTCAACCGCTACCAGGCACAGCTGGAGCCTGTCCGCCGGATCGTCATGGTGGGCCTGCCGGTCCTCTTCGGCCTGTTCGCGGGCAGCGCGGCAGCCAGCCAGTGGCAGAAGGTCCTGCTCTTCTTCAACCAGGTGGGCTTCGGGCAAACCGATCCACAGTTCAACATGGACATCAGCTTCTACCTGATGACCCTGCCGTTCCTGGGGTTTGTCACCGGGTTCCTGATCAGCGTGGTGGTGATCGCAGGCATCGCCGGCATCCTCACGCACTACCTGTACGGCAGCATCCGGCTGATGGAACGCGGCGTCTTCACCAGCCGCGCAGCGCAAATCCACATCGCAGTGACGGGCGCGGCCTTCCTGGTCCTGCTCGGCATCAACTTCTGGCTTGACCGCTACTCCTCCGTGCAAAGCAACGGCGGCCGCTGGGCCGGTGCGCTGTACACCGACGTCAACGCGGTCATCCCCACCAAGGCCATCCTCGCCGTCGCTGCCGTCCTGGTGGCCATCCTGTTCATCGTTGCCGCCGTCATCGGCCGCTGGCGCCTGCCCGTCATTGGCACGGCCATGCTGATCATCACCTCCATCCTGGCCGGGGGAGTGTATCCCTGGGTGATCCAGCAGTTCCAGGTCCGCCCGTCCGAGCAGACGCTGGAAAAGGAGTACATCCAGCGCAACATCGACAACACCCGCCGGGCCTACGGCCTGGACGGCGTCCAGGAGACCCGGTATGACGCCACCAACACGGCCAACACCGGCGCCCTCGCACCGGACGCGCAGACCACGGCCAACATCCGGCTCCTGGACCCGAACCTGATTTCCGACGCCTTTGCGCAGCTGGAACAGTACAGGCCGTACTACCAGTTCCCCAAGGCACTTAATGTTGACCGCTACGAGGTGGACGGCAAGATTCAGGACACCGTGATCGCGGTCCGCGAGCTGAACCCCACCAACGTGGCAACCAACCAGCAGGGCTGGCTGAACCAGCACGTGGTGTACACCCACGGTTACGGTGTTGTCGCCGCCAAGGGCAACAAGTTCACCGTGGACGGCAAGCCGGAGTTCCTGCAGTCCGGTATCCCGTCCACCGGTGTGCTCGGCAACGACACCACCTATGAACCCCGGATCTACTTCGGCGAATCCTCGCCCGAGTACTCCATCGTGGGTGCCCCCGACGGCGCCACCCCCCGTGAGCAGGACCGCCCCTCCGGCAAGGAAGGGGAGGGTGAAACCCAGTACACGTTCAAGGGCAACGGCGGCCCGAACGTCGGCTCCTTCTTCAACAAGGTCCTTTACGCCATCAAGTTCCAGTCCTCGGACCTGTTGCTCTCGGACGGTGTGAACCCGGAGTCGCAGATCCTGTACGACCGCAGTCCCCGGGAGCGTGTCCAGAAAGTGGCCCCGTACCTGACGGTTGACGGCGGAGCCTACCCCGCGCTGGTGGACGGGCGGGTCAAGTGGATCGTGGACGGCTACACCACCAGCCAGTACTACCCGTACTCGCAGCAGAAGCAGCTCTCGGATGCCACCACCGACTCCCAAACGAGTTCCGGCCGGGCAGTGGCCCTGCCCAACAGCACCGTGAACTACATCCGCAACTCGGTCAAGGCGACGGTGGATGCCTACGACGGTTCCGTCACGCTGTACGCCTGGGACGACACCGACCCTGTCCTGAAGGCCTGGCAGAAGGTCTTCCCGTCATCGCTGAAGCCGTACTCTGAGATGTCCGGTGCCGTGATGAGCCACGTGCGCTACCCGGAGGACCTGTTCAAGGTACAGCGTGAGCTGCTGGGCCAGTACCACGTGACCGACCCCATCAGCTTCTACAAGAACAACGACGCGTGGAGCGTGCCCGCCGATCCCACCGTGGACACCGACGTGAAGCAGCCGCCGTTCTACATGTCCCTGCAGATGCCCGACCAGGAGAAACCTGCATTCCAGCTGACCTCGTCGTTCATCCCGCAGATCGTCAATGGAAACGCCCGCAACGTCCTTTACGGCTTCCTGGCCGCGGATTCGGACGCCGGGGGCCAGGCAGGCGTGAAGGCCGACGGCTACGGCAAGCTCCGGCTGCTCCAGATTCCGCCGGAAACCCAGGTTCCCGGCCCTGGCCAGGCGCAGAACAAGTTCAACTCCGACCCCACCGTGTCGCAGGCCCTTAACCTGCTGCGGCAGGGCGCCTCGGACGTCCTGAACGGCAACCTGCTCACGTTGCCCGTGGGCGGCGGCATCCTCTACGTCCAGCCGGTCTACCTCAAATCCACCGGTGAGACGTCGTACCCCACCCTGCAGCGCGTACTGGTGGCCTTCGGTGACAAGGTGGGCTTCGCGCCGACGCTCGATGCCGCCCTCAAGCAGCTCTTTGGCGGGGATTCGGGTGCAGCGGCAGGTGACTCGGCCAACAACGGACAGACACCGGCCGGTCCGGCAGCGCCGGCGACACCTGCGGAAGCCGATGCCAAGGCGCAGCTGAAAGCAGCCCTGGACGAGGCAAACTCGGCCATCCAGGCAGGCCAGACGGCGCTTTCCGCCGGCGATTTCGCCGCGTACGGTGACGCGCAGAAGAGGGTTGCGGCGGCGCTGAAGAAGGCCATGGACGCGGAGGCCAAGATTCCGGTCACCGCTCCGGAGGCCAGCCCGGCCCCGGCGGCCTCGTCCTCCCCGTCGGCTTCGCCGTCGCCCTCGGCAGGCAAGTAGGACGACGGCGGCGGCCCGGCATCCGGACCCTTCGTGGACCGGGTGCCGGGCCGGCGTAACGGACGTCACGCCGCTCCGATTTGGCCTGTGGTTCACCTCCCGGTAGAGTAGTTCTTGCGACGCGGGGTGGAGCAGTTCGGTAGCTCGCTGGGCTCATAACCCAGAGGTCACAGGTTCAAATCCTGTCCCCGCAACTGAGGAAAGGCCCGGACACTGGAAACAGTGTCCGGGCCTTTTGCTTTGCCCGGCAGCGGCCGGCCGTGCCACCGCCGCCGCGCCCGGGGACTGGTCGGGGGAGTCGGGAAAATAGGGTAGTGTTGATCAAGCGACGCGGGGTGGAGCAGTTCGGTAGCTCGCTGGGCTCATAACCCAGAGGTCACAGGTTCAAATCCTGTCCCCGCAACTTATGAAGGCCCCGACCGGCAGTTACGCCGGTCGGGGTTTTGTTTTTCCTTGGATGACCGGTGTTCCTAGTATTCTCTTTCGAAGGGTCCGCGATGTGCGGTGAGCCCCCGTCATTCCTGAGAGGTACGTTGTCCCATGGCCACACCCACGAAAAAGCCCGCCGCCGCGACGGGTAAGCGGTCACGGCTCTACTGGGTGGTTCCCGCCGTCCTCGTGGCAGTGGTCCTGGTGGTCCTGCTTGCGAAGCTCCTCATGGGGCTCCCGGCCGTGGCATCCTTTGTCGCTGACTACCCGGGACAATCCGAACTGCCCGACAACGCTCCGGTCGGATTCCCCGCCTGGCTGGCCTGGCAGCACTTCCTGAACGCCTTCTTCCTGCTCCTGATCATCCGCACGGGTTGGCAGGTGCGCACCACCACAAAGCCCAGCGGACACTGGACCAGGAACAACAAAGGCCTGGTCAAGACCAAAAATCCGCCTACGAAGATTACCCTTGAGCTCTGGTTCCACCTGACCCTTGACGCCCTCTGGATTATCAACGGGCTCGTCTTCGCGGTCCTGATCTTTGCCACCGGACAGTGGATGCGCATTGTCCCCACCAGCTGGGACATCTTCCCCAACGCACTGTCGGCCGCCCTTCAGTACGCCTCGCTGGACTGGCCCACGGAGGATGGCTGGATCAACTACAACGCGCTGCAGCTCCTGGCATACTTCGTCACCGTCTTCATCGCTGCCCCGCTTGCCTTCATCACGGGGCTGAGGATGTCCTCCGCCTGGCCGAAAAAGGCCGCAGGACTGAACAAGGCCTACCCGATCGAATGGGCCCGCGCCGTCCACTTCCCGGTGATGATCTACTTTGTGGCCTTCATCGCGGTCCACGTCTTCCTGGTGCTCACCACCGGTGCGCTGCGGAACCTTAACCACATGTACGGTGTCCGGGACGACGACGGCTGGTTTGGCTTCTGGGTGTTCCTCGCCTCCGTGGCGGTCATGGTGGCAGCCTGGTTCCTTGCCCGTCCGATCTTCCTGCGGCCCATTGCGTCCCTTATGGGCAAGGTCAGCCGCTGACCGAAGGGGTGCAGGCGGCTTTCGGGCCGGCAAGGGATGCTTAGGCTTCCTTGATCTTCTGGTATGCCTCAAGTGCCCGTTGCCGGGACTCCGGCAGGTCCACGAGCGGCTTCGGGTAGCCATCCGCCGTGGCCTCCCAGGGCTCATGGATCTCCTTGCCCTGAAGAGTTCTGAGCTCCGGAATGAAGGCCTTCAGGTAGCTGCCGCCGGCGTCGAACTTCCTGCTCTGGGTCACCGGGTTGAAGATCCGGTAGTAGGGGGAGGCGTCCGCCCCGGATCCGGCCACCCACTGCCAGTTCGCCGGGTTGTTGGCGGCGTCTGCATCCACCAGTGTGTCCCAGAACCATTCCTCCCCGATCCGCCAGTCAGCCAGCAGATTCTTCACAAGGAACGAGGCTGCGGCCATCCGGACCCGGTTGTGCATCCAGCCTGTCTGCCACAGTTGCCGCATGCCTGCATCCACCAGGGGGTATCCGGTGTTTCCCTGCTGCCATGCCGCCAGTTCCTTCCGGCTTAATGAGGCCCAGGGGAAGTTATCGAAGGCGGGCCGGAAGTTTCGGGTAGCCAAATCGGGGTTGTGGAAGAGGAGGTGCCAGTTGAATTCGCGCCAGCCCAGTTCGGACTGGAAGGTACCGACGTCGGCGGGAATCTTTCCCGGGTGGCGCCGCCGGATCTCGCGCCACACCCGGAACGGACTGACCTCGCCGAAGCGCAGGTGCGGCGACAGCCTGCTGGTTCCCTCCGTGCCCGGCAGGTTCCGGCCGGTGCCGTATTCCTCAATGGGTCCGTCCAGGAAGTCCTCGAGGCGGTGGGCAGCGCCGTGTTCCCCCGGTTCCCAGGCTTCGGCCAGGCCGCCGCTCCAGTCGGGGGAACTGGGCAGCAGGTTCCAGCCGCCGAGTGTGTCGGTGGCGGGGAGCCCCCGGCCCGAATGTGCAGGTTCCGGCAGTTCCGTTGGGGCCTCCAGGGGGTCCCGGATCTCATGGGAGGCAAGGCAGGCCCGCCAGAAGGGGGAGTACACCTTGTAGGGGCCACCCGCGCCGGTGCGGATTGTCCAGGGCTCAAACAGGAGGTTCGCCTGGAAACTGGAGGCCTGGATCCCGTTGCTGCCGGCCCAATCCTTGAGGCCGGCGTCTATGGTCCGCTCCGGCTGGGCATACCGCCGGTTCCAGAAGATGTGGCTGGCGTTGGTTTGGCGGGCAAGCTTCCTGATGGTCTCGTCGGCGGGCCCCCGGCGGAGCACGAGCCGTGATCCCTTGCTTTCGAGGTCCGCGGACAGCGCGGCCAGCGAATGGTGCAGCCACCAGCGGGCGGCCCCGCCGAGCGGCCGCACGCCGTCGGACTCCTCGTCCAGGACGTAGACCACGGTCACCGGCTCCCCGCGGTGGGCGGCCTCGGCAAGGGCCGGGTTGTCATCCAGCCGCAAATCATCTCGCAGCCAGACCAGGGAAGTTCCTTCGGAAGACGTCATGGCACCACGCTACACACTGTGGAAACGCCAATGGCCGGGACCACGGTCCCGGCCATTGCCGTTTTGCCCCCTGGGATCGGGGTTGCCCTTAGAGTTTGTCGAAGTCGGCTTCTTCAACCGTTGATTCGGCGCCTGCCGGGTTGGCTGCGCCAAGCGCCGGCTTGGAGTTTCCTGCCTTCAGGGCCGCCAGCCGGGCCTCGATTTCCGTCTGCTCGCCCAGGTCTTCCAACTGGTTGAACTGGGCATCCAGGCTGGATGCTGCCAGTTCCTGCTGGCCGCGGACCTTGGCTTCCTCCCGGCGGATCTTTTCCTCGAAACGGCCCACTTCGCTGGTGGGATCCATGATGTCGATGCTCTTGATGGCATCGTGCACCTGGGACTGTGCCGCCGCCGTCTTGGACCGGGCCACCAGTTCGTTGCGCTTGCTGGTGAGCTGGTTGAGCTTGTTCTTCATCTGGTCCAGGCCGGATTTCAGCTTCTCGACCACTTCGCGCTGGGAGGCAATGCTCGGCTCGGCACCCTTGGCTTCGTTTTCGGCAGCCATCTGGCGCTGCAGCGCCACCTTTGCCAGGTTGTCGAATTTCTCGGCGTCGGCTACATCGCCGGCCGCACGGAACTCGTCAGCCTTTCGGGAAGCGGCAAGAGCCTTGTTTCCCCAGTCCCGGGCATTCTTGACGTCTTCGTTGTAGTCGTCTTCCAGCATCCGGAGGTTGCCGATGGTCTGCGCCACGGCGGATTCCGCTTCGGCGATGTTGTTGGTGTAGTCGCGGACCATCTGGTCCAGCATCTTCTGCGGATCCTCCGCGTTGTCCAGCAAGGAGTTGATGTTCGCCTTTGCCAGCTGCGCGATGCGGCCGAAAATGGACTGCTTAACCATGGTGTTTGCCTTTCGTCCTGCTCTGTGTTGACCACTGGAACCGGTGCACAGTGGTGTACTGCGTCTGTCCGCCCGCCGGGATCTGCCGGCGTCCGGCGGAAGTCTCTAGAAACTGCCGGAGTCTCCGCCGCCGAAGTCCCCGCCTCCGAAGCCGCCGTCCCCGCCGCCGAAGCCTCCGCCGCCGCCGTCGCCCCAGCCGCCTCCGCCGCCCCAGCCGCCGTGGCCGCCGTTGAGGATCGAGTTGATCAGGATGCCGCCGAGGATGGCTCCACCAAGGCCGCCGCCCCCGCCTCCGCCAAACATGCCGCCCCGGCCGAAGCCCTGGTTGGCATAGCCGTCGAAGTGCTCCACATCGGCCTGCGCCAGCTGTGCCGCCTGCGCCGCCAGGGCATGGGCCTGCTGCGCATAGGTGAGCGCGGTGACAGGATCGGTGCGGGCGATCGACAGGGCATAGTCGAGGTTGCGCTGGGACTCGGCCAGCCGGGTCCGTGCCTCCGTGCCCACCCCGCCACGGCGGGCCGTGATGTAGTCGGACGTCGCGCTGATCTGTGCCTGTGCCGACATGATGGTTTGCTGCAGGGACGCCTGCGCGCGCCGGGCCTGCTCCTGCTGGTCGCGGATCCCGGTCAAAGCCTGGTCCAGTGACTGGTGGGCTGTTTCAACCCGTTGGAGCGTGGCGATGGGGTCGATCTTTCCACCCTGGATTTCGGATTTGACCTGTGCCAGGGCGGCTTCCACCGCCGCGACCGGCCCGGCCAGCTCGGCGTGTGCCCCGGACTGGATCATGGCTTTTGCCTGGGCCAGGTCCTGCGACGTGTCCACGACTGCCGTTTCCAGGCCGTTCCGGGCTTCATCGAGGTTGGCTGCCACCTTGGAGATGGCGTCGAGGAGGACGTTGGTCTGGTGCAGGCTCTCCTCAGCGGCGCGCACGGCAACGGCGGCAAGACTTGCCTCGCCCTCGCCAAGCTTCTGTTGGGCCGTCTGGGAAGCGTTCTGCACAAAGGCAAGCCGTTCCTTGGCCTGGACGATGTTGTCAGCGACCTGGCTCAGGGCGCTGTCCGCGTACTTGGAGCGCATCCCGGCCAGCGACTGCTCGGCACTGGCAATCTTGGCATCGGCTTCGCGGGCCCCGGCGTTGACCGCCGCAAGGGCCTGCGGAGCGTTCTTCTCCAGTTCACGGAGGGAGTCGAAGTCCGCCTTCTGCTCCTGGAGGGATGCCAATGCGGCCTCGGACCGGCGGATGATCTCGCCGAGCCAGGTGCGCTGCTGCTCTTCCGTGTCCGGAATATGGTCGTCCAGTTGCTGCTGCAGCTTGAAGGACTCGGTCATGTGGGCCTTCGCTTCGGCCAGTGCCTTGGTGAAATTCCCGACGGCGGCGTCACCGTACTGTGCCTGCGCGAACCCAAGTTCCTGTTCGCTGGATTTGATGGCGTCATCGGCCTCGATCAGCAGGGAACCGCTCTTCCGGCGGAGCTCCTCGACGCTGAGCGATGCCAGCGGGTCCAGTTCGGCGCCCTGGGGACCGTAGCTTCCACTGGAAGCGGCCTGGCCGGCAGCAGCCTTCTTCCGCCGGTTCCGGTAGTACAGGTATGCACCGCCGCCGGCCACCACCACGCCGGCACCAACCAGGACTCCGGCCCCTGCCCCGGCACCCGATGACACATTGCCACTGCCTCCACCCGCGGCGTCACCAACGGCTGACGCGGTATCGATGGCAGCTTGCGCGAAGTCCTTCTTGCCGCCGGCAAGATTGGCCACGATGGCGTTCTGCGTGATGTTGCTGCGCTTGGAATAGATGGCACTGGCGGAGTTGGGGGAGAAGTAGTACTTGCCTTGGTCGGTCGCGATTGCCAGGATCACGTCTGCCTTGCCCATGCCCTTTGCCTGCGCGACGGCATTGGACCAGGCGGCGGGATCGCTGGGGTTCTCGAACGACTTCACCGTTACCACGTACAGGTTGTACTTGTGGTCCTTCAACAGCTTCTGGATGGCATCCTGGACTTCGCCCTTCCGGCTGCCCAACACGTTTGCGTTGTCAACAATGTTGGTCCCGGAGGGAATGGTGACCGGGTCTTCGGCCCAGGCCGCGCCGGCGGGTACCGCCAGCAGCCCGGCAAGGCCGATCACGGCGAGGATACGTTTGAACTTTGACCGCATGTGCAACCCTTCAGCACGCCTGACACCGATTCGGGACGAATCAGTCGTCGAATCCAGCAGCGCCCCCACGCTTGGTGTGAAGCCGCAGGTCGCTGTGGCAATTCATCTTGATTCTATGGTGCACCCCACAGGCCGTCCACGGCGCCGAATATGCCCCCAGCGAAACGGTCCGCCCGGCGCCCCGGCGTTCCCAAAGCGTTCAGGAAGCTCTCAGCAAACATCCGAGCTTGTTCCAGCGGGACCCGTCATAGTTAAAGGCAGACGAGGATGAAAGGAAGTCCCATGACTGAGAATCAAACCCCAGGACCGGTCCCGGAGGACAACCACGCGGGCAGCCGGAACCCCTGGCAGCAGCAGGACCCGCAGCAGCCCGGAGACCGCCAGGCGGCATCTCAGTTTGGGAACGGCGTCCGCAGCCCGGAACAGGGACGCGGCGGCACTGCCGGCGACCAGCCACACAACCCCACGGAGCGGCTGGACCGCCCGCAGCCCCATGACCAGGACCATACCCGGGAAATGCCGGGCTCCTCGCGTCCCGAGTATCCGCAGCGCCAGCCGTTCTACGGCCAGTCCGGGAACTACGGCCAGCAGCACCAGAACGGCCAACCGATCTACGGCGGTGCCGGCCACGGCACCCCCACCGGCAACGTCGGCCTGGCCCCCAACCCCAAGGATGCGCCGCGCCGGAAGGCAAGCTTCGGCGTCGGAACCCTGGTGGCGAGCATCCTGGCAGCAGGCCTGGTGGGCGGCGGAGTGGCAACCGTTGGCGCCGGCGAACTGTTCGGGAACACCGGGTCCAGCGCATCCACCGTGGGCAGCAACAGCCAGCCGGGCACGGTCATCGTCAACAACAAGGACGACGTCAATTCAATCACCGCGGCTGCCGTGAAGGCTTCGCCGAGCGTCGTGACCATCAGCGCCACCAGCGGCAGCTCCGGCGGTACGGGCTCAGGCATTGTCCTCGACGACCAGGGACACATCCTGACCAACACGCACGTGGTGACCCTGGATGGCCAGACCGCCAACGCCACCCTTGAAATCCGCACCAGCGACGGAAAGGTCCTGCCCGCAAAACTGGTGGGCACCGACCCGTTGTCCGACCTCGCGGTCATCAAGGTGGACGACACCTCGGGCCTCACCCCTGCCACCCTTGGAGACTCCTCCAAGCTCAACGTCGGGGATACAGCCATCGCCATCGGGTCCCCGCTGGGCCTCACCGGTACGGTCACCGACGGCATCGTCTCCACCCTCAACAGGACCATCAGCGTGGCCTCCTCCGCCGCGCCGAAGGGCGGCGACAACAGCCAGGGCGGTGACCAGGGCTTCCAGTTCGCCCCTCCCGGCGGCGGGCAGAGCCAGCAGAACACGGGCGAGGGATCCATCGCCATCAACGTGATCCAGACTGACGCGGCCATCAACCCCGGCAACTCCGGCGGCGCCCTGGTGAACACCAAGGGCGAGATCATCGGCGTCAACGTTGCGATCGCTTCCGCCGGTTCCGGGACCTCAACGTCGCAGAGCGGCAACATCGGCGTCGGCTTCAGTATCCCCATCAACAACGCCAAACGGGTGGCCCAGGAACTGATCAACAGCGGCAAGGCCTCGCACGGCCAGCTGGGCGTCAGCGTCAAGGCCAAGGCCTCGTCGGGAGCCACCTCCGAGTTCTCGGTGGGCGCCGACGTGGCGACGGTTGACCCCAACTCTGCTGCCGGAAAAGCTGGAATCAAGGTCGGTGACGTCATCACCAAGTTCAACGACCTCACTATCGGCGAACCCAACCAGCTGACCGCTGCCGTCCGCGAACAGCCCGCAGGCTCCACCGTCAAGATCACGGTGCAGCGCGGCGGCAAGGAGCAGACCTTCGACGTCACGCTGGGTGCCGCTGCCAGCTGACGCAACCGGACAAGCAGCCTGCAACGCGTGACGACGGCGGGGTCCCCACCCAAGGGGGCACCGCCGTCGTCACGCGTTACGGGCGGCCTGAAACAGGCGTTAACGGAAGAGGGCGCGGGGGCTCGCCGATATGGTTAGCTAGGAGCTACCCGCCTGCCGGGCATTCCGCGGCCATGCCCACCCGGCTGGCTGTCCACAAGCATGGAAGGCTGCTGTAAACACAGTGGAAGAGACATTGAAGATCGTAGTCCTGGTCAAACATGTACCGGACGCCCAGTTCGACCGCCACCTCAACGGCGAGGGCCATACCACGGACCGCGACGAGAGCATTCTGTCCGAGCTTGACGAATACGCCCTGGAGGCTGCCCTCCAGCTGGCAGAGGCACGGGGCGGAGGCAAGGCGGGCAACCAGGTCATCGCCCTCAGCATGGGCCCCGCCGGCGCCGTGAACGCCGTGAAGAAGTCGCTGCAGATGGGGGCCACCGAGGGAGTCCACCTGACCGACGACGCCCTGGCCGGTTCGGACGCCGCGGCCACCTCCCTGGCCCTTGCGGCAGCCGTCCGGCACCTGGGGGATGTGGACCTGGTCATCACCGGCATGGCGTCCACGGATGGTGAAACCTCGCTCGTCCCCGCGCAGCTGGCGGAGCGGCTGGGACTGCCGCAGGTGACCTTCGCTTCCACCCTGCAGGTGGACGGCGGCCGGCTGACGGCCCGCCGCGACGCCGATACCTACTCGGAGACGGTGGAGGCCCCGCTGCCCGCCGTTGTGTCCGTCACGGACCAGATCAACGAGCCCCGGTACCCCAATTTCAAGGGCATCATTGCTGCCAAGCGGAAGAGCATCACCACCCTGTCGCTGGCCGACATCGGTGTGGACCCTTCCCACGTGGGCTTCGCCGGTTCCTGGACCACCGTGACCAGCGCGGAACAGCGCCCACCCAGGACTGCAGGCACCATCATCACCGACGAAGGCGACGCCGGCATCAAGCTGGTTGACTTCCTGGCCGCCCAGAAGCTGCTCTAAGAGGGACACCGACATGGCAAAAGTACTCGTATTCATCGACAACCCCGGCGCAGCACTGAAGAAGAGCAGCCTGGAGCTGCTGACACTGGCCCGTTCCCTGGGCGAGAGCACCGTCGCCCTTAACGGGGACCTGTCCGACGCCGTCGCCGCCACCTTCGCCGAGTACGGAGTGGCCGGCATCCTGCGTCCTTCGGGCCAGGACCTGGATGACTTCCTGGTGGCGCCGAAGGCAGCCTACCTGGCCGCAGCGGCGGAAAACACCGGCGCCGGCATCGTGCTGCTGGACAACTCACCTGAGGGCAAGGAAATCGCCGCGCGGCTGGGCGTCCGGTTGAATGCCGGCGTCATCACCGATGTCGTCGCGGTGGACGCGGACGGCACGGCGCACAAGTCCGTCCTGGCCGGCTCCTACACCACGTCCTGCAAGGTCACGACGCCGGTTTCCGTGCTGACCCTCAAGGCCAACAACATCACCCCGGAACCTGCTCCGGCAGCCAGCACCCCCGCGTCCGGCACCGTGGAGGTCCCCGCCGTGGCCGCGGCGGCCCGCATCACCGCGCGGGAGCAGAAGGTGGCCAGCGGCCGCCCGGACCTGACCGATGCCCGGATCGTCGTGGCCGGCGGACGCGGCATGGACGGCGACTTTGGTCCCGTCGAAGAACTGGCCGATGCCCTCGGCGCAGCGGTCGGCGCGTCCCGCGCCGCCACGGACGCCGGCTGGATCAGCCACGACGCGCAGGTGGGGCAGACCGGCAAGACGGTGTCGCCGCAGCTGTACATCTCCGCAGGCATCTCAGGCGCCATCCAGCAGAAGGCCGGAATGCAGACGTCCAAGGTCATCGTCGCCATCAACAAGGACGCTGAGTCCCCGGTCTTCGAGATCGCGGATTTCGGCATCGTTGGTGACGTCTTTGAGGTCCTGCCGCAGGCCACGGCCGAAATCAAGAAGCGAAAAGGCTGACTCCTTGACAGCCTCCCTCCCAAGGGCACAGAGCCCGTTCAACCCGGAGACGCACCGGGTTGGGCGGGTGCTCTGTTTCGCGGCCCACCCTGACGATATCGATTTTGGCGCCGCGGGCACCGTCGCCGGCTGGACCGCGGCAGGCGTCGAAGTCAGCTACTGCATCATGACTGACGGCGACGCCGGCGGCTTCGACCCCGCGCACCGTGCCGACATCATCGCCATGCGCGACGCCGAACAGCGCCGCGCCGCCGAACTCGTAGGCGTCACCGACATCCACTATCTCCACCAGCGGGACGGGTACCTGGAACCATCACACGAGGTGATGCGGGACGTGGTGCGCCTGATCCGGAAAATCCGGCCCGACGTCGTCCTTGCCATGCATCCGGAGCGGAACTGGCAGCGGATCCAGAAAAGCCACCCCGACCACCTGGCCGTGGGTGAAGCGGTGACCCGGGCGGTCTATCCGGCGCTGGAAAATCCCTTTGCCTACCCGGAACTGGCAGCGGCAGGCCTGGAAGCCTACAAGCTGCCGTGGCTCTGGCTGTATGCCGGGCCGGAGGAGCGGGAAAACCACTTCGTGGACGTCTCGGGGCACGTGGACGCCAAGCTCGCCGCCATCCACGTGCATGTCAGCCAGCACCCGGATGTTGCCGCCATGGAGGCCACCGTCCGCCATGGGATGCAGGTAAACGCCGCCCGGGCCGGCCTGCCAGCGGGCCGCTCCGCGGAAGCCTTCCATGTGGTGGCAGTCAATGGACCCGGCACTATCGCCGGTTTCTAGGTCAACGGCCTTCAACAGCAAAGGCGCGCCCCGGTTCCTTCAACAGGAACCGGGGCGCGCCTTTCACGTGCGTCGTCAGGCGCCGAGCGGAGCCGCGGCCACGGTGGGCAGAGTGGGCGACGTGGAGCCGCCGGCCGGCTCAACGGTGATCCCGAGGGCGGCAGCCGAATGGATGCCCTGGACCACTGCGGGCTTGGACAGGGCCTGTTCGTCCATCAGCCCTTGCGATACCGGCGCCGACCCGTCCTTGGGGATCAGCCACATCTGGTACACCTTGCCCGCCGGGGGAGCGGGTACGCCGCTCATCTTCACCACCACCGAGTCCTTGGACTCGGAAATCAGCACGGTGGCCTTTCCGCCGCCGGCCACGTTCACGGATGCCTCCCGCAGGTCCGAGGCGCGGGCCACCTGGTTGACGGGATCGTTCTGGTCGGCAAGGTAGGCGCCAACGCCCACACCGCCGAGCGCTATGGCTGCGGCAGCCGCCACGCCCACCAGCCAACGCCGGGCACCGGACGGTCCACGCCGTTCCTCCCGGCGTTTCCGGGCCTGCGCCAGCTCGTCGAGCGGGCCGGTTCCGCTGTGGAGGCCGGGCTGGAAGCCGGGGCTTCCCGCTGCTGCTGCGGCAGCTCCGCCGTCCTGTCCCGTTTGTGCCGGGAGTTGGGCGGGAAGCTGGGCGACGATCCGGTCGAACAGGTCCGACGGCGGCTCCGCCTCGGCACGGAAGGTGCGGGCGAGCGCCTCCCGTGACTGCCGCACCCGTTCCAGGAAGGCCAGCCGCTCCGCTTCCGGAGCTGAGGAGATGTAGTGGTCGATGGCATCGCGTTCCTGGTCCGTCACCGCGTCAAGGGCGTAAAGTTCCGCGAGGTCGACGGCCCGTCCTGACGCGAGGTCCATGGCGACGGTGTCGCCGAAGGCGCTGGAACGTCCATTGTGTCCGTGGTCCATGCCGCTCATCTCAACTCACCCCCAAACAGGTCTTCAATCGGATCAGTCCATCGCGGATGCGGGACTTGATAGTGGGCACTGCTGCATTCAGGCGCTCCGCCACCTCCCGGTAGGTGAGGCCGCCGTAGTAGGCCAGGCGAACGGATTCCTGCTGGGTTTCGGTCAGCGTCCCCAGGCAGCGGACCACCGCCTCCGCCTCAAGCCGGCTGCCCACTTCATCTGACACGCTGTCGTGGTCGATGTCCTGCGTGCTCGCCCCGTACCGTGCCTCCCTGTCGGTGGAGGACTGCGAGGAGCGGACCTTGTCCACCGCCCGCCGGTGCGAGATGGTCAT
Organism: Arthrobacter sp. NQ7; assembly: GCF_029581595.2. Taxonomy (NCBI): domain Bacteria; kingdom Bacillati; phylum Actinomycetota; class Actinomycetes; order Micrococcales; family Micrococcaceae; genus Arthrobacter; species Arthrobacter sp. NQ7. The sequence goes on along the minus strand of NZ_JARFXU020000002.1, from coordinate 296,860 downwards.
CAGCCAGGAGAGCGGGCTGCCCGCCTGCGGATCGAACTTGGCCGCGTTTTGCCAGACCTGCAGGAAGACTTCCTGGGTGGTGTCCTCGCTGAGCTCGGGATCGATCAGGACCCGCCGTGCCATGCCAAAGACCCTGCGGGACGTCAGCTGGTAGAACTCGGCAAAGGCCGCCTGGTCCCCGCGGGCAATGCCCGCCAGCAGGACCGAGAGGCGCTGGCTGAGGTCTGCAGGTGGGTCAGTCACCGCGGCCGAGCCTTCTGAATTGGGCGCGTTGGGAGTTTCCATTACGTCCAAGCATAAGTCTCTGTGCGGCGAATCCTCAGCAGTGCCGTGCCGGCTGCGGCTGTCCTGCCTGGATCCTGCCTCCAGTAGTGTCACCTGCAGCTCCTTGCTCCGCTCGAATGTCTTCAAAAGGCATTCGGGGCCGGACGCCCGGCGGATGGGAAGAAGGCAAATCTATTTGCCGGGACGGCCGGAAGGCCGCCGCAGCCGGGTGCCTGCCGCCTTAGAGCTTGGCGCCGGCGAATCCCTGCTGGCGCCACGCCTCGTACACGGCGATGGAGGCTGCGTTGGCGAGGTTCAGGGAACGCAGGGCGGGCAGCATGGGCAGGCGGACGGTGGCGGTGACGTGGGGGTCGTCCTTGAGCTCCGCCGGCAGGCCCACCGATTCGCGGCCGAACATCAGGACGTCGCCGGGCCGGTAGCTGATGTCGGTGTAGCTGGTGGTGCCGTCGGAGGTGAAGGCATAGACGCGCTCCGGCTGGAGGTGCTCCCAGGCGTCCTCAATGCTCTTATGCACGGTGACCACGGCGAGGTCGTGGTAGTCGAGCCCCGCCCGGCGCAGCTTGGCATCGGAAAAGTCGAATCCCAGGGGTTCCACGAGGTGCAGTTCAGCGCCGGTGATGGCGGCAAGGCGGATGGCGTTTCCGGTATTGCCGGGGATTTCTGGGGCATGGAAGAGGATGCGGAACACCACCCCATCCTAGCCACCGCCGTCAGTGCATGCCGCGCAGCAGCCTGGCAAGGACGGGGACGTTCACGGTATTGGGTGCGGGTCCCGAGGCCAAAAATTCCTTCAGCCCGCGCACCATCCCCGCGGCGTTGACGATCTGCACCGTTTCCAGGGCGCCCGCGGGCCGGCGGTGGTGGTCGATCACGGGTTCATGGAGATTTCCGTCCGGGCTGTGCACCACGGTCCACCCGGTGACGTTGAGCTCGGGGAAGATCTCCTGCATGGCCCACACCATCCGGGCAAGCTGCGGAGGCGCCACCGAGCGCCCTCCGTGGTTGAGGGTCCGGCCGTCCCAGGCGTAGGCGCCTTTCGGCAGGAGCATGGAGTTCACGAGGGCCAGCCGGTAACCGGCCAGGACCGCGTGGTCGATGTGGCTGTTGTCCGCCGGCGATTGCAGCCCATTGATGAGCCGCGCCGCCGGAATGGCCGGCAGTACCTGGCGCGTCAGCAGCTGGACCGTGCGCATCTCGCGCTGGATCCGCGCTTCAGCACCGAAGATCCCCCGTTTCCTCGGCATGCCGTGCACCTGCTGCCGGGCCTGGCCGAATGGGATGAGGGGAACTGCGGTGCCGCCTTCGCCGTAGGGCGGGACGTAGACCGGCGGGTCGCCTGCCGTGTTCCGGCTGTTGCCCGGCCGGCGGACAGTGGCGGAGGCCCGGCTACCGGCAGCGGGTGCGTCAAAGTGCGCGCCGCCGTCGGACGCAGCCTCCCGGGTCTCACCGGCACCGTAGGTGCGGTCGTAGGCGCGCCGGCGCGCGGGGTCGATCAGCGTCTCGTAAGCAGCCGTCACGCGGCGGAATGTCGCGGCATCACCGCCGTGGTCCGGATGGGCCGTCCGGGCGGCGCGGCGGTATGCCGCCTTGATTTCCTTCTCGGTGGCCGTGACGGCCACGCGAAGGACTTGGTAATGGGAGCTTCTGCCGTCGGTCAACCAATCTTCCTTCTCTTGTTGCGCGGATTCCTGGTTCCGGCGGGGAAAGCAACGTGCCGCCCAGTCTAGCCAGCACGGGCCCGCCGCCGTGGACCCTGCGCCTGCCCTGACAACGATCGTCCCGGGGCCCGCGGTTCCCTGCGACGCCGTGGCCGGCGTCTAGACTCTACGTGCGCGGCTGAACACCGGCCGGCAGGGATGCCATGGAGGAGAGATGCACATGCCGACGACGACGGGCCGGGCCGGCAAGGCAACGAACCGCGGAGTGCAGCTCACCATGGCCGGCGCCCTGGCAGTGTTACTCGGCGGCTGCAGCGTGGACGTCCGGGACCCCTCCGTGCCGGCTGCGCCGCCCAGTACCGCCGCCCTGTCCACGCCCACCATCACCCCGGGGCACGACGCTGCCGCCGTGGCGGCGCAGGACATGCCCTTTGCCGCAGGCGCCACCCTTGCCCCCGGTGTGCCCGTGGGCGTATCCGACGAGCTTAAGGGCGCACCGGGCTGGAAGCTCGAAAAAGACAACGTGGCCGGCGCCAGCCAGTACGCCAAAGCGGATGGCTGCAAAGTTGCCGCCAGGGTCAGTACCGGCCAGGGCCCGCTGGTCCGGGAAGGGGACAGGGAGTCCACCGTTGCCCTCTTCCAGTATCTGGATGCCACCATCCAGCCCTCCTACCTGAAGCCGGAAACCCTGCAGTGGGGCGGCACTGCGGAGAATCCCGGAAAGAGCGTGGAAGTGTTGGCACTGGAGCAGGCGGCTCCCGGCGGAAGGTCCACCGCCATCCTGGCAAGGATGTTTGGCACGGCCGGTTCCTCGGCCTATATATCGGTATCCTGCCCGGATGCGGCAACCCTTGCGTCCGCGCGGGCTGACGTTCGCCATTACCTGCCGTTGCTGCCCCCGTCTGCCTGAGCCCACGGGTTCCCGCCTGCCAGGCTTCGCAGGCCAAAACCGCCGGCGGCTGGAGGGCTCAGCTGCCGGCGGGTCTTGTTGGACGCATCGCCCGCTTGGGATGGTCAAAGCGTCATGCGGTGATCCGGGATGTCCCGATGGACAGCCGGTTCAGGGCCAGCGCGCCCACCAGCAGCCCAAAGTCCCGCAGGGCCACGTCATAGAAGCTTCCCAGCAGCAGGAGGTTGATGATGATCCCGGCCAGCCAGGCGGCCACCAGCAATGAACCGAACTTCGGACGCACGGCCACAGCCACGCCCGCGATGATCTCCACGACGCCCACCACATACATGAAGGTCTGCGGCGGCAGCGGCACCACGGCCGTGGCCTGGGGCGCGAGGTAGACGGTCCAGTCCGTCAGGATGTTCGTGAACTTGTCCAGGCCGAACAGGATGGGTGCAACGGTGAAGACGGTCCGCAACAGTACGAAGGCCTGCCAGGCGGCCGGCGCCGCGGTGGGAGAGTGCTGGGCCCGTACTGCCGATGCTGGTTTCATGGCTTGCTCCTTCTAAAAGTAGGTATGCCAATTTTAGAAAGCGCACGTTCTATAATCAATAGATCTTGACTTTGGATTGGTGGAACCATGTACCGACTTCCCTGGGCGGACAGGATTGCGGCCGTTGCTTCCCTGACAGATGCGAAGCGGCTGCAGCTCTTCGAACTGGTTGCAGCATTCCCGCGGCCCGTGGGACGTGACGAAGTGGCCGAGTCTGCGGGCATGGCAAGGAGTACGGCTTCCTTCCACCTCGACAGGCTGGTGCAGGACGGCCTGCTGGCTGTGGAGTTCCACAAACCGGCAGGCAGGGTGGGACCCGGCTCCGGCCGCCCGGCCAAGATGTACCGGACCGTAGGGGGCGAAGTCGGAGCGTCCGTGCCCGACCGGAACTACGACCTCGCCGGCGAATTGATGGCGGCCGCCATCGAAGCGTCGCAGGTGGAGGGGGCTCCCGTGGGGGAGTCACTGCGCGCCGGCGCGTTTGCCAAGGGCCGGGAACTGGCGGAACGTGCCGGTGGACTGGAGGAATTCCTGACGGAAGCCGGCTACCAGCCGCAGCCTGATGGTGACGGTGGGTTCCTGCTCATAAACTGCCCCTTCCACCGGCTCTCACGGTCCCACGCGGCGGTGGTCTGCGACATGAATGGCGCCTTCCTCCGGGGCGCAGCCGCCGGGTGCGGCAGTGATGAAGGGTGTGTTGCCGCGGTCTCCGGACCCGGACACTGCTGCGCCAGGATCACGGCGGGACGCTAAGGGCCGGCCCGGTCCGCCGTTCGGCGCCGCGATAGAATTGGAGGATGCCCGCCTACCTCGACCATGCCGCCACCACGCCGCTTTCCGATGCGGCGCTCGCCGCCCTGACACGCGAGTTGGCGCGGACGGGAAACCCCTCCTCACTGCATGGATCGGGACGCCGGGCGCGCCGGGCGGTCGAAGACGCACGGGAGGCGATTGCCTCCGCCGCGGGAGCCCACCCGTCGGAGGTAATCTTCACCTCCGGCGGCACCGAGGCGGACAACCTCGCCGTCAAGGGCCTGTACTGGTCCCGCGTGGCAGAAGACCCAAAGCGGCGCCGCATCCTGTGTTCCGCCGTCGAACACCACGCTGTCCTGGACACCGTTGAATGGCTCGAACGCCACGAGGGCGCCGAGGTGACCTGGCTGCCGGTGGACTCCGGGGGCGTGCTGGACGTCGCCGTCCTGGAGGCCGAGCTTTCCCGCGACCCCGGCACCGTAGCGCTGGTGACCGTCATGTGGGCCAACAACGAGGTCGGCACCATCCAGCCCGTCGCCCGCATTGTTGAGCTGGCCCATGCCGCAGGCGTTCCCGTGCACTCGGACGCCGTCCAGGCCTTCGGGTCGGTTCCAGTGCACTTCAAGGAATCCGGCCTGGACGCCATGTCCATATCCGGCCATAAGATCGGCGGTCCCGTGGGGGTGGGTGCCCTGCTTCTGGGGCGCGCGGTCAAACTGACACCGGTGCAGCATGGCGGCGGACAGGAGCGCGATGTCCGGTCCGGCACGCTGGACACGGCCTCGATCGCCGCCTTCGCCGCCGCGGCGGAGGCTGCCACGGCTGCACTGCCGGCGGAAGCGGCACGGATAGCTGCCCTTCGCGACCGCCTGATCGACGGCGTGCGTGACCTCATACCCGACGCCGTCCTGCGCGGCGCCCCGGGCGATGGCCGGCTCCCGGGCAATGCCCATTTCACCTTCCCCGGCTGCGAAGGCGATTCGCTGCTGTTCCTTCTCGACCTCGCCGGCGTCGAATCGTCCACAGGATCTGCCTGCACGGCCGGCGTGCCTAGGCCTTCCCATGTGCTCCTGGCCATGGGCCTGGACGAGGAAACCGCCCGTGGCGCCCAGCGGTTCAGCCTGGGGCACGCTTCCACCGAGGCCGACGTCGATGCCCTGCTGAAGGCGCTGCCCGAGGCCTATGCCCGGGCGCGCCAGGCAGGCATGGCGGGACACGAGTCCTCGATCCAGACGGCGGGGACCGTGGGCCGGCAGGGGCGCGGGGGACTGTAGCGGTCCATGCGGCCCGGCGGCGGCCTGATTTGCCTGCCGCCGTAGAATGGATAGGCGAAGATCGTTTTCGCTGCCGGCAGGTCCAGGCCGGCCGCCACATACACCCACCCCAACAGAAAGCCAGCATGCGAGTACTAGCAGCCATGAGCGGCGGAGTTGATTCCGCCGTTGCCGCCGCCCGCGCGGTGGAGGCCGGGCACGACGTCGTCGGCGTCCACCTGGCCCTTTCGCGCATGCCCGGCACCCTGCGCACGGGCAGCCGCGGCTGCTGCACCATCGAGGACTCCAGGGACGCCTGGCGCGCCTGTGACGTGCTGGGGATTCCCTACTACGTATGGGACTTCTCCGAGCGGTTCAAGGAAGACGTCGTCCAGGATTTCATCGACGAATACGCGGCCGGCAGGACCCCCAACCCCTGCATGCGCTGCAACGAGCGCATCAAGTTCGCCGCGCTGCTGGAGAAGGCCATGGCACTGGGCTTCGATGCCGTGTGCACGGGGCACTACGCCAAGGTGATCGAAGACGCCGACGGCAACCGCGAACTGCACCGCGCCGCCGACTGGGCCAAGGACCAGAGCTACGTCCTGGGCGTCCTTACCCACGAACAGCTCAAGCACTCCATGTTCCCGCTGGCAGACACCCCCTCCAAGGCGGAGGTTCGCGCCGAAGCCGAGCGGCGTGGGCTCTCCGTTGCCAACAAGCCGGACAGCCATGACATCTGCTTCATTCCCGACGGCGACACCGCGGGCTGGCTTGCCGAAAAGATCGAGATGACCAGCGGTGACATCGTGGACGAGACGGGCGCAAAGGTGGGGGAGCACCCCGGCGCCAACGCTTTCACGGTCGGCCAGCGCCGCGGGCTCAAGCTCGGAACCCCGGCTGCCGACGGCAAGCCCCGTTTCGTCCTGGAGATCCGGCCCAAGGAAAACAAGGTAGTGGTGGGTCCGCAGGCGCTGCTGGCGATTGACGAGATACGCGGCATCAAGGTTTCCTGGGCGGGCCTTCCCATCGCCGAGGTGGAAACCGGCGCCGAATTCGATTGCTACGCACAGGTCCGGGCCCATGGGGATCCGGTCCCGGCCACCGCCTGGGTGGAGCACGCCCCCGACGCCGCCGCCGGAAGCCAGTTGGTGGTCCGGCTGGTGGCTCCACTCCGGGGCGTGGCGCCCGGGCAGACGGTGGTGTTGTACCAGGGGACGCGCGTGCTGGGCCAGGCAACCATCGACGCTGCCCGCTCGCTTCAGCGCGCCGCGCTCTAAGCTTCCCGATCCCCGCACCGCCCCGGCTGTTGCCGGGGCGGTGCTTTGCTGTGCCGCGGAAATCCTGTCCTGCAGGCCGCGCCACCGCAGCAGGGGGCCAATGAGATAAATTTTGTGTTTCAACTCACAGAATTGGCCGTCCTGAGGGCAGACTCTCTGATTGAATCTAGGGATCAGCACTGCGCGCCGGAGGCAAGGGCACATGCACCCCTGTACTCGGCGCGCTCGTACTCATCGGACAGAAAGTTCACAGATGATCAAGAGCACAACTGCCCTGCACCGCGCCATCGCGCTGGCAGGCATCTCCGCCCTGGCCCTGACAGCCTGCACCGGGCCATCGGGTGGCGGCGGCGGAACGTCCACCGGCGGCAGCGCCGGCGGCGGTGCCATCACTTTCGGAACGACCGACAAGGTCGTCACCCTCGACCCCGCCGGCTCCTACGACGCAGGCTCCTTCCTGGTGATGAACCAGGTCTACCCCTTCCTGATGAACTCCAAGCCCGGTTCCGCCGAGGTCAGCCCGGACATCGCGGAGTCGGCTTCCTTCACCGCACCCACCGAGTTCACGGTGAAACTGAAACCCGGCCTGAAATTTGCCAACGGCCATGCGCTGACTGCCTCGGACGTGAAGTTCTCCTACGACCGGGTACTCAAGATCAACGACCCCAACGGTCCGGCGTCCCTGTTGTCCAACCTCAAGTCGGTTGACGCCAAGGACGACACCACAGTGGTGTTCAACCTCAAGGCCGGCAATGACCAGGTGTTCCCCAGCGTGCTTGGCACCAACACCGGGCCGATCATTGACGAGGAAGTCTTCCCGGCCGACAAAGTCATGAGCGATGAGGACATCGTTGCCGGCAAGCCGTTCGCCGGCCCCTACACCATCGATTCCTACAAGAAGAACGAGCTCGTCAGCCTCAAGAGCAACCCGGACTACAGCGGCCTGCTGGGCAAGCCGGCCAATGACAGCGCTGTCATCAAGTACTACGCAGACTCAAACAACCTGAAGCTGGATGTCCAGGGCGGCAACATCGACGTTGCCGGCCGCAGCCTGACCGCAACCGACGCCGCAGACCTGGACAAGGACTCCAAGGTCAAGGTCTACAAGGGCCCGGGCGGCGAGCTGCGCTACATCGTCTTCAACTTCGACACCATGCCGTACGGCGCCAAGACTCCCGAGGCTAACCCGGCCAAGGCCCTCGCGGTCCGGCAGGCCATGGCTGACATCGTGGACCGCCAGGCCATCTCCGACCAGGTCTACAAGGGCACCTACGTCCCCGCCTACTCGGTGGTTCCGGACGGACTGCCCGGCGCAACCCAGCCGATGAAGGAGCTGTACGGCGACGGCAACGGCAAACCAAGCCTCGACAAGGCGAAGAAGGTCCTGAACGACGCCGGGATCACCGGTCCGGTCAACGTGAAGCTGCAGTACAACCCGGACCACTACGGCAAGTCCTCCGGCGACGAATACGCCATGGTCAAGGAACAGCTGGAAAAGTCAGGCCTCTTCACGGTGGACCTGCAATCCACCGAATGGGTGACCTACTCCAAGGCGAGGACCGCCGACGCCTACCCCGTCTACCAGCTCGGCTGGTTCCCGGACTACTCGGATGCGGACAACTACCTCACGCCGTTCTTTATCCCGGGCAACTTCCTCAAGAACCACTACGAGAACCCCACGGTTACGGACCTGGTCCAGAAGCAGCTGACCACCCCGGACAAGACCGAGCGGCAGAAGCTGATCGGTGACGTCCAGACGGCGGTGGCCAAGGATCTTTCCACCCTGCCCCTCCTGCAGGGTTCCCAGCTCCTCGTGGCCGGGAAAGACGTCAAGGGCGTCGAAAAGACCCTTGACCCCTCCTTCAAGACACGCCTTGGCGTCCTGTCCAAGTAAGCACTCCACCCCCATCGGGCTCTGACAGGCCGGAGGCGGGACACCGCAACGGTGTCCCGCCTTTTGCCGGTCATCAGCCAGCACCGAGGGGAATGCTGGCTCCCGGTCACCACGAATACAGGTACCGATGACAACTTTGATTGACGCGCCGCCGAATGACGCGGACGGACTCCTTCCCAGCAAGAAAAAGTCGGCAGGGGGAGGGCTGGGCCAGTACATCCTGGTCCGTTTCCTGCTGATCTTCCCCACCATCCTTATCCTCGTCACCATGGTGTTCTTCCTCATGCGGATCACCGGTGACCCCATTACCGCTGCCATGGGCGGCCGGCTGCCCCCCGAGCAGCTGCAGGAACGCATCCATGCGGCCGGCTACGACCGGCCACTGATCGTGCAGTACTTCGAATACCTGGGCCAGCTGGCCACGGGCAACTTCGGCACCACCCTTTCGGACAACCGCAAGGTCACCGAGATGCTCACCACCTACGGCTCCGCCACTCTGGAGCTGGCCATCAACGCGCTCATCGTTGCGTTGCTGGTGGGGATCCCGCTGGGCATGGTCGCCGCGCACCGGCGCGACCACCTGCCGGACGCAGTGCTTCGCATCCTGGCCATCCTGTTCTATGCCACCCCGGTCTTCTTCGCGGGCATGCTGCTCAAACTCGTGTTCTCCGTGTGGCTGGGCTGGTTGCCGGTTGCCGGCCGTGCCGGCACCAGGACCGAACTGTCCCTGACCGGTTTGGAGGCCCCCACCGGTATCTACTGGCTGGATGCCCTGCGCAGCGGAAACATGGCAGCACTCAGTGACGTGATGTCGCACGCTGTCCTCCCGGCGGTGGCGTTGGGCTTCCTGACAGCGGGAGTCTTCCTGCGCCTGGTCCGGACCAATGTCATTGGCACGCTCGGCAAGGACTATGTCGAGGCCGGCCGATCCCGTGGCGTCAGCGAGTTCAGGCTCGTCACCAAGCACGCCTACAAACCGGCGCTGATCCCCATCATTACGGTCATGGGCCTGCAGATTGCCGTGCTGCTCGGCGGCGCCGTGCTGACGGAGACCACCTTCGAGTGGAAGGGCCTCGGGTTCCAGCTGGCCAATTACCTCACGGCGCGCGACTTCGTGGCCGTCCAGGGCATCGTGGTGCTGCTGGCCGTCATCGTCGCCGTCACCAACTTCATCGTGGACATCATTGCCGCGCTCATCGACCCCCGCGTGAGGTACTGACATGACTGCCAACACGATCGAACCCGTCGCCAACCCCCGGGCGCCCCTCTTCCGGCGGCTGCCGGTTGTTTCCCATTTCAACAAAAGCGTCGGCCTGCAGCGCTTCATGCTGGTGGTGGGGCTTGTCCTCACCGGCATCTTCCTGCTCACGGCGTTGGCCGCACCGCTGCTGGCACCCTACGGTTTTGCGCAGTTGTCGGATGCCGACGGCAACTTCCCCACCCAACAGGCGCCCGGCGGAAAGCACCTCCTGGGCACTACCGTGGGCGGTTACGACGTCCTGTCACGGATGATCTGGGGTACCCAGACAGCGCTGCTGGTCATCATCGTGGCCGTTGTCCTGTCCATTTTCGCCGGCGTCATCCTGGGCCTGGTGAGCGGATACATTGGAGGGTGGCTGGACCGCGTCCTCGTCGTCGTGGCCGATGCTGTGTATGCCTTCCCGTCATTGCTGGTGGCCATCGTGATGGCCATCGTCATCAGCGGCGGGCAGTCAAGCCTGCTGGGCGGCATCCTTGCGGCTGCCATTTCCATCACTGTGGTGTTCATCCCGCAGTACTTCCGGGTGATCCGGGCCGAGACGATCAGGCTCAAAGCAGAACCCTTCGTTGAGTCGGCCAAGGTGGTTGGCGCGTCCAACATCCGCATCATGACCCGGCACATCTACCGCAACGCCACCCGCACGCTGCCCCTGATCTTCACCCTCAATGCCTCGGAGGCAATCCTGACCCTGGCAGGGCTGGGCTTCCTGGGCTTCGGCATCGAGCCGAGCTCGGCCGCCGAGTGGGGTTTTGACCTGAACAAGGCCCTGGCCGACACCACGTCGGGCATCTGGTGGACCGGCCTCTTCCCCGGTCTCGCCATCGTGTGGACGGTCCTCGGACTCACCCTGGTGGGCGAAAGCATCAACGACCTGAACGATCCCCGGCTCCGCGGCCGGAAACGCGCGGGAGGCGGCAGTTCCCCGGCACCCGTCGACAACGCGGCCATCACCGCAGAAGTGAGGACCCCATGAGCGTCAACATCGACCCGGCACCGGAACCCGCCGGCCAGTCAGGCAAACCGGTTCTCGGTATCGACCACCTTAAGGTCACTTTCGCCAGCGACGCCGGCGACGTCCAGGCAGTCAAGGACGTCAGCCTCGACGTCTGGAAAGGCGAAGTGCTGGCCATCGTGGGGGAGTCCGGTTCGGGGAAGACGGTGACGGCCAAAACGATCCTGGGCCTGCTCCCCGAGACCGCTGTGAGTTCGGGCGCCGTGGTGATCAACGGCGCCAACGTCATCAGCCTCAGTCCGGGCAAACTCCGCCAGATCCGCGGGCGGGATGTCGCCATGGTTTTCCAGGAGCCTTCCACTGCCCTGAACCCCGTGTTCACGGTGGGATGGCAGATCGCCGAAGGCATCCGGGCCCATGCGGCAAGCGAAGGCGGCCGCCGCGTCTCCCGGAAGGACGCCAAGGAGCGGGCCATCGATGCGCTCCGGAAGGTGGGCATCCCCGACCCCGAGCAGCGCGTGAACTACTACCCGCACCAGTTTTCCGGCGGGCAGAAGCAGCGCGTGGTCATTGCAGCGGCTTTGGCACTGAACCCCGGACTGATCGTGGCGGACGAACCCACCACGGCGCTGGACGTCACGGTCCAGGCGGAAATCCTGGAGCTCCTCCGGGACCTGCGGGACAAGTACGGCACGGCCATCGTGCTGATCACGCACAACATGGGCGTCGTGGCCGACCTGGCCGACCGGGTGGTGGTGATGTACCAGGGCGACATCGTGGAGGAAGCCCCGGCGAAAAAGCTCTTCGCTGAACCCCGCCAGGACTACACCCGCAACCTCCTCGCCGCAGTTCCGCACCTGGGCCGGAATTCGGCGTCGGCCGGGCTTACGGAACGGCGCTACCAGGATGAGGAGGTGCTGGTAGCTGCCGACAACCTGGTCATCGAATACCCGGGACGGCTCGGCACCCCGGCCTTCAAAGCCGTGGACGGCGTCAGTTTCACGCTGTCCAGGGGCGAGGTGTTCGGCCTGGTGGGCGAGTCGGGTTCCGGGAAGACGACCATTGGCCGTGCCATCGCGGGCCTCAACCGGACCACCGGTGGCAGCCTCAAGGTGCTCGGGTACGAGATGCTGAACCTGCGCGAACGCACCTTTAAACAGCTGCGCAAGGACATCGGCTTCGTATTCCAGGATCCGGCCGCGTCCTTTAACCCGCAGCTGACCATCGGCGAGTGCATCGCCGAGCCCATGCTGATCCACACCCGGCCCAGCGCTGCCCAGGCCCGCAAACGCGTCGGTGAGCTCCTCGAATCAGTCCAGCTGCCGGCGTCGTATGCGGGACGTTACCCTCACGAACTGTCCGGCGGCCAGCGGCAGCGGGCATCACTGGCGCGGGCTCTGAGCCTGAACCCGCGGCTGCTGATCGCGGACGAGCCGACGTCGGCCCTGGACGTTTCGGTGCAGGCAAAGGTCCTGGAACTGTTTCGGGACATCCAGGAGGAGTTCGGATTCGGCTGCCTCTTCATCAGCCACGACCTGGCGGTGGTGGACATCCTTTCATCGTGGGTGGGCGTGCTGTACAAGGGCAGGCTGGTGGAGCAGGGGATCGGCAGCCAGGTCATGGGCAATCCCCAGCATGACTACACGCGGCGGCTGATCGCCTCCCTGCCGGTGCCGGACCCGGCCGAACAGGCCAAACGCCGGGAAGAGCACCGGGCCCTGCTGGGCATCTGATCCAGGCGGATGTTTCCGGGTGTGAAGCGCCGGTGCCGGCAACGGGCCGGCGCCGGCGCTTCACACCCGCGGTCATTCCCCCGGCTCCCATAGACTGGAGCCATGACGCAGCACAACCCCAGCTCTCCTGGCTCCGACGATTTCGACCCCTCCGCCAGCTCCCTGGCAGGCCACGTGGACGATTCGGTGATGGCTGAACTGCTGTCCATCCGCTCCAGCATTGACAACATCGATGCCACGCTGGTCTACCTCCTGGCTGAGCGTTTCAAAGCCACACAGAAAGTGGGCTTCCTGAAGGCAACGCACCGGCTCCCCGCCGGCGACCCCGGCCGTGAGGCAGCCCAGATCGCACGGCTGCGGCGGCTCGCCGAGGACGCCCATCTCGACCCCGCCTTCGCCGAGAAGTTCCTCAACTTCATCATCGGCGAGGTCATCCGCCACCACGAGGCCATCGCGGAGGACCACCAGGCATCGTCGGGGCAGCAGCCGCAGACCTCCGCGCTGGCGTGAGCCGGGAACAGCACCACCGGGATCCAGGTGCGGAGCCGGCCGCCAAAGCAGGCCCTTCCACGGCAGCCTCACCGCAGGAAGCCACCGCCACCGGCTTGGGCCCGTGGCCTGGCGAGGACCCGCTGGAAGCCGCCCGGATCATCCGGGGTGAGCTTGGCAGTCCGCACCTGCCGTTCCTCGCCGAACTGCCGGACCGCGGCGTCGGCTCCGATGCACTCGGACGTACCGCTGCGCTCCTGGAGGAACTCGCGGTGGATGTCCAGCCCTACGGATGGCGGCTCGTCGACCGGCCCGGCAAGGACATGCGCCGTGCGGCATCGGCGCTGTCCACCGACCTGAATGTCCTCGCGGACGTTGCGGGGGCCGAAGATCTCTCCGCCACAGACCTGAAGGTGCAGTTGGTGGGCCCGCTCAGCCTGGCCGCCGGGCTGCACCTGCACAATGGTGAACGCGCCCTGCTGGACCACGGCGCGCGCCGGGACCTGGCCGCCTCCCTCGCAGCCGGCGTCGGAGGCTATCTCCGCAGGGTTGCCGCCGCCGTTCCCGGCACCCGCCTCGTTGTGCAGGTGGACGAGCCCGACATTGCAGCCGTGCTGGCTGGAACCATTCCCACCGCCAGCGGATACCGCACTCTTCGCGCCGTGGCCGCTTCGGAAGCCCGCGAGTCACTGCGGCTGGTCCTCGAGGCCCTGCGCGCAGCCGGTGCAGCCGAGGTGGTGCTCAGTTTCCCCGAGATCGAGGCGCCGATCGAGCTGGCCCTGGCCGCCGGGGCCGACGGTGTTGCGCTGCCGCTGAAGGCACTGACCAACCGGCAGTGGGAGCAGCTGGCTGGCGCTGTCGAGGCAGGAAAGCAGTTCTGGGCCGGCGTCCTGGACGTCTCGTCAGGACGCCCCTTGCCGAAGGTGGCTGACTGCGTGGACTCCGTGTGGCGGCCCTGGCACCAGCTTGGCCTGCCGGCGTCGCTCCTCGGCTCCATCCGGGTAACGCCCTCAGCCGGACTGGCCGGGCAAACGCCCGCTCAGGCCACCGAGGTCCTGGGCAGGCTCACCCAGGTGGCCGACGGCCTGAACCAGCTGGCGCTCGGTTAGCAGGGCCAGCCGTCACACCCTGTTCTCCCAGCGGTCCGGCTGGGCGTAGCGGGGGAGGTAGCTCTGGGCGGAACTGCCGCCGGTGTACGGGCGGAGGCGGTAATCGAAGGCTCCCGCGTAGACCAGCACCAGGCCGATCTGCGGCTGGATGACCTTCACCTGGATGCGGTGCCGGCCGTTGCTGCCCTCGGCCGGCTCCCACCATTGTTCGGCGTAGGCTTTGGCGTCCAGTGCGGCCGGCAGCGGTATCCGGAGCGGGCCCAGGAAGAGCCGCGACGCCTCTGATACGCCGCGGAGCCGGCCCTCCGCCGTGACGCTCAGGTTCAGGTCCGTCACCAGGCGCCGGCACCGCCCGACGTAGTCCACCAGCTGCGGTGCACCGTTCCGGGCCGTGACGCTGGTGGTGTCCTGGAAGAGCCGGGTCCGGCCGGGAAACCGGATTTCGCGCCGTGCGGTCAGGCTGGACCGGCCGAAAGGATCCTGGTGCGCGTGGTTCTCGATCCGGAACGGGATGTTTTCGCCGTATTCAGGGAAGAAAGCCTCCTCGCCGCCGGTGAGCCGGAGCAGGGGGCGCAGCCACCGCTGGCGGCACCCCACGACGTCGAACGTTCCTTCTCCCACGCCGTACTGGCCGGACCCCGGCACCAGCGAGAAGTACTCCTGGAGCTCCGGCTGCAGCCGTGAGTACGCGCTGCCCAGGGCCTGCTGGTAGATCGGAACGTTCATTGGAATGGCCTCCTGTTGCCTGTGGCGGCGCTGCTTGCCTCCGGACTCACAATCTACCGGCAGCCTTGAGCCGGATGTACATGTCCGCCAGCCGCGGAGGCAGCTCCTGTGGCTCGGCGTCCACCACTTCCACTCCGTACCGGCGCAGCTCGGCCGTAACCGCGGCCCGCTGCAGGAGGGCGCGTTCGGCTGCGGCGGCACGGTACACCCCGGTGGCATCAGTGCGCTCCCGCAGCATCTCCCCCAGCTGGGGATCGCGGACGGCGGCCACCACCACCACATGCCCGGCAGCCAGCCGCTCGGCAACGGGAAGCAGTCCCTCCTCCGGCGCTCCGCTGTCCAGCGACGTCAAGAGCACCACAAGGGACCGGTGCGCGGACACGGCGCGGACCTGCCCCGGGACCGCGGGCCAGTCCATCTCGATCAGTTCGGCGTCAAGGGGAGCCATGGCCTGGACCAGCCGGCCCAGGATGTTGCCCTGGCCGGCGGAACGGGCCCGCGCCCTGGTCCTTCGGTCGAAGGCCAGGAAGTCCACCCGGTCACCGCCACGCTCGGCCAGGACACCCAGGAGCAGCGCGGCCTCAATCCCGGTATCCAGGCGCGTTTCATCACCGATCCTTGCGGCGGCGGTGCGGGACGTATCAAGGACCATCACCACCCGCCGGTCCCGTTCAGGACGCCAGGTCCGGACCACCACGGCGGAACGCCTGGCCGTGGCGCGCCAGTCAATGGAACGGACGTCGTCGCCGCGGACGTAGTCCCGCAGTGAGTCGAACTCCGTACCGGCGCCGCGGATCTGCACGGCCGCCTTCCCATCGAGTTCCCGCAGCTTCCGCAGCTTTGAGGGCAAATGCCGCCGCGACCGGAACGGCGGAAGCACCCGTACCAAGCCTTCGCAGGCGACAGTCCGCTGGCGCGCCGCCAGGCCCAGCGGGCCGAATGAGCGAAGTGTCACGTGCGGCGCTTTGAGGTCGCCGCGGCGGGTGGGCCGGAGCCGCACCGTAAACCGCCTGCCTTCGCCGGCGGGGACGGTGATGTCCTGGACGGAATCCTGTGCGCCGGCGGAAGGCTGCCAGCCGTCCCGGAACGATCCCCGCAGCATCCTGTGACCGCCGTTGCGGATGGTGAGCAGGGCATCCACCGCATTGGTGAGCGTTACGTTTTCCGGCTCCGCCCGCGCCACGGTGACCTGCCGAAGGGATGCGGCGAACACCAGCTCCGCGACCAGCAGGGCAGTGAGCAGGGCGGCCGTGGCCAGCACGGTCAGCCAATTCGGGAACAGCAGCACAGGCACCAGGCCCAGCAGCACCAGGGCCACGAAGCGCCCCGAGATGGCCATCAGCGCGGAACGGGGACGGAGGTCAGGATGCTGCCCAGGACGTCGTCCACCCGGACTCCATCCATTTGCGCCTCGGGCTGCAGCGCCACCCGGTGCCGCAGGCAGGGCAGCGCCAGCACCTTGACGTCGTCGGGGGTCACGAAGGGACGGCCGGAGAGCCACGCCCAGGACCGTGACGTGTTGAGCAGGGCCGTGGCACCGCGCGGCGAGACGCCAAGCTGGAAGGAAGGGGCCGCCCGGGTGGCGCGCACCAGGTCAACGATGTAGCCGATGATCTCCGGTTCCACTGCCACGCGGGTCACGGCATCCCGCGCCCGTTCCAGGTCCCCGGCCCCGGCCACCGCCCGGACACCGGCCGCTGACAGGTCCCGGGGATCGAACCCGGCGGCGTGGCGGCGGATGACCTCGATTTCTTCCCCGCGCGCCGGCAGCGGCATGGTGAGCTTGAGCAGGAACCGGTCCAGCTGCGCCTCCGGCAGGGGGTAGGTCCCCTCGTACTCCACCGGATTCTGGGTGGCCGCCACCAGGAAGGGCGCGGGCAGCCGCCGGGACACACCGTCAACGGATACCTGGCGCTCTTCCATGGCCTCGAGGAGCGATGCCTGCGTCTTCGGCGGGGTCCGGTTGATCTCGTCGGCCAACAACAGGTTGGTGAAGACAGGTCCCTCGCGGAAGCTGAATTCGGAGGTCCGCGAGTCGTAGACCAGGGAACCGGTGACGTCTCCCGGCATGAGGTCGGGGGTGAACTGCACCCGTTTGGTCTCCAGGCTCAACGCCGAGGACAGTGCGCGGACCAGCAGGGTTTTGGCTACGCCGGGGACGCCTTCGAGCAGGACGTGGCCCTGCGAGAGCAGGGCAATCAGGAGGCCGGTCACCGTGGCGTCCTGTCCCACCACTGCCTTGGCCACTTCCCGCCGGACAGCAAGGAGTGCCTGCCGCGCGCCGTCGTCGAAAGGGCTGCTGGGGTCTACCGAATTCAGGACCCCCTGGCCGCTGCCTTGTTCACTCATCGGGTCATGACCTCTTTCTCCAGTTTGTCGAGGGCCTGGGACCAGGCCACCAACGCTGCTTCTGACGTGGGATGTTCGTTGATGATCGCCCGAATGTCCCTCGGGTCCCTGCCCAGCAGCCGCGCGGCCGCGGCAATGGTGTCCTCCGGGGTGGCCCCGGGGCCGAGCCTTAGCCTGGCGGACAGCCGCACCAGCAGTCCGGCCCGCAGGTTGTCCCGGGCCTGGCCGACGGCACGGGAGTCCTGGTAGAGCCGGGCGCGGCCTTCCGCGGTTTCCACCGCCTTGACCACCACCGGCAACGGCTCAAAGACGAGCGGCCCATGACGGCGGCCGCGCCACAGGACTGCCGCCAGCGCCACCACCAACAGCCAGGGACCCAGGAAGCGGGCCCAGGCGGGGGCGAGGTCGTCGAGGGTCTTCCCGGCCCCGTCGACAGTGACGTCCTGAAGCGAAGGGATGTACCAGACGAGGTCCTTTGAGGTTCCCAACATCCTGGTTGCCAACGCGGCGTTGCCCAGTTCATCCAGCCCGCCATTGCTGAGGATGGCCGTGCTGCCCAGCACCGCCAAGCGCCCGCCGTCGCTGACGGCAAGCATTCCGGCGGTCCCTGCCGCCCGGAAGCAGGTGGTGCCGCCTTCGTAGACGAACGCCCCTTCGCCGCTGACCTGGCCGGCGGCTTCCGCGTCGGGCAGGGCGCATCCCGGTTCCAGGACGGGATGCGCATCGGGAACCACGCCGGCCTGGCGGATGCCGCTGTCAAGGACCGCAAGGGTCTCCAGCCGGGGAGAGACCACCACAACGTGGCCGGCCGCTGCCAGCAGGCCCGCCAGTTGCGGTTCAGCCAGGATGCCGTTCCGGTCGTAGAGGAGGAGGGTGGGGGAGTCGCTGGCGCGAAGGTCGTCCAGTGCCGCGTCAAAGCGTTCCGGCGCCTGGACGGTAACTCCGTGCCGGCCGAGGATTTTGGCCAGCGCCCTGGCTCCTTCCGCTCCGGCATTGTGGATTGAGAGGGGAACGGTGTCGCCCTTGGGCGCAAGCTGGGTGCCGATGACCAGTGCCAGCGCGGCGGCCACCACCACTGCCGCTGCGGCCGCGCCGCGGTGGAGATTCAGCCAGCCCAGGATGGCTGCAGCCCTCGTCTTGCGGGGGCGGGGCGCTGATCCGCCGTCCTCCTTGCCGGCTCCGTGATGTTCGACGACTGCGCGCCGGCGGGCCGTCATGGGAGCAACACCGTGGTGCCGGCAGGGGCGGGCTTTGCCTGCTCCAGCGCCGCATCAAGGTCCACCATGTCCCTGTAGCCGGCGTTGCCTGCTGTCTTGTTCCCGTAGCGGATGGCATCAAAGGCCGCAGCCGCGCCTGCCAGGCGCGGGGCCAGGGCGCTGAAGTGCAGGGACAATGCCCCGGCCGCTTCGTCCGCCGTCCGGCCCGGCTGGGGGTCAAGGATGGCGCGGTCCTCTGCGCTGCGGACGATGGCGCGGAAACGTTCGACGACGGCGTCCCCCCAGTTGCCGGCGGCCGCTGCCGCTTCCGCGCGGCTGCGGTAGTCCGCGGCGCCGAGGGTGGCATCCGGCTCGAAGACCTCCCGGGCCTGGCGGCGGCGGGCGTTCAGCCGGGGCCGGGCGAGGATGACCGCTGCGGCGATGATCGCCGCAATCACGAGGGCGATGACGGGGCTGGGCGCGGCCGCGGCGTCACCGCCGGTCCCGTCAAGGGATTGCAGCCAGTCCAGGAAGTTACGCCAGAGGGTGCCAAGCCAGGAGGGGGCATTCTCGCGGTATCCGGGTTTGGCAAGCTCCTCCGCCGCCCAGCGCCGGGCCTCCCCGGCATCGGGAAGCACCGGAGGCTCAGCGGCCATAAGGCGATGCCCCCGGGCCGGGCCCGTACCCGGGGTAGGGGAGCGTGCCGCCCGGGCGGAGGCCACGGCCCGGGATGCCGTCAGGATCGGAACCGGTTTCGAGCTGTCGCAGCAGCGCGATATCCAGTCCGTCCTGGCGCATCCTCAGGTCCATGTAGAGCAGTGCCATGACGGAGGTTTGGAAGGCGTAACCCACCGCGCCCACCAATGCCCCGAGCACTGCCGTGACGATGCCGGTGGCCACGGCCAGGGACGCCTGCTGTCCGCTGCCGCCGTGAGGGGAGACGACGCGGGACAGGACGGCAGGCAGCATGCCCGCCGGGATCAGGACCACCTGGGTGACCACGGCAACCAGAATGCCCACCACCAGGGTGATGCCGAGGATGCGCCACCAGTTGGCCCGGGTCAGCTCCCATGAGCGCCGCAGCCCGGCGAGGGCGCCGAGTTCTTCGATGACGACGGCGGCCGGCGCCACCAGAAGCTTGACCGCCACCCAGACGAATCCGGCACCGAAGCCCAGCATCAGGGGGATGGACAGCAGCGCGCCCGGCCCGCGGACGCTGGAGAACAGGAGCACAATCAGGACGATAAAGAGCACTGCCGCGGCCAGGGCCGCCGCCACCAGGAGTGCCGCGAGCCTGAGCAGCGCGCCGATCCGTGGGCGTACCAGCGACAGCATCCGGCGGAAGCCGGTGGGTCGGTTCAGGACCGAGCGGGCAACAGGCACCACCATGGCGCCCTGGAGGACAGCTGACATAAAGACAGAGAGGATGGATACGACGACCGCCGTTGCCATCAGCCCCATGCCCGCGGCCGCGATGTCAGCCCGGCTCGCCCGTGCCGCCCAGGTTTCGATGGAGCCGGCTGACGTTGCCGTCATTCCCGCAAACACCGCAGCAAGAATCGCCGACAGGGACTGGGCCAGGAGGCCGGCGCCGAGCATGGCTTTGGCGTTGCGCCTGATGGCCTGGAACGAGCCGTCCAGGATCTCGCCGAACATCAGGGGCCGCAAAGGGATGATCCCCGGCTTGGGAGGTGCGGCGTAACGGGGTTGCCAGGGTTGTCCCGGGCCAGCAAATTTTTGTCCACCGTAGGCGGGTCCGCTGGGGGCCTGGCCGCCGTACGCCGGCCCGCCGTAAGCCTGGCCACCGTAAGCCGGGCCGCCAGAGGGAAGTCGACCGGGAGGCAGGGCGCCGGGGGACTGGCTGCCCGGGTATGGGGCGCCCGGGTACTGTCCCCCGGGGTATCCAGGGTTACCGTTTCCACCCTGACCGGACCATTGCTGCCACTGGGGTGCCTGCGGCGGACGCTGTTCCCACGGGGACTCCTGTGGCCACCCTAGCGCCTGCCGCCAGGGATCCTGCGCCGACCCTGACGGCGAAGCCCATGGCTGCTCCGGCGGTGGCACCTGGCCGGGCCTATCCGCACCGGCCGGGCCGCCGTCGTCCTGCCCGTTGCCCCGCTGCTCCCGCGTGGGCTCTTCGGGCCCCGGCTCCTCTGGTGACACTGATTCCTCCCCAATACCAGTCCGCCTGCCCCGCGGGCCACCCGCCATAGGGGTGCAGCGGCAACGCGGAGCATGAGCCCAAGACTATAGTTCCGTTGCCGGACGGCCTAGTGTCCCGCCATGCCGGGGGCCGCTCAACAGGACAAACGCATCCCGATAAGGGAATATATAGCTATGAAGGCACGCATTCTGGTGGTAGACGATGATGAAGCGCTGGCCGAGATGATTGGGATTGTCCTCCGTAATGACGGCTTCGAGCCGGTCTTCTGCGCCGACGGCGCCCAGGCCCTCGACGTTTTCCGGTCATCGCGGCCGGACCTGGTCCTGCTCGACCTCATGCTTCCAGGTATGGATGGCATCGAAGTGTGCCGCCAGATCCGCGGGGAATCCGACGTTCCCATTGTCATGCTGACCGCCAAATCGGACACCTCCGACGTCGTCCGCGGCCTGGAATCCGGTGCCGACGACTATGTGCCGAAACCCTTCAAGCCTGCCGAGCTGGTGGCCCGCGTCCGGGCGCGGCTTCGTCCCGGTGACCAGAAGGCCCCCGAAACCCTCCGGATTGCCGACATCACCATCGACGTCGCCGGCCACACGGTCAGCAGGGGTAATGAGCGGATTTCCCTGACGCCGCTGGAATTCGACCTCCTGGTCGCGCTGGCCCGGAAGCCCTGGCAGGTCTTCACGCGGGAGCTGCTGCTGGAACAGGTCTGGGGCTACCGGCACGCCGCTGACACCCGGCTGGTCAACGTCCATGTCCAGCGACTGCGGTCCAAGATCGAGCAGGACCCGGAAGCCCCGGAAGTTGTATTGACGGTGCGTGGTGTCGGCTATAAAGCAGGGGTCTGACCCCGCCGCGCAGGACGGGGAACCGGACCTGCGCGGCACCACGCCCATCCTGCCCGACGACGCCGGAGCAAAGCAGGACGGAAGCGGCAACAACGATTCCGGGGACAACGGAGCCGGTCCGGACACCGCCCCGGCTCCGGGCCTTCGGCATGTGGCATTCCGGGCACGCATCTGGCAGCGGCGCGCCCTGATCGTGGCACTGCGCGTCGCCAGGCTGGTCCGGACCGGCGTCAGCCGTTTCCTGCCCGGACTGAAATACCTCGGCCGTGCCCTGCAGAAGCGCTGGCGGCGCTCCCTTCAGTTCCGGACCGTCCTCACCACCCTGTTGCTGGCCGTGACCTCGTTTGCCGTGGTGGGCGCATACCTGTCCAACCAGATTGCCAACAACCTGTTCCAGGAGCGGCTGACCCAGGCCGAATCGGAGACCCGGTACAACGTCAAGCAAGTGCAGGATACGTTCGACGGCGCCCAGGTCACCGACCAGTCCAGCGTTATCACCCTGGTGTCAGACACCCTCAGCGCTGTGGAAGGCCGCGGCTCCGTGATCCAGAGGCGCTACGTCTTTGAGGCCATGCCCAACCAAACCAAACCCCGGAACCGCTGGGTGGAGTCCCGCGCCTCCGACCAGCTGACCGTCAGTGTCATCCCCCCGGACCTGCGTAAGGCCGTGCAGGAGTCGGGCAAGGACCAGTACTGGGCATCCACCGTGATTCCCGTGGGCACCGAGGACCGGCCCGGAATCGCCGTCGGCAACAAGGTGACCTTCAACGGCACCGTCTATGAGCTCTATCTGATCTACGATCTGAACACCGCTCAACAGACGCTCAATGAGATCCAAAGCGTGCTCTGGGCCGGCGGCGCGGTCCTGGTCCTCCTGATCGGCGCCGTCGCCTGGTACGTCACCCGCAACGTGGTCAGCCCGGTCAGCCACGCGGCGATGGTCTCCGAGAAACTGGCCGCCGGCCAGTTGCAGGAACGAATGGTGGTCAAGGGAGAGGACGAAGTCGCCCGGCTCGGAGCATCCTTCAATCACATGGCCGCCAGCCTGCAGGAGCAGATTACCCAGCTGGCCACCCTTTCCCAGATGCAGCAGCGCTTTGTCTCCGACGTCTCCCATGAACTGCGGACGCCCCTCACCACCGTGCGCATGGCGGCGGAGGTGCTCTATGACGCCCGCGACGACTTCGACCCCATCAATAAACGGTCTGCTGAGCTGCTCTACAACCAGGTGGAGCGCTTCCAGTCCCTTTTGTCGGACCTGCTTGAAATCAGCCGCTTCGATGCCGGCGTGGCCGTTCTCGACGCCGAACCGGAAGACCTCCTCCAGGTGATCGCCCACGTCATCGAAGGCGCCGCGCCGGTAGCCGCCGAATACGGCTCGGAGATTATCTTCACGCCTCCCCAGGGTGCCCTGGTGGTGGACATGGACGCCCGGCGGATCGACCGGATCCTGAGGAACCTGATACTGAACGCCGTGGAGCACGGTGAAGGCAAGCCGGTGACCGTGACGGTGGCGGCAAACGAGACGGCCGTGGGTGTCGCCGTGCGGGACCACGGCATCGGAATGGACCCGGCCCAGGCTGCCCGGGTTTTCGACCGGTTCTGGCGCGCCGACCCCGCCCGCGCACGCACCACCGGAGGCAGTGGCCTGGGGCTCTCCATCGCCATGGAGGACACCAAGCTCCACCACGGCTGGCTGCAGGCCTGGGGCAGGAAGGGCGACGGCGCCAACTTCCGCCTGACCCTTCCCCTGCGTCAGGACGGTGTGATCACGGAATCTCCCGTCCAGCTCGAACCCAAGGACGTCACCAATCCAGGCGCACCGGGAAGCGTCCCCGGGGAACAGGACTACAAGAACATGCTGGTGCTGCAGACGGGTGCGGCCCGGCCCGTCCCGCCCCGTGATTCCGGGGAGACACCATGAGGCCTGTAAACCGCCGGACCCAATTTCCGGCTGCACTGCTTGCCCTGCTGATCGTCCTCCTGGCAGGGTGTGCCCGGATTCCCACGTCCGGGCCGGTGGGAAAGAGCAGCGAAAGCAGCGCCGGCAACGTGAGTGCACCCGTGTTCCTTCCGGCAGCACCACAGCCCGGGGCGTCGCCCGAGACCATCATTGACTACTTCTACCGGGCCGGCAGCGGGTACGAGGACGACTACGCGGTTGCCCGCCAGTACTTGACGCAGGCTTCGGCTGTCTCCTGGAAACCGGATAAACGCGCACTGGTGTACCGGGAAGCGCGGGTTGTGCCCACCGGCAACGAAAACGTCTTCAACTACGAACTGGATGTCTCCTACACGGTGGACGCAGACGGCATCGCCACCCAGTCACCGCCGGGCACCGTGGAACGCATCCCCGTGACGGTGACCCAGGTGGACGGCGAGTGGCGGATCTCCGGAATCCCTGACGGAACTGCCATCGCGGAGGAAACGTTCAAGGTGATTTACGGGGCCTACCCGATCTACTTCTACGACCCCACCTTTACCTACGCCATCCCTGACGTCCGCTGGTTCCTGAAGAACAAGACCGTCAAAGCCATGACCAGCGCCCTGCTGGCCGGACCCGCGCCCTACCTGCGCGGCGCCGTCGCCAGCGCCTTCCCTTCAGGGATCAAGCTTGCCCGCGAATCCGTTCCTGTGGTGTCCGGCGCCGCGCAGGTGGACCTGTCGGCCAAGGAGCTGACCGAAACGTCGGCGGAGGACCGCCTTCGGATGCAGATGCAGCTGACCCTGACCTTCCGGAGCCAGCCGGACGTGGTCAATGTCGAGCTGCGTGCCAACCAGGACCTGGTCCGGGTGGAGGACAACGGGTCCGTCCTGCCTCCGGTGCTCGACAAGACTGTTCCGTCGCGCCAGATCGCCGTGAGCGGCAACGAATTGGTGCGCTACGAAAACAACCGCGTCTCGCCCCTGCCGGACATGCAGCCGGTGTCCGCGCTCAATCCCCGCTACCCGGCGGAGTCGCCAGTCTCCCAGACAGCTGCCTTCCTCAACGACGGCCGCACCACCTTGTACAGCATCACTCCGGGCCAGCCTGCCCGTGCCCTGACCACCCGTAGTACCCTCAGCCGGCCCTCCTTCAGCGTCAACGACTGGGTATGGACGGCGGGGCCGGGGGCCACCGGGGCCACCGAAGTCGTGGCGTTCCGCCCCACCGGGGTGGCGGAAGGCGGAACGGTCCCGTCCGTTACCCTTGCACCCCCCTGGCTTGCGGGCCGCGCCGTGAAGGAACTGCGGATCTCGCGCGACGGCGTGCGTGCCCTGGTCATCTCCGAGCAGAACGGAAAAACCAAGGTGCAGGTCAGCGGCGTCATCCGCGCGGGCGACGGCACGCCCCGTGAACTGACCGCGCCCATCACCCTGGTGGCCGACGGCGATCCGGACCAGGGCGTCTGGGTGAACGGAACCACCCTCGCCGTCATGAAGGGCGCGCCCGGTTCCAATGTCACGCCCGAGCTGCTGTCCCTCACCTCCGGACAGCCCCAGCAGCTGGCTCCGTGGCCGGGCCTGGTGTCCATCAGCGCCGGCAATGGTGCCGATGATATCTACGTCCAGTCAGGGGAGGGGATCTTCCAGCGGCTCGGCAACGGCTGGTCCCCACAGATCAAAGGTCCAGTCGACCCGGCATTCCCCGGCTGACGCCACGGCAGGCGCACCCCAGCGGCGGGTGCACGACCCGGGGGATGTGTCAACGCGGCCCTTTCCACATAGGGCCGCCGGGACTGCGGAATGCAGGACGCCAGCGGGCACAGTGGAACCATGAACAGCGCACTCCGCGGAACATGTCCAGGAAAGCCTTCGCAAAAGCCTCCGCGGACTGCCCTGCGTACCCGGGAACTGGACCCCGACCTGCGGCCGCCCCCACTCCGCGCGGCACTGCACCGGGGCGAACACCAAGCTGCCCTCCTTCGGCTTCTCGATTGGCTGGCAGATGCGGCAGGAGATTTCCTGGCGCTGGCGGTTCCCGTTGACTGTGTGTGCTGCGGCGCGGAAGACCGCACCCTGTGTCCGTCCTGCGCCGGCAGAGTCCGGCACTTGACCCGCCGGCCCTTCCGCGCGGAGGCCGGCGCCCCTGCCTTGATGGACGTCACCGGTACGCCCCTGCTGCCCGTGGTGGCCGCCGGTGTCTACCGGGACGAGCTTGCCCAGGCACTGTTGTCCTTCAAGCGGCACGGCCAGTACCAAATCCGCAGGTGGCTTGGCGGGGCCCTGGCCGGCGCCCTCAGGGCCGCCGCCCAGGGCGACCACGGATTGCTGCTGGTCCCGGTACCCACCAGTACCGGCGGGTATCTAAAGCGGGGGTTCAGTCCCGTCCATCTCCTCCTCAAGGAGGCGTCACGGCAGCTTCCGGGCCTCGACGTTGCGGATGTCCTGGACAGGGCACCGGGACGGGGCCGGCTGTCCGCCGGAGTGAACAGCGGCCAAGCCCGGCAGCGGACGTCGGCGGGGCAAAAGGGCCTGGGGAGGGGAGCCCGCGCACAACGGGTCAGGGGGTCCATGCGGACCAGGCGAGGCTCGCGCCCAGAGGTCGCAGGACGGCCCGTCCTCATTGTCGACGATGTCCTCACCACGGGTTCCACCCTCGGTGAAGCAGCCCGCGCACTCCATCACGCCGGGGCCCGGGTGAGGGGCGCCGTCGTTCTTGCCGCGACACGCCCGCCGGACGCGCAGGACCCGGCACCAGCGCCCGCCGGGCCGGTGTAAACAGCGCATGACTTAGAAAAAAATAAACCGGGAAAGGATGAATAACGGGTGGCTATGAACTAACGTCGGTGGTGGGTACCAAGAACAGAATGTACCTTTCGATGGCGGCTCGGAGAGGGGCTCGACTGTCAAGCCAGCCCGGCCCAAGGAAGCGCCGCCGTCGTGTCACCGAAGTCATTTGGAGGGCACCATGGAGTTTATGATCAGCGGACGAAATCTGACTGTTTCAGACCGGTTCCGCGAATATGCCGGGGAAAAAATCGCAAAGATCGAATCACTGGGCGACAAGGTCCAGAGGGTCGACGCGAAAGTCTCCAAGGAGACCAATGCCCGGCAAACCGGCGACCAGCTGACCGTCGAAGTGACAGTCCTGGGCCGCGGGCCCGTGATTCGTGCCGAAGCCAGCGCCGCAGACAAATTTGCCGCCTTTGACCTCGCCTACAACAAACTGCTTGAGCGGCTCCGCCGGGCCAAGGACCGCAAGAAGGTCCACCACGGCCGGCACACTCCCAAGGCCGTCCGCGAAGCAACCGCGTCGCTTGAGCCCGCCAGCGCCCACGAGCCGCTGTACCTTGAAGCAAACCACCGGGACGAAGCTGCACAGGCCACCAAAGACACATCCCCTTACGATGTCGAGAACGACATCCCCGCCGGTAATTCCCCGGTCCTGATCCGCCGCAAGGTCTTCCCCGCGGCCTCCCTTTCCCTCGACGACGCCGTGGACAACATGGAGCTCGTCGGCCACGACTTCTATCTCTTCGTGGACAAAGCGACCAACACGCCCTCCGTCGTGTACCGCCGCCGCGGCTGGACGTATGGGGTGATCACCCTCGACCACGAATGCGAGCCCGGGGACACCGTCATCGAGGAAAAGGTCCTGGCCTACCGTTCGGACGACGCCCCCGCCAACGCTTAGGGTGGACTTCAGCACCACCAGAGAGGACTGACTTGTCAGCAACGCTGAGCCTCGACCAGGCACGGCGGATCGCACTGGCAGCGCAGGGACTCCACAAAGGACGGCCCACCGGCCCCGTGTCAGCACGGGCGGTGGGCCGGACTTTTGCCCGTCTGCAGCTCGTCCAGATCGATTCAGTGAATGTCCTGGTCCGCAGCCACTTCCTGCCCTTCTATTCGCGGCTTGGAAACTACGACCGGGACATCCTGCAGCGCATGGCCGGCAGCCACCCCCGCCGCATGCTCGAATACTGGGCGCACGAGGCAAGCTACATCCGGCCGGAGCACTACCAGGACCTCCTGTTGTGGCAGAAGCGGTCCTGGGTGGGGGCGTCCCGGCTGGACCCAGCGCTGCGCAGGGACGTGGAGGGCAAGATCCTGGAGGTCCTTGCCCGCTCCAGGCCCATGACGGCCTCTGAACTGACCAGGCGCATCGGGCACGTCGAGGAAAAGCGTGCGGAGAATTGGGGGTGGAACTGGAACGCTGTCAAGCGGGTTCTGGAGCACCTTTTCGAGGCGGGCCTCGTGTCGGCGGCTTCACGGACCGGGCAGTTTGAACGCAGGTACACACTGACGTCCAAAGTCCTCCCGTCCGCCCCTGTCCCGGCGCCGGACGTGGACCCGGCTACTGCGCTTCGGCGGCTGACCGATGCTGCTGCGCAGGCCCACGGCATCGGAACCGTCCGCTGCTTCGCCGACTACTTCCGGACGCCTGTCAAGGCCACCGCAGAAGCTGTTGAGCACCTGGTGGGGCAAGGCAGGCTGGAACCGGTCAACGTCACGGGCTGGGGTCGGCCTGTCTTCCGGCATGTTGAATCAGCCTTGCCGCGGCAGGCCACTGGCCGTGCGCTCGTTAGCCCGTTCGATTCCCTGGTCTTTGAGCGCCGGCGGCTGCTGGAACTGTTCGGCTTCCATTACCGCATCGAGATCTACACGCCGGAAGCCAAACGCCGCTACGGCTATTACGTCTTGCCATTCCTGCTGCGTGACCGCATCGTGGCCAGGGTGGACCTCAAAGCGGACCGGACTGGCGGCCGGCTGTTGGTCAGATCGGCTTTTGCCGAGCCGGACGCGCCGGGGGACACCGCCGTCGAACTCGCTGCAGAGGTGGCCTTGATGGCGCAGTGGCTTGGCCTGCACGACGTGCAGGTGGGATCCGCAGGGGACCTGTCCGCGGGGCTGGCCAAGGAACTCCTGCGGCTCCAGGGCGTATCGCTCTGAGGGAAAAGGGGCACCGCCAAGGTGTCTCTCCCGTAGACTGAACACGCCAGAATTCGGCGGCATCAAACTGGGAGCAACTTCACGTGGCATCACTTATCGAAAAAATCCTCCGTACGGGTGACAAGAAGACACTCCGGCAACTGCGGAACTATGCCGATTCCATCAATGCCCTCGAAGACTCATTCAAGACCTTTACCGACGCTGAGCTCCGCGAGGAGACGGACCGCCTCCGCGAACGCCACCGGGACGGCGAGAAGCTGGACGACCTGCTTCCAGAGGCCTTTGCCGCCGTCCGTGAGGCCTCATCCCGGACCCTGGGGCTGCGCCACTTCGACGTCCAGCTGATGGGCGGCGCCGCCCTGCACCTGGGCAATATCGCCGAAATGAAAACCGGTGAGGGCAAGACCCTGGTGGCGACTGCTCCCGCCTACCTCAATGCCTTGACCGGCAAGGGCGTCCACGTTGTCACGGTCAATGACTACCTTGCCGAATACCAGTCCGAACTCATGGGCAGGGTTTACCGCTTCCTCGGCCTGACCAGCGGCGTCATCCTCGCCAACCAGGATCCGTCCGTACGCCGCCAGCAGTACGCCGCCGACATCACCTACGGCACCAACAACGAATTCGGGTTCGACTACCTGCGCGACAACATGGCCTGGGACCGGAGCGAACTGGTCCAGCGCGGCCACAACTTCGCCATCGTCGACGAAGTGGACTCCATCCTCATCGACGAAGCCCGGACGCCGCTCATCATCTCCGGCCCGGCGCAGGGGGACACCAACCGCTGGTACAGCGAATTCGCCAAGGTTGTCCTGCGCCTGGAAGCAGGCAAAGACTACGAAGTCGACGAGAAGAAACGCACGGTCGGCGTCCTGGAGACCGGGATCGAAAAGGTCGAGGACTACCTGGGCATCTCCAACCTTTACGAGTCGGCGAACACCCCCCTGATTGGGTTCCTTAACAACGCCATCAAGGCCAAGGAACTGTTCAAGCGGGACAAGGACTACGTCATCCTGGACGGCGAAGTACTGATCGTCGATGAGCACACGGGCCGCATCCTGGCCGGCCGGCGCTACAACGAGGGCATGCACCAGGCGATCGAGGCCAAAGAAGGCGTCGAGATCAAAGCGGAGAACCAGACCCTGGCTACCGTGACGCTCCAGAACTACTTCCGCATGTACAGCAAGCTTTCCGGCATGACCGGTACCGCCGAGACTGAGGCGGCCGAATTCATGAGCACGTACAAGCTTGGGGTGGTGGCCATCCCCACGAACCGGGACATGCAGCGGATCGACCAGCCGGACCTCGTGTTCAAGAACGAGGTTGTGAAATTCGACGCCGTGGTGCGGGATATCGCCGAACGGCACGAAAAGGGCCAGCCGGTCCTCGTGGGCACCACCAGCGTGGAGAAGAGTGAGTACCTCTCCAAGCTCCTCGCGAAGGAGGGCATCCGCCACGAGGTCCTGAACGCCAAGAACCATGCCCGGGAAGCTGCGATCGTCGCCCAGGCAGGCCGGAAGGGCGCGGTCACTGTGGCGACCAACATGGCCGGCCGCGGCACCGACATCATGCTGGGCGGCAATGCTGAGTTCACCGCCGTGGCAGAACTGGCCAAGCGCGGCCTGGACCCGGAGGAAAACTCCGAAGAGTACGAGGCAGCCTGGCCGGCCGCCTTCGAAGCAGCCAAGCAGTCCGTGAAGGATGAACACGAGGAGGTCCTGGACCTGGGAGGCCTCTATGTGCTGGGCACCGAGCGGCACGAATCCCGCCGCATCGACAACCAGCTCCGCGGCCGTTCCGGCCGTCAGGGCGACCCCGGCGAATCCCGGTTCTACCTTTCCCTGACCGATGACCTCATGCGGCTCTTCAATTCCGGTGCTGCTGAACGTTTGATGAACAGTTCTGTCCCGGACGACGTCGCGCTTGAGTCCAAGCTCGTTTCCCGCGCCATCGCCTCCGCCCAGGGACAGGTGGAAGGCCGCAACGCAGAGCAGCGGAAGAACGTCCTGAAGTACGACGACGTCCTCAACCGCCAGCGCGAAGCCATCTACAGCGACCGCCGCCGCATCCTGGAGGGCGATGACCTGCATGAAAAGGTGCAGTTCTTCGTGGAGGACACCATCACCGCCCTCATCGACGCCGCAACCGCAGAAGGCAACGGCGACGACTGGGACTTCCACCAGCTGTGGGCGAACCTGAAGACGCTTTACCCGGTCAGCCTGACGGCTGAAGAGATCATCGAAGAGGCCGGCGGAAAGTCCCGGGTAACGGTGGAGATGCTCAAGGAAGAGATCCTCTCCGATGCGCGCCTGGTGTACCAGGCCCGTGAGGAAGCCATCGGCTCCGAGAGCATGCGCGAACTGGAGCGCCGGGTGGTGCTTTCGGTCATCGGCCGCAAATGGCAGGAACACCTCTACGAAATGGATTACCTCAAGGAAGGCATCGGGCTGCGCGCCATGGCACAGCGCGATCCGCTGGTGGAGTACCAGCGTGAAGGCTTCGCCATGTTCCAGAGCATGATGGAGGCCATCCGCGAGGAGAGCGTCGGGTTCCTCTTCAACCTTGAAGTGGAAGTGACTCCTGCCCAGGACGTGGTGGTCCAGGACGCGTCCGGCGGACACACCGAGCATGTCGATCCTCAGGTTCACGCCGCCGGTCTGGAAGCGCCGGAGAAGCCGGCACAGCTTCAGTACACCGCCCCCAGCGAGAGCGGTGGAACCCAGACCCGGGTGGAAACCCGCCAGGGAGCCGGCCGTTCAGGAAACCCAGCCAAGGCGGCCGCCCAGGACGCAGCGAAGCGGACCGGCAAGAAGAAGAAGCGCTAGCAGGTCCGCCGGCAGCATCGGCAAGAGTAAACAGGGCGGGGACGGCATCGTCCCCGCCCTGTGTGCTTCCTTGGACCGGGCGCTCTTTCAACTGCTCAACCGATAACGAGCTCGACGATCCGCCAGACCTGCTTGCTGCGCTCAAGCCGGACAGCAACGGCACGGGCGCGGACGTCATCCACCACGACGGCGCTGGCTTCGTAGATTCCGTCAGTCACTTCGCACACGCGCACGGAGCGGACTGTCGAATTCCGGTGGAGCCGGGCCAAAGCAGGATTGCCGGTCCTGGTAAGTTCGCGCCTGATAAGTGCTGCCCGGTGCTGCAGCGCTGCCAGGCATCGCGGGTCCAGGCGTCGCGCCAACTGGTGGATAGGCCGAATTCCAGCCAGGACCTCCATTGAGGCCTGGACCGTGCCGCGCGTAATCGCCCTGACTTCCGCTGCCTCACTGACAGGCCGCAGCGGCGCCGGGTTGGTCCCGGCCGCTTGTCCAGCCGGCTTCGTTGCGACAGTTCTGCTGCTTCCGATGCTCCTCCTGCCGTTTTTGGTGTCGGTGGCCAGCCCCTGGACGGCCCGGGCAGGTGTCACTGCGGTCATGGTGTTCCCCTTGGTTGGTTGGCTGCGTGGAGCCGGCTGGCGCTTGGTCTGCCTGGTTGTTGGGCATGCTGTGGGTTGACGGGTGGGCGTCCTGAGCGGCTAGGGAGCTGCGGGCGCCTGGAGGACCTGGCCGGGCAGCAGGACGTCGGGATTTCCACCGATCTGCGCACGGTTGGCGGCGTACCATCGCGGCCATTCGAGGGCGATATCCACATCCGACGCGTCCGGGCCCAGGTACTGCGCCACGATGTCCCACAGCGTGTCGCCGGCGAGAACTGCCACTTCCCCTGCGCCGCCACCGCCGGTGCCGCCGCTACCCGGGACAGTCCTGGTCTGGGGCGCGGCCAGCAGGCCCGGTTCCACCACCGGGGGAGCAGGCTGCCATCCCGGGTCAAGCGTGGAGGCCTGTTGTCGGCCGGACCCTGTTCCTTCCAGTCGCAGTTCCTCCCCGCCGGCTGATGGTTTCCATTCCGGGACGAACTGTGGCCGGCCACTGGTGCCAGCGGACATGCCGTATCCGCCGTGCTGTGCCATTTCCGGGCTTTTCGCAGGGGCCGTCGGCGAGGATGACTGCACCTGGGTGGGCGTCCATTCTGGGCTAGGTGGAGCCGGTGCAGCATGTGCTGCGACGCCCGTTACGAGTTGAAGGGACAGGCCTGCAATCACTGCCCGCTGCATGAAGCCGGGGGAGAACTTGCGCGCGGCCGCGGCGGCGCTGCGCTTCCCCAGATGCTCCAGCAGGACGGCTGCCGCGGCGCCCAGGATCGAAATTGTCCACCACAGCAGCAGGCCAAGGCCTGCAGCTGCTGAAGCTGCTGCCAGGAGGACGCCGGCGGACGCCTCGTGATGACGTGCGGATGATTCCTGCCACTCTGCCAGCAGGCCCGCCCCGAGGAGGCAAAGCAGGAGGCCAAGTGCCAGGACTGCCAGGGCCATGGACGCATCGGACCATTTCCCGCCGACGGAATGTACCATTTCCCCTCCTTAGATACGTTTTGATGCAGTTTGATGTTGTTTGCTTAGTCTGATCCTGTGATGCGACGTTTGTCCATACGTTGGAGAGAAAAAATTCCGAAGCGTTGACCGGGGGACAGAGGGTCCCTACGCTGACGGGATGCGCTGGGATGCACTGTTCAATGACATGGAAAGCCAGTTGGCGGAGGCCGATCGACTGGCCCTGGAGACGGAGGTCAATGATCGGGCGCGGGCCGAGATGGTGGGCCTGCCGCTTGAAGACCGGCTCCGGGCAACGATCGGGTGCAGGATCGGCGTCCACTTGCTCTGCGGTGATTCGATACAGGGGGAACTGGTGCACGCGGGAGCGGATGCGCTGGTGCTGGACGCGGGCCGGCACCAGGTCCTGATTCCCTATTGGGCCGCAGCGCGCTATACGGGGCTGGGCAGGCATACGCGGGCAGAGAACTCGCGGGTCCGCCGGTCACTCGGCTTTGCCCACTCCCTGCGGAGCCTGGCGCGGGACCGTTCCGAGCTGGTGGTGACGATCGGGGGTGGGGCTGGAATGACGCGGCTGGCCGGAGTCATCGACCGGGTCGGGAGCGACTACCTTGACCTGGCCGCCGTTGTGCCGGGCGAGGCGCGACGAAGCGGCAGCGTGGGACAGGTATCAGCCATCCCGTTCTCCGTGGTGGCAATGGTCAGGTCGAACAACTCCGGCGCCCCGCAGGCGGGCTAGACCGACTTGGAGCGCGATTCCTGGATCATGCGGCTGGCCTCGGCGTAGCGTTCCTCGATGTACTGCTCCAGCATCTTCTCCTCAACGCGCCATTGACCGCGCCCGCCCACCTGGATGGCCTTGAGTTCGCCGCTGCGGACCAAGGCGTAAGCGGCAGGGGAATTGATCTGGAGCTGCTCCGCGACATCCGCGAGGGTGAGGAACCTTGGCATGCATCTATTTTGCCATCATGTGGCATATTTTGTTGCTGTTATCCACAGTTTGGCGGCATATAAGAAAATGACTTTTGTTCCCGGACTCTTGCGGCAACAATGAGGAAACCGGCCGCCGGGTGGAGGTCCGGTATGCCTGGGGGGAGAGCGGTATGGTTCCAGAAGCAAATGCCACTGCAGCGCGGCTTAAGCGGCCATCGTGGCGGGATCCACGGCTGCTTTTGGGTGTTCTCCTGGTCCTGGTGTCCGTCGCTGGAGTCATCTACCTCGTCGACAGCGCAGACCGCACCACGGAGGTGTATGCGGCGCGGGACGGAATTGCGGTCGGAGAACGTCTGACGCCGGAAAACGTCGTCCGGGCCAAAGTCCGGCTTGGCGACACCGAACAGCACTACATCACGGTGGAGTCGGGCCTGCCAGAGGGCGTCGTGGCCCTGCAAAGGATCGCCAAGGACCAGCTGGTTCCACGCGCAAGCCTCGGTGAGGTTGACGGGCTGGACCGGAAACCCGTCGCCCTCAACATTGAGCAGACGCTGCCGTCGCAGGCAGTTGCGGGCGCCCGCGTCGACGTCTGGGTCGCGCAGCCGGACGCAAAGAACGGGTTCAATGAACCCAGACTCCTTCTCCCCGGCGCTGAAATCGCCGAGGTCACCAGCGGGTCGACTGCACTTGGATCCTCAAAGAGCACGGTGTTGATGGTCCTGGTGGATGACAGGCAGATGCCCGCCCTGCTGGGTGCCCAGGCCAATGAGGCCAAGATCTCCGTTGTGTGGAATCCGGGCGGAGCCAAGTGAGTATTCCCGTCATCACCGTTGGGCAAAGCCGCGAGGACCTGGTGGGCGGACTCGAAAGACTGCATGGTCCGGTCACGGTGGTGCGAAGGTGTGCGGAACTACCCGAACTGCTCGCAGCGTGCCAGAGCGGTCTGGCGAGGGCGGCAGTGGTGGCCGAGGGATCCGAGGGGCTGACAGCCTCCCTGGTAGACCGCCTTGGGGCAGTTGGTGTTGTCGTGGTTGCGTTGACCGACAGCGCGGAGGAAGCCGCAAGGCTTCGGAAGATCGGTGTTGCCTCCGCCCAGACGGGGGTTGAGTCCGCCCAGCTTTCCGACCGGATCGCCGAGGCTTTGGCGCAGTTGACCGGGGGCACCCGTCCAACACGCCTCAGCGCAGGTTCTGACACTGGAGCTGCCCTGCTCACGGAACCTGTTGAGCCGGCTCCTGATACGCAGGGTCATGGAGGCGGACGAGTTGTGGCCGTCTGGGGTCCAGCAGGGTCCCCGGGACGAACCACGATCGCCGTAAACATCGCCGGCGAGCTGGCGGCGGACGGGCAGGACGTCCTGCTGGTCGACGCCGACACGTACGGTGCCAGCGTCGCGGCCGTGCTGGGCTTGCTGGATGAGTCAGCCGGCCTGGCACAGGCGTGCAGGCTTGCCGACCAAGGCCTGCTCGACGCCGATGCCCTCCGTAAGGTGGCGGCCACGGTCGCCACGTCATCCGGGACATTCCGGGTGTTGACGGGCATAACGCGGGCAGACCGATGGACCGAGCTGCGGGCCACCGCCCTGTCGCTGGTCCTGGAACGAGCCCGTGAGGTGGTCGACGTGGTCGTGGTGGATACCGGCTTCTGCCTCGAGGCGGATGAGGAAATCAGTTTCGACACGATGGCGCCCCGGAGGAATGCGGCGACCCTGCGTCCCCTGGAACTGGCTGACACGGTCTATGCCATTGGGGCCGCCGACCCCGTGGGTGTGCCCCGGATGGTTCGTGGCCTCGCGGACCTGGAGGCGGCCGTCCCCCAGGTGTCTCCGACTGTCGTCATGAACAAAGTGCGGGCCTCCGCGGTGGGCAGGAATCCGGAGCGGCAGCTGCGGGACGCATGGGAACGATATGGGCCGGCCGCTGGGCTTGCGGCTTTCATTCCCCACGACCCCGCCGCGGCAGACGCTGCGCTCCTCGGCGGCTCGCTGCTTCTCGAAGCTTCCCCGGAGTCGCCCCTGAGACATGCGATCCGCGGTTTGGTTTGTGCACCTGGCCAGCGAAAAGCAAAATCCTCTGTATTTTCTTCCACACCACGGCGAAGGGCAAACGACTAGGCTCGCCATAAGAGCTGCAAAGGTGCGGCGAATATCTCATATGGAGGCGTTGTCGATGTCGTCTGGATCCAGCGTGGAGGACCAGCCCCTCTCCATTGAAGGCTTTGAAGGCTTCATGGGGGACTACTACCAGCACCTGGCTGAGGAGGATGCCCGCAGCTACCCCCGCGATGTCCTTGAGGCGCGGGCCAGCCAGCACCGGGCCGCTGCTGCCGTCCGGCAGCCCGGACAGGCAAAGATCTCGATCATCGACGAAGAGGACAGCAGCGTCATCTTCGTCGTCACCGACGATATGCCGTTCCTCGTCGACTCTGTCAATGCCGAACTCGTCCGTCAGCACGCGGCAATCAAACTGGTGGTCCACCCGCTTTTCGTGGCTACCCGGAACCGGGAAACCGGTGAACTGGTCAAGGTCAACAGGGTCCCCGCGCACCTGGGAATCTCCAGCGGAGATACCGCGGCAATGCCGAACCTTTCCCACCTGATCGCGCAGGGCGAGGACGCCTCGCACATGGAGTCCTGGATCGCCGTCGAAATCTCCCGCGTGTCCGACGACGCCAAGCAATCCCTCCTCGCAGGCCTGACCCGCGTGCTGAAGGACGTCCGGGCGGCCGTCGAGGACTGGCCCAGGATGCGCCAGAAGGCACTGGAAATCGCCGAAAGCCTGGACCAGGTGGCCAACTCCGCCCAGATTGCGGAACTGCGGCAGGCCAAGGATCTGCTGCGCTGGCTTGACGACGGAAACTTCACCTTCCTCGGCTACCGCGAATACGACCTGCTCAACGTCGAGGGCGAAGACGTCCTGGAACTGCGTGAGGACAGCGGCCTGGGGCTGCTTCGGGCGGCCGCCGACTCCCCACATATCCAGCACCTCACCGACACCGGCCGCAAAAAGGCGCGGGAAAAGCGCGCCCTCGTAATCACCAAAGCCAACTCCCGTTCCACAGTGCACCGTTCTGCGTACCTGGACTACATCGGCGTCAAGAGTTTCGATGCGGCAGGCAACGTCAACGGCGAGCGGCGCTTCATCGGGCTCTTCGCCACCAGCGCCTACGCCGGTTCTGTCCGCGACATTCCCATCGTGCGGGAAAAAGTCGACGCCGTGCTGCAGAGCGCAGGCTTCCCGCCGGACTCGCACTCCGGCAAGGACCTCCTGGGGATCCTGGAAACCTACCCGCGTGACGAGTTGTTCCAGATCGAAATCCCCGATCTTGCGGCAACAGCGCTTGGTATCCAGAAGCTGCAGGAGCGGCGGCGGACCCGGTTGTTCCTGAGGCCGGACATTTACGGTCGGTTCATGTCCGCTGTGGTCTACCTGCCCCGCGACCGGTACACAACAAACGTCAGGCTCCGCATTGAGCAGGAACTGCGCGAGACATTCCAGGCGGTGTCGATCGACTACGAAGCCCGCATGACCGAATCAGCCCTCGCACGGTTGTTCTTCCGCATCCGGCTGCCCAAGGACGCTGACGTCAGCCACGTCAACAGCGACGAGCTGGAAAAGCGGCTGGTCCGCGCGGCACGGTCCTGGAGCGAAGGCATCGCGGAAGTACTGCGCGAGGGCCGGGACCCGGCGGAAGCCAAACAGCTTGCCGCCATCTGGGCCGAGGCGTTCCCTGCAAGCTACCGGGTCGACTACGAAGTCGAAGACGCGCTGGAGGATATCTCGCGTTTCGAGAAGTACGGTGCGGCCGCCGAACGGAACACCGGCGCCCGTCAGGACCGGCCCGGCGTCCATGTATACCTTCCCGAGGGTGCCGGCGCCACGCTGGAGGAAGACGCCAGGGTCAAGCTCTACATGCTGGAGCCCAAGAGCCTGAGCCAGATCCTGCCCTATTTCCACAACCTGGGACTGGAAGTCCTCGACGAACGCCCCTTCGAAATCGAAACAGCCGACCACCGCGACTTCTTCCTTTACGACCTGGGGCTGAAGTACCCGGCCGGGGTGGATCCGGTGTCCACGGGTGAGCTCCTTGCCGAATCATTCGGCGCGGCGGTCACCGGCGCTGCCGAATCGGACAGCTTTGACCGGCTGGTCCTGCGCGAAGGGCTGCACTGGCGCCAGATCACTGTGCTTCGGGCCTATGCCCGGTACATGCGCCAGATGGGCAACAGCAGCTCCTTCGGCTTCATGGCGGACACCCTCCTCGCCAACCCGGATGTGACCCGGGGGCTGACAGCACTCTTTGCCGCCCGCTTTGATCCCGCTGTTGGCGAAGCCGGCCGCGGTG
This sequence comes from Arthrobacter sp. NQ7, assembly GCF_029581595.2. Classification (NCBI taxonomy): domain Bacteria; kingdom Bacillati; phylum Actinomycetota; class Actinomycetes; order Micrococcales; family Micrococcaceae; genus Arthrobacter; species Arthrobacter sp. NQ7. The sequence goes on along the minus strand of NZ_JARFXU020000002.1, from coordinate 258,937 downwards.
GAGCCCAGACGACCGTCCGGCAGGAACTGGCAGTGTCGATCGAGAAAGTCGCCACCCTCGACGCCGACCGCGTCCTGCGCACCTTCGTTAACCTCATCGAGGCCACCCTCCGCACCAACTTTTACCAGGACAAGCCACACCTGAGCTTTAAGCTGGATCCGGCGCAGATCGAGGGCCTCCCGTTCCCGCGGCCCATGTTCGAGATCTGGGTCTACTCCCCGCGGGTGGAAGGTGTCCACCTCCGCTTCGGGAAGGTTGCCCGCGGCGGCCTGCGCTGGTCCGACCGGCGAGAGGACTTCCGGACCGAAGTCCTGGGCCTCGTAAAGGCGCAGACCGTCAAGAATGCTGTCATCGTCCCCACCGGGGCAAAGGGCGGCTTCTTCGCCAAGCAGCTCCCGGACCCATCAACCGACCGGGCCGCCTGGATGGCGGAAGGGGTTGAAAGCTATAAGACCTTCATCCGCGGCTTGCTCGACCTGACTGACAACCTCGTCACTGAAGCCGGCGGCGAGCGGCTTGTCCCGCCGTCGAACGTCGTCAGGCATGACGATGACGACTCGTACCTCGTGGTCGCGGCGGACAAGGGAACCGCGACGTTCTCGGACATCGCAAACGGACTGTCCGCGGAGTACGGATTCTGGCTGGGCGACGCCTTCGCTTCCGGCGGCTCGGTAGGGTACGACCACAAGGCCATGGGCATTACCGCCCGGGGTGCCTGGGAATCGGTCAAGCGGCACTTCAGTGAGCTGGACCTGGATACACAGACCGAGCCCTTCACCGTGGTGGGCGTGGGAGACATGTCAGGGGACGTCTTCGGCAACGGCATGCTGCTGTCCCGGCACATCCGCCTCCTGGCCGCCTTCGACCACCGCCACATCTTCCTGGACCCCAACCCGGACGAGGAAAGCTCATTCGTGGAACGGCAGCGGCTGTTCGATCTGCCGAGGTCCTCCTGGGACGACTATGACAAGTCGCTGATCAGCGAAGGCGGCGGGGTCTTTGCCCGCCAGGCCAAGTCCATTCCTGTGTCCCCCCAGGTACGCGCCGCGCTGGGACTTCCGGCGGAGACCACCGAATTGAGCCCGCCCGAGCTCCTGCGCGCCATCCTGCTCGCCCCCGCCGACCTGCTGTACAACGGCGGAATCGGAACGTACGTGAAGGCGGGCTCGGAGACGAACGCCTCGGTAGGCGATAAGGCCAACGACGCGATCCGCGTCAACGGCCGGGACTTGCGGGTCAAAGTGGTGGGCGAAGGTGGAAACCTGGGCATGACCCAGCGCGGACGCATTGAAGCCGCCCTTCAGGGGGTCATTCTGAACACGGACGCGATCGACAACTCGGCCGGCGTCGACTGCTCCGACCACGAAGTGAACATCAAGATCTTCGTGGACCGCATGGTCGCCGCGGGCAAGCTGCCCGCCGCCGAGCGGGCTGATTTCCTCGCGTCAATGACCGATGAAGTGGGCCGCCTGGTCCTGGAAGACAACATCGACCAGAACATCCTGCTGCTGAACGACCGGACGCGGGTCGCCGAATGGAGCCCCAGCTATGAACGGCTCATGGACTGGCTGGAGAAAAGCGCAGACCTGAAGCGGGACCTGGAGGCGCTGCCGACCACGGAAGCGCTCCGGGACCGGCTGCAGCAGGGGCAGGGCCTGACCTCTCCTGAGCTGTCGGTGCTGGCCGCCTACGCCAAGATCGAGCTTGCCTCAGCGCTGCGGGACAGCGACCTCGCGGACGACCCCTGGTTCAAGGACACGTTGCGTTCCTACTTCCCGCATCAGCTGCGTGAACGCTTTGACGCTGAGCTGGATACCCACCCGCTGCGCCGCGAAATCATCGCCACCGTGGTGGCCAACGACATGATCAACCTCGGTGGAATCACGTTTGCCTTCCGGGTCATGGAGGAGACATCTGCCAGCGAAGTGGCTGTGGCGAAGGCTTTCGTGGCACTGCGGGAGGTGTATGAGCTGGATGCGATGATGGCTGAACTGAACAGCCTGCCTGCTTCCTTCCCCACCGAGCACTGGAGCACGGTCCATCTGGACATCCGCCGGCTTCTCGACCGGGCAGTGCGGTGGCTGTTGAGCCAGGAAAGCGTCTCGCGCCCCATCGCGGACGTTGTGGGCGAGTTCAAGCCGCTCATGGATCCGATGCGTGCCCGTCTCCTGGACTACCTGCGCGGCGATGACCGGCAGCGGGTGGCCGAGTGGCTGGAGAAGGGACGCGAATGGAACCTTCCCGAGAACCTCGCGCTGCGCTGGGCTGAGCTGTTCGAAAGCTTCGTGCTGCTGGATATCGCCAAGATTGCCCGGACGCGGAAGGATCGCGTCGAGGACATTGCGGCCGTCTACTACACCGTCTTCAACCGGTTCCATGCGGATTCCCTGCTGGAGCGTATCAGCAGCCTGCCGCGGCAGGACCGCTGGCAGGCCTTGGCCCGCGCGGCGCTGCGGGATGACCTGTACTCCACCGTCTCGGATATGACGACGGCGGTGCTGGACGCCACGTCCGCCACTGATGCACCCGAGGCGCGGCTCAAGGATTGGGAAGGGCAGAACGCCGAGCAGTTGGGCCGGGCGAAGAGCATGTTCGACGAAGTGAATGCGCTTGAGGCCGACGACATGGCCTCACTGTCGGTAGCATTGAGGCTCTTGAGGTCAATCGTCCGGCGCTAGCAGTGCGGCGTCGCAAATGGAGGTGCAGTGGCAATCTTTACGGACCCTATCAGGGAACATGCTGATTTCGGGCCGGGCGATGCCGAATGGCTGCACCTCCTGGTGGGGGACTGGCAGATGGTCGCGGACCTTGCGTTTGCCGACCTCGCGCTGTGGTTCCCCCACCCCGAGCTTGGGTACATTGCCCTGGCGCATGTGCGCCCCTCCACCACGCATACCGCGTTCCACAGCGACTTCGTGGGGGAGGGGATCCGCTCCGACCTGAAGCCCCTGGTGGACAAGGCCTGGCACAGCAAGTCCATTGAGCGCTCCAGTGAAACGAACTGGAACAGCGAAATGGCGCTGCGGGTGGAGGCCGTCCCCATGGTCCGGAACGGCCGGACCCTTGCCGTGGTCACCACCCACATGGACCTGTCCAGTTCGCGGATGCCGTCCCGGCTTGAGCTGACCTACCGCCAGTGCGCGTACGACCTGCTTCGGATGGGAACGCTGGGGCTGTGGCCGGACTTTGCCTCGCCCACCGGGTCCCGCCGGGGAGCGCCGCGCGTGGGGGACGGGCTGATCCGGCTCGATGCCGACGGCATCGTGCAGTACGCCAGCCCCAATGGCGTCTCCGCCTTCCGGCGCCTGGGTGACGGCGAATCCCTGGAAGGGCGCTCGCTTGCAGAGGTCACCGCCGGACTCCTGAAGGACCGGCGCATGGTTGATGAGACCCTGCCCCTGGTGGTTACCGGGCGTATGCCGTGGCGCAGCGAGATCGAGTCCCGTGGAGTGAGCCTGTCCCTGCGGGCGATTCCGCTCCGGGACGAACAGCAGCGGTTCGGTGCGCTGGTTCTTTGCCGGGACGTCTCTGAGCTTCGCCGGCGTGAGATGGAGCTGGTGACCAAGGATGCCACCATCCGGGAGATCCACCACCGGGTCAAGAACAATCTCCAGACTGTGGCCGCGCTCCTGCGGATGCAGTCCAGGCGCATGGTGAGCGACGAGGCGAAGCAGGGGCTGGAGCAGGCCATGCGCCGGGTCGCGACCATTGCCCTGGTCCACGAAACCTTGTCGCAAGGCCTGACCCAAAGCGTTGATTTCGACGAGCTGATCGGGCGCCAGTTCCGGTTGTCGGCTGAGGTGGCTTCCCCGTCGCAGCAGGTCAGGACCGAGCGTTCGGGAACCTTCGGCGAGCTCCCAAGCGATTTGGCCACCCCGCTTGCCCTGGTCATCAACGAACTGGTCACCAACGCGGTTGAGCATGGCCTCGAGGGCCGGGCGGGAACAGTGTGGCTGCTTGCTGACCGCTCTGAAGGCGAAGACGGTGAAGAACTGACAGTGACTATCGCCGACGACGGCGTGGGACTGCCGCAGACCCCGCATGTCGAGGGGCTGGGGCTTCAGATTGTGCGCACTTTGGTAACCAGCGAACTGGGCGGCACCATTACTTGGGAACGCCGTGACGGCGGTGGGACTGAGGTTAAGATCCGGCTCAGCCTCGCCGGGAAGTAGCCGCCGACGCGGCACGGCCGGTGCTTAGTTCCGGAAACACGAGCCGGGCCTCCGGAGGCTGAACCAAGCAAAGACCCCGGGACAATCCAGAGTGGATTGTCCCGGGGTCTTTGCAACGCCAGGCTGATTGGCTTAAGCCATATTCGGGCGGGCTACGTGTGGCCGGCCGTCCTAGGAAGCGCGGCGTGCACGGGCAGCACGGCGCTTGAGGGCCCGGCGCTCGTCCTCACTCATACCACCCCAGACACCGGCGTCCTGGCCGGACTCAAGGGCCCACTGCAGGCAAGTGTCTACGACCGGGCAGCGGCGGCAGACGCTCTTGGCTTCCTCGATTTGCAGGAGGGCCGGTCCTGTATTTCCGACGGGGAAGAACAGTTCCGGGTCCTTGTCGAGGCACGCTGCGCGGTTACGCCAATCCATGCTGATCAGTTGCTCCATTTCTGGGAAGAGCCTTTGTGAAATTATTCACTAGTGGCTACAAAGGAAAAGGGCCCTTGGGGCCCCCTTGGTCATCTGCATTCAAGCCTGTCATGTTAACGCTGTGTAAACAAGGGGTAAGAACGCACGATATCCCTCGAAACCCTGAGCGATACATCACAGTGGCGGCTCCGGCCCTCACCAGTGTCCGACTATGTCCGGTAGGGTGCGAGTGTGTCAAGACCCCCCGCAGAACCAGCAGGCAGCGCATCTTCTCCCGACGGCCACGACGGGATGACCCCTCCGGGCGGTCACCTGCCGGGCACTGTCCCCGGCGCGGCAAAAGTGGTGGCCATCGTTGCAGCTGCCGAGGCCACCGCCCTCCTCGCCGCTGCCGGCTGGTACGCCTACGAGTTGCTCTCTGGAAGCCCTGTCCTGTCATTCTGGGGAGCTGTTTTCACCCTCGGCCTCCTGCTGGCCTTTTCAGCGTGGCTGTTCGCTGTGGCTGTCTTTCTTTACCGCGGGTACCGCTGGACCCGGGCCGCTGCGCTGGTAGCGCAATTGTTCGTCCTGACCATTGGAGTGCCGGCGCTGACCAGCGGGCTGGTCCTGCCCGGGCTGGCAATGCTGGTTCCGGCGATCGTCGCCATTGTCCTCCTGTTTTCCACCCCAGTGATCACCCATGCCTCCCGGACAGGTAGCGCACCTCCCGCCCTCTGAGGTGGCCGCGGTCGACGGTCGATGTCTTTTCCGGCGTGGACCACTGGTTAGGGGTCCGTGCCCCACGGCCGGGACCTGTCTTCTCAAAACGTGTGTGCCCTTATCCGGGCCCGGCGGCCTTCTCTCCCGGGCCTCCCCACGCCACCTGCAGGGCGAGGGACATGCCCGCGGAAATGAGGACACCACGTCCGGGCGGGGAGTGCGGCTCCACTTCGAAGCGGACCCCGTAGAAGTCGCCGTCGGCAAAGGAGCGGGGGCCCAGCAGCAGTCCCACCCCTGAGGCCCTCGCACCCATCATGAGTGGAACGCGCTGGATAAGGACAGGGCTGTAGGCGGCGGCAACCACGAGCGAATGGCCCAAGGCGTTTAACTGCTCCAGCGCCCTCCACTCCAGCGGGCCAAGGAGGTCGACGTCATCGACGAGCAGAACGGTCTCCCGTGGCAGTACGCCTCCCTCGGACTGCAGGAGCACGTCCGCCCAGCAGTCTTGCGTGGACGTAGGAGATCCGGATGGCAGGCACCACGGTTGATCAGGGTTAAGCGCCACCAAGGACTTCAGGGTATTGCTCCTGCCGCTTCCGGGGTTGCCAAGAACAGCCACGACGCCGGCATGCGGAAGCCGGACGGAGACCGCGCCCACCTCGTCCCCGGCCACTCCGAGGAGTACCTCCTGATGCCTGCCACCCCTCTGGATCTGCCCCGCACTGCTGCTCCCACCCCGACGAAGTGGATTCCCGCCCACTGGCTGCAATGCCGGCTTGCCCGGCTTCGACGACGAAGGGCGTGCCACCGTCAGTTCCGCCAAAGCTGCCACCTGGCCTGTTGTGATGACGGCGGGGAGGGGATCCACGCGAAATGGCGGTGACAAGGCCTTCGGGTGTTTGGACGCGTTCACGTCACCGCCCTCCCGACCTGGATGTCGGTAAAGCTGACAGACAGCAGGGCCATCTCCAGCGATGGGACCGAAGGCCACTGCCCTGCCTTCGACTGCCGCAATGGCAGGCATCCTGGGCCACAGTGCCCGGCTTTCCTCCGTGGATCCAGCCGGGAAGTAAAAGCGGTTCGGAACGACAGCGAAGAATCTGGCGGTAACCAACTCCCGCTCTCCCGACAGCAGAACTGTAATTCCCGCCATGGCACCGTCGCGGACGAGGTCATGGACCAGATCCTCTGCCCACGCCAACGGCCCCGACCGGAAAGCGGAAACCCAGGACCCCCACCCTGAAATGGCGACAGTGAGAGGTATGTGCTCAGCCGCTGGTTGGGCCAGGCGCCGGCCCAGTTCCCCGACAAGCCGCTCAAGCACGCGTACCCCTCGCCGAAGATCGTGTACTCCTGCATGCGCACCTGTCCGGCTTTCGCCGGCGAGCCCCAGGAAGCTTCCCGCCCCGTCGAGGAAGTAAAAATGTGTTTCACTGGGGCTGTCCATCAAACGGTCAATCATCACTTCCAAGGACCCTGCGGCCCCGGAAGCGGGGCCGCCGATAAAGGCCGCATGGCTATGGACCTCAGGACGCCACACCAAGTACTCCACCTTTTGTTTGCCAGGTAGATCCATCAAGCCAAGCCTTACCTGGCCACTTGAGCGCTCGGGCGCTTGGCACCAGGATTCAAAAAATGCAGAACCGGCTGAACAGTCCGGAGCACTTTCCTCCAGGTCCATCGGCAGGGGAGGAACGACAGGTTTCCTCGGATCCGGCACGCCCCCGGCAGCGCAGAGGCTGCTCACCATTGCCACCAGTGGTTCCACGGCCTGTGCTGGAGCCAGTGGACTGGGCGCCTCCGGTACCGGGTGGGCCGGAGGCCGGGCGAGGCAATCGGTTGTCAGGTGGACGGCGATGCCCGGCATCCGGAATTCCCCTCCGCCGGAAGCGGAGGACGCCGCCTGGAACTCCTCCGCCGGCTCCGTCCCCCGCGCCAGGAAGGCACGGCCCGGGGTGTTAACACTGATGGCCGCCGCCGCTTTGGAATTGATGATGTCGACCGATTCCATGTCGGACTGCACCCGGAGGGCGATGCTGGAGGTGACATTTGCACGGATGTCCGCGGTCAAGGCTCCTTGGGGCCTCTGGGTTGCCATGACCAGATGGATGCCCAATGACCGCCCAATGGATGCCAGGCGCATCAGTTCACGGAGGGTCTCCGGTGCTTCATCAACGAGCATCCTGAACTCATCAATGACAATGATCAAGTGCGGGAGGACAAGTTCATGGGCCCACGGTGTGTTCCGGTACATGGAGATGTCGGGGACGTCCGCCGCAGCAAGGCGTCTTTCCCGCAGTTGGACCTCGGCGCGAAGTGATGTCAGCGTCCGCTCCAGTTCCGGAACGGAAAGATCCGTCTGCAGCCCGACGCAGTGGACAAGCCTGCTGAGCGGGCCGAGACCGGAACCGCCCTTGAAGTCGATGAAGAAGAAGTTGACCCGTTCGGGCGGGTAGCTCAGTGCCAGTGCAAGCGTGAGGCTCCGGAGGAGCTCGGACTTTCCCGCGCCGGTGGTGCCCGCCACCAGTAGGTGTGGCCCATCCGACCGGAGATCCAGCATTCTGATTCCCGCCGCGCTGACGCCCACAGGGACCGCCAGGCTGTCGTCCAGTCCACTGGAGTTCCACCGTTCGATCGTGGCGGCGGCCGTCAAGGGGAGGACGTCGTGCAGGCTGCACGCCGTGGGCACACCGTTCGGCTGTTCCTCTTTCCGCCGAGCGCTGCCAGCCAGGGACCGGCAGAAATTTGTGAACACGTCCTCCGGCGCAAGGTCCGCCACAAAGAGGGTTTGGTCGCCATCCATACGGAGGACTGAATTCCGCCCCGACAACAGGACATCGGCCTCGGGGCACACTCCGTCCGACGGCTGGAAGTGAAGTACTGCCCACCCCTGTTGAAGGGCGGCTTCACACACGGAGTTCCCGGACACCGTGGGGCCTTCTCCCAACAGCAGAAGGACTCCGCGCTCGCAGCCTTGGGGAAGTTTGCCCTTAACTGTGTCCACGCCAGCCAGGGTTCCCGATATCAGAGTCACCCGGGGAAGAAACCGGGCAGCGAGTGGCAGGTCGTCCGGGCGTCCATGGATCAGGACATGCGTCCTGCACCCGGAGGGGTACCCTGCCAGTTGCATCAGCAGCGACCTGATGGCGCCGTCGACTGCACGGCGCGGGCCAGCCACAGTGGTCAGCGGACGGGCGGGGTCGAGGAGGACTGGCACCATGCCGGCCGAGGGAACGGGTTTGACATCGCCTGCGCCTTCAATTCGCACGTTCGCCGCCTGTTCTGCCAGCCCCAGCCGCAACCAGACGCCGTCATTGGACTCAGAACTGGGCGCCTCCGCAGCTTGCCCGGCCGCAAGAGCTACCAGCGGTAGGGACGGCGCGGACCGCCGTCGTCGTTCCCTGTCCTGCCGGACCGCTTCCTGTACCGCCAGCGACAATTGCCGCCGCTGGCGGCGTCCGTTGGCTGCCGGTATCAGGACGGAAAATACCGAGGCAGCAGAGAACGCCAGGAACATCCACATCCCTGTAAATACGGCCAGGAGGATTCCGATCGCCAGGGGGAGCATCGCGGTCAGAAGCAGGCCCAGGCGGTTGCCCGGGTCGGTGCGGCCTGGCACCACGATAGGTTCCGCAACCGACCTGCCAGCGTCTTCAAGAACTCTTCCCGGCAGATCAGCGAACACCAGTGACAAGCAGGACTGCCCGCACCTGATGCGGGAATCGGTGGTGATGACTGCGTTGCGGATCCTTTCACCGTCAACAAATGTGCCGTTGGCGCTGTCCAGGTCCACCAGGATGATGTTCGTCTCCGTGACGACGACGCGTGCATGTTCACGCGAGAGTTCAGGGTCCGGAATGACGACCCGCGTACCGCTGCGGCCGATGCTGTAGCTGCCACGGCGGAGCGGTACGACGGTTCCCGCTGCTGCTCCGCTGTCCACAGTGAGGGCCAATTGGGCTGGAACGTCGTCAGCCCGGCGCCGCGTCCGTGTGCTGGCGGGCGCCGACCCGCAGTCGACGAGCACTGCCGCCTCGACAAGGGGATGAGTGCCGACGACGAGGGAACGAAGGTCCTCACCACCAACATTGACGGTGCCCGCGCTGAACTTGCACACCAATTGTTCGTGAATGGCGTGGCCGGGCGTGCCGCCGGGAGCATCGATGGACAATTCCAGGGATTGCTGCAGGCGGGATCCCGGGCCGGCGACCAAGGTGCAATTAAGCGTCATGTGTTGGCGTCCTTCGTACGTTTCCCCACACGCTAGTCAGGGGGTAAAACACGTCCCAGGTGAACCACGCCCTATGTGGATAAAACGCTAGGGTCGTGTGCAGCATCACAGGGGAGGCCTGATTCGACGGGCCGTACAGTCCCTCGGGTAGGCTAGAGCAGCAGACAATGCGCACCATTGCGCTGCCCGCATTCGAACCAGGAGATTTTGTGACCGCTGACCTTGTCATCGTAGGGTCCGGCTTTTTTGGCCTGACAATCGCAGAACAGGCCGCCACTGAGCTCGGCCTGAAGGTCGTTGTCCTCGACCGGCGCCATCACATCGGCGGAAACGCGTACAGCGAAAAGGAAGAGCAGACCGGAATTGAGGTGCACCGCTACGGAGCGCACCTCTTCCACACCTCCAACGAGCGCGTGTGGGAGTACGTCAACCGCTTCACCACGTTCACCGACTACGTCCACAAGGTTTACGGCGTACACAAGGGCGAGGTCTACTCCCTGCCCATCAACCTGGCCACGATTAACCAGTTCTTCCGCGCCAACATGACCCCGGGCCAGGCCCGCGAGCTTATCCAGGAACAGGCCGGGGAACTGGCAGGCACCGATCCGCAAAACCTGAATGACAAGGGCATCCAGCTGATCGGCCGCCCGCTGTACGAGGCTTTCATCAAGCACTACACGGGCAAGCAGTGGCAGACCGATCCCAAGGACTTGCCGGCAGGCATCATTTCCCGGTTGCCCGTTCGTTACAACTACGACAACCGCTACTTCAACGACAAGTATGAGGGTCTGCCGACCAACGGCTACACCGCCTGGATCGAAAAGATGGCGGAACACCCCAACATCGAGGTCCGGCTCAACACCGACTTCTTCGATGAGTCGCACGAATACAGCAAGAACAAGGTCGTAGGCAACATCCCGGTCGTCTACACGGGCCCGGTCGACCGGTACTTCGACTACGCCGAGGGCGACCTCTCCTGGCGCACCATCGACTTCGAGGAAGAAGTCCTGGATATGGGCGACTTCCAGGGCACGTCCGTTGTGAACTACAACGATGAGGACGTCCCTTACACGCGGATTATCGAACCGCGCCATTTCCACCCCGAGCGTGACTACCAGACCGAGAAGACGATCATCATGCGCGAATTTTCGCGTTTTGCTGAAAAGGGCGACGAGCCCTACTACCCGGTCAATACCTCCGCAGACAGGGAGCGGCTGCTCAAGTACCGCGACCTGGCCGCCGCGGAAAAGGATGTCCTCTTTGGTGGCCGCCTCGGCACCTACAAATACCTGGACATGCACATGGCTATTGGTTCCGCACTCAGCATGTTCGACAACAAGATCCGGCCGCACTTCGAAAGCGGCGTGCAGCTTGAAAGCGGGGGAGTCGACGCATGAGCGTCCCTACCGACAACAAGACCAAGAACACCTCGAGGGCGAAGACAGCCGAAGCCCGTCAGGCGTGGCAGACGCTTCAGCGCGTGATCCTGCCCAGTGCCAGCCAAATGGACACCGTGCCCCTCTATATGGACATGGGCACCGCGACCGGGATCCAGCTGCCCACTGCCGGTGACCGCGACGGGAAGACCGCGAAGCCCCGGACCATCAGCAGCCCCACCAAAGAAGCGCACGTTGAAGACTTCCTTTCGCGGCATTCAACGTCTGTCCGTTCCGGCGAGCGGGTGTCTTTCGGTACGTACTTCAACGCTTTCCCTGCCAGCTACTGGCGCCGGTGGACGACTGTGGACACTATCCGGCTCCAGGTCCGGACCCAGGGCACCGGCTCGGTCATCGTCTACAAATCAAATGCCCGGGGGTCCTTGCAACGGGTGGACACACGGCGGGTCGAAGGCAACTCCGAGAGCGTGTTTGAACTTTCGCTGGCGCCCTTCGGCGACGGCGGATGGTACTGGTTCGACCTCCTGGCCGGCACTGAGCCCTTGATCATGCTCGACGCCGAATGGCAGGGCCCCACGGTCGAAAAGACGCCGGGTTCCGTTACACTCCAGATCACCACCCTGAACAAGACAGACTTCTGCTTGAACAACCTGCGGCTCCTCGCCGACAGCGAGGATGCCCTTGCCCACGTGCAGGAGATCCTGATTGTCGACCAGGGTACCCAAAAGCTTTCCGACGCTGAAGGTTACGACGACGTCAAGCGATCCCTGAAGGGCAAACTCCGGATCATCAACCAGTCCAACCTGGGTGGATCCGGCGGCTTCGCTCGGGGCATGTTCGAAGCTGTTGAAAACGGCAGCGATTACGCCCTGTTGATGGATGACGACGTTGTCGTTGAACCGGAGAGCATTATCCGCCTGCTGACGTTCGCGGATCGCTGCAAGACCCCGACGCTCGTCGGCGGGCACATGTTCGATCTCTACAACCGGACCGTCCTCCATACTTTCGGAGAGGTGGTCAACCCTTATAGGTTCCAGCCGTCCCTCCCGAGCGAGGACATGATCCTCGGCCACGACTTCCTCTCATCCAACCTTCGCCAGACCCCGTGGCTGCACCGGCGGTGCGACGTCGACTACAACGGCTGGTGGATGTGCCTTATCCCGACCGAGGTCATCCGCGAGATTGGTCTCTCCCTCCCGTTGTTCATCAAATGGGACGACTCCGAGTACGGGTTGCGGGCGAAGGCGGCCGGTTACCCAACGGTCTCGCTGCCTGGTTCTGCCGTATGGCACGTTTCCTGGATCGATAAGGACGACCTCGTCGGGTGGCAGGCCTACTTCCACGCCCGCAACAGGGTGGTGGCGGCACTCCTGCACAGCCCCTACGAGTTCGGCGGCCGGGTCATCAAGGAGTCGCAGTACGCTGACGTAAAGCATCTCGTGTCGATGCAGTACGCCACCGCTCAGGGCAGGCAATGGGCGCTGGAGGATGTGTTGAAGGGGCCGGAGGCCCTGCCCGGACTCCTGTCAGAGAAGCTGCCCCAGATCCGTGAGATGATGTCCGCGCACTCGGATGCGGTCTTCCGTCCTGACCCGGAGGACTTCCCTGCACCCAAGATGGACAAGCCGCCCCGGCGTGGGCATGGACCGTCGCAGCCAGGGAAGTTGACGCTGTTGCCGTGGGCGGCCAAGACCGTTGTCCGGCAGTTGGCCAGCCCTGTCAAGGGAACCAGCGCGGAGCGGCCGCAAACCACCATTGCCCACCAGGACAACCGCTGGTGGCGGATGGCGCAGTATGACAGCGCCGTGGTATCCAATGCCGAAGGCACCGGGGCGTCCTGGTACCGCCGCAATCCCAAGCAGTTGAGGAAGATGCTGGCCGAAAGCGCCCGGCTTCACTCCGCCCTGCTCAAGGAATGGCCGGCCCTCAGCAAGAAGTACAAGGCCGCAGTCTCGGACCTCACCTCTATGGAATCCTGGAGGAAGACCTTCGAGCAGCATACCCAGAACGAAATAAAGTGAGCGCACTTGTATCCGGGGAGTTAACCACTCCCGGACTCGGAGGTGGCCTCCGGGATATCAGGCAGTCAGGCTTCCTGTTGAAGCTGCTGGTCCGCAAAGAGCTGAAGGTACGCTACCGGGGCTCCGTGCTGGGTCTGCTCTGGTCGTATGTGAAGCCGGGCGTGCAGTTCATCGTGTTCTACGTTGCCCTCGGAGTCTTCCTCGGCCTCGAACGAAGCGCGCGGAATCCCGAGGGTCTGGCCAATTACGCCGTCTACCTGTTCTCCGGCATTGTCCTGATCAACTTCTTCTCCGAAGCGCTGGGAAATGCAGCGAGGTCAATAGTCAACAACGGAAACCTCATCAAGAAGATCTATCTTCCACGCGAGCTTTTCCCTGTGGCTTCTGTGTGGGTGTCGGCAGTGCACTTCTTTCCGCAGCTGGTGGTGCTCGTGATCGGGTGCCTTTTCGCCGGCTGGCACCCCAATGTGTTCCAGCTGCTCGCAGCCGTTGCCGGTTTTGTCATCGTTGCCCTGCTTGCTACAGGGCTGGGACTTCTGTTCGGCGCGGCAAACGTCTACTTCCGCGACTCAGAAAACCTTGTGGATATGCTCCTGATGGTAGCCACCTGGGCTTCGCCCGTGATGTATGCCTGGTCTATGGTGCAGGAGAAGCTGGGAGCGGGGTGGTTTGCCGTCTATCAGGCAAATCCGATAACCATCGGTGTGGAATTGTTCCACTACGCGTTCTGGTTCCCGACGACTGACGGATCAGTCGCCATGCCCCCGAATCTGTTCACTCTTTGGTTGCCAATTGGACTGGGAGTCGCCTTGGCGGTCCTCGTCCTGGGCCAGTTCACCTTTCGGCGCCTTGAGGGCCGTTTTGCGCAGGAGCTTTAAGTGGTCAACGCAATTGAAGTTTCCGACATCAGCAAACAGTTTGTCCTCCGCCACACGCGCTCCATCAAGGAAGCCGTTGTTTGGCTCGTGAAGGGACGCAAGGGTGACCTCTCTGAAAAGTTTCACGCGCTCAAGAATGTGTCCGTTGACATCGAGGCAGGGGAAACCGTTGCCCTCCTGGGCCTGAACGGTTCAGGAAAGTCCACCCTGCTCAAGCACATTTCCGGAGTCATGCTCCCGGACACCGGATCGGTGAAGACAAGGGGCCGGGTCGCGGGACTCATCGAAGTAGGAGCAGGTTTCCACCCGGACCTGTCCGGGCGCGACAACGTGTTCCTCAACGGCGCCATCCTGGGTATGACCGAACAGCAGATCAAGGACCGGTTCGACGACATTGTCGAGTTCTCCGAGATCGGCCAGTTCATTGATACTGAGGTCAAGTTTTACTCGTCAGGAATGTACCTGCGGCTGGCCTTTTCCGTTGCTGTGCACACAGACCCTGAAGTCTTCCTGATCGATGAAATCCTCGCGGTAGGCGATGAGCCTTTCCAGCGGAAATGTATCGACAAGATCCAGGAACTGGCGCGGGACGGCAAGACCCTGGTTGTGGTGAGTCATGACCTGGACCTTGTCTCCAGGATCTGCAGGCGGGGTGTTCTCCTTAAGCATGGGGAGCTGATCTTCGACGGACCGATCCACGAGGCTGTTGGCCTTTTGCGGAATTGAATCATTAGCTCTTTTTCACGGGTTCTGGTTTGCGCCTCCCGTTGTGATTTCAGCCGGATGCTGCGGAGAACCCAGAAATTTTCCGCGCTCCGATAAACGTACGGAGGATTCTTGTCTTGGTTTGACGCGGTACCACAGTTCGTCCTCGCGGTGGCACTGCTGATGATCCCAGGCCTGGTCGTTGTCCTTGCGGCCCGGCTGAGTGCATTCCGGGCTCTAGCAGCAGCCCCGGGCATCAGCGTGTCCATCGTCGCCGTGGCAGCCATGCTGGCGCCCCTCGTTGGAGCCAGTTGGTCCCTGCTGCCTGTGGTAGTGGTAACCGTGGGAGTCTCCGCGATAGCGTTTGCAGTGTCTTTCCTGATCAGGAAGAGGCCAAGCGTGGTTACGGAAACATTGGACGACCGGCCGCGCTACTGGTTGCCCGTGTCGTTGGCCTCGATCGCCGCGGCTTCTGTCCTGATCGGCCGCCGATTGCTGAACGCCATCGGTTCCCCAGAGTCGTTCTCCCAGACTTTCGACAATGTGTTCCATCTGAACGCAGTACGCTACATTCTCGACACCGGTTCCGGTTCATCCCTCACCCTGAATACCATGACCGGGGCTGGTTCGTATCCCGCGGCCTGGCACGACCTTGTCTCGTTGCTCGTCAGCGTAGGTGGCGGCGAAATAACTACGGCCGTAAACGTCGTCAATATTGCCGTGGCCGCCTTCGTTTGGCCGCTCGGATGCGTGTATCTGGCTCAAGCTGTGTGGGGCCGTCGTCCCGCCGTCACTCTGGCTGCAGGCATCTTGTCGGCGGCCTTCGGGGCCTTTCCGATTTCCCTGCTGGACTTCGGGGTTCTTTATCCAAACTTTTTGGCACTGGCCTTGCTGCCCCTGGCGTTGGCCTTGGGGCTCGACGCTATTGGCCTGACCACTGAGGCCCAGGGTTCAAAGATCATGAGCCTGCTTCTGTTGCTGGCCGTCCTTCCGGGCATGGCCCTTGCGCACCCCGGCGCCGCCATGGCATGGCTGGCTCTGATGTTGCCTCCGGCCCTCTATGTTTACGTGCGGGTTTTCGCGGACATGCTCACGTTCAGGAGGGGCAGGAAACGTGTCACAGTCTCGCTCGTCCTGGGACTCATCTTCGTTGCCGCCGTCCTGCTGATCCGCCGTCTATGGGACATCGTACGTCCTCCGGCGGAGGCTGCTTTCTGGCCGCCAGTGGAGACAACGGGCCAGGCCATCGGAGAACTCATTGCCAGTTCAGCCATCGGGCGCCCCGTCGCGTGGGCAGTCATGGCACTGACGCTCCTTGGCATCTATCTCATCCTTCGCTCCGGCCGGCAACTCTGGCTGCTGGGAATCTACGCGGTCGCTGCAGTTCTCTTCGTCGTCGTCAGTTCCTTTCCGGCGGACGACTTCCGGCTAACTCTCACGGGCATCTGGTACAACGACCCGCCCCGCTTGGCGGCTCTTCTGCCAATCGTGACGATTCCAATCGCATGCAGGGGCGCCGTCGGGGTTTGGAAATGCCTGACGATAGCCTTGGCAGCCGGGGTCCGGTTCCTGGACAGCAGGCGGGGTTCACGCCCCTCAGAAGGGGTCGCCGGAGGCCGCAGGCTTGACCCCGCTGTTCTTGTTGCGGCAGGTGTGGTTATGGTTTTCGTTCTGACTGGAGCCACGCAACGCGGAAATGTGGCACAGGCGCAAGCGTCCATGGCCGGGTCTTACCGTCTGGCCGAGGATTCGCCGCTGATATCCAGTGATGAAATGGCACTCATCAAGCGGCTGCCCGCCGAAGTGCCCAAAGACGCTCTTATGGTGGGCAATCCCTGGAATGGCAGTTCCCTCGCTTACGCCTTCGCCGACCGCAAACTCGTCCAGTTGCATATCCTCAGCGCTGTTCCCCAAGGGGCAGCGCGCCTACTCAGCGGTCCTGCCCCCACGAAGGACGATCCGGCCGTATGCCCGGCCGTGGAGAGCCTTAAAATCGAGTACATCCTCGACTTCGGGCACCGTGAGGTACATGGCAGGGACAGCGGCTACAAAGGACTGGACGCCCTGATAGCCGCAGGGATGACAACTCTCGAAGACTCTCAGGGTGACGCGAAACTCTACAAACTGAATCTGTGCCCTTCCTCATAGGATGTTCTCTACCTTCGAATCGGTCGGGCTGGACTTCCGTGAACGCAGGGGACTTCGGCTCCCACCCAATGTCCCTGGCACCTCGGAAGCTCCGGAGGGGAACAGAGCCTCAGGGCAGCCGGCCATGAGGCTCCGGATTAGTCGGGGAACAAAAGTCCGAACGTTTATGATGACTATGGTGCAATGATGGAAAGATGAGCGGTACGCGGCCGTGAAAAGCGCGCAATTCTTCATTTCCACGTCGCTTTCGGCCTGAGTGCTCGATGTTCACACGCACGAATTATTTCAGAGTTGGCGGAGTGTCCTGTCGTCTTATATAAGACGCTAGGGGCGTTGCAACCAGACGCGCAATTTAGAGCTCCAGACCAAGGCGGGCGTCATTGCGGGCAGGGCGCCAATATGTATGAGACGAACATGGGGAAGGACGGCGCGAGTCTATGGAGACAGCATTGCGGGGACGAATCGGTCAGATGGAGGAAGCTGAGGGCCTGCAGAACAGTTGGCGCCGGTTGGCATTCTGGATGCTGAATGCGGTGATCGTCGTCGCAGGTGCCTCGGTCGCCTTTGGGAGAATGCCGTGGGACGCGCAGCGAACTATTTGGGCCGAAGATGGCGGGATCTTCCTTAATGATGCGCTGAATGGCAGCGGATGGGCGGGAATCTTTTCGCCCTACGAAGGGTACCTGCATATTGTTCCTCGACTGGGTGCCAATTTGGTTGCGAGTTTTGTTCCGGTCCAGGGGTATGGGATCGCGATGAATTATGCGAGTTGCCTGGTCGTATCCCTCGTGGCCTTGTGCGTTTTCTACTTATCGAAATCCGTCGTCGGAAACACGCTCATCAGGGTGTGCCTGGCTTCTCTGGTTATCTTCGTCGCGCCTGGTCCGCTGGAAACGCTGGCAAACTTCGCCAACGTTCACTGGTATCTCCTCTGGCTTACTCCGTGGCTCTTAATGGCGCAAGCGCAAAGCCGGGCCGGCCGATTTGGCCTTTTTGCCCTGTCGCTTCTCGTGTCTCTTACCGAGATATTGTCGCTCTTATTTGTTCCGTTGTTTCTTTACGACTTACGCAATCGGTCCAAGTGGTTTGCGCGGACGGGGTTGCTCCTTGGTCTCCTGTGCCAGGTTTTAACTACGCTCAGTTTTCCTCGATCGCCATCTTCGGGCTACCCAGTTAACCTTTTGTCCGTGCTTGAAGGCTGGTTCCTTAACAGCAGCAGCGCCCTGATGTTTGGGAACTCAGTCACTATCGCTGGCCTTATCCAGGCTTACGGTCCGTTGCCGATAGTTTGCGCGGCCATACCGTTCCTTGTGGTCTTCATCTTTATCATGTGGAAGGGAAATTCAGTTCACCGCCTTGTCGCGGCGGTCATGGTATTGGCTTCGTTTGGTACTTGGGCGGCAACCCAAGTCGTCAACCCGCAGTCCTTTTTTGACTACTCGACCTTCACAAACGCAGATTGGGACAGGTTCTTTTTGTCCCGCTATTCCACAGCGCCGTCGACTTTCCTACTGGCCCTCCTGCCGCTGGCCGCTGCTGTTTTGGCGCCTCTTTCCCGCGCGGCTGCCGCGGCCATCCTCGGCGGCTTCCTGGTCCTGCAACTTGTCTTTTTCTTTCCCACTGTTGTGGCGCGGACTGGTGGTCCGGTGTGGAGCGACGGTGTTAACGCTGGACGTGCCGCCTGCCAGCAGGACCCGGGCCTGGCAGAGGCAGGAGTCCAGATTGCACCAAAGGGATGGTTTGCAGACAAAGTGTACGTACGGTGCGATAAGCTTCGGGACGAATGACGGCAGGGCGTTTACTAGGCTTTCCCGCTAAGGTGACGTCTGAGCACAACTATTTGGAACACCGCGACAGCGGCTTCAGAAAAGGCCATCCCCCAAACCACTCCGGCGACTCCTAGGCTAACTGCCCCCAAAAGTATCAGAGGCGTCCCCAGGGCGGCGCCGACCAGGGTGGAACTTGCCAGCTCGCGTGCCTTGCCTATTGGCACCAGACATGCAAGTCCGATAATTTGAGAAACTGCCACCGCCGCAAAGCTGACACCCACCGGAACGCTGAGACTGTATCCGAAATTGTTGGAGCCGGGGACAAGAAGTTGGGCTGCCCACGGCCCTGCCGCGGCAAGAACAGAACCCCCCAAAACTCCAAGGATCGGCGCAAGCTGCGAGGCCCTTTTGATCCTATGGTCAGAGGCGCCAGCGCCTCCGTCTGGAATCCATCCCTGTACGAATTGCAGGATCGGGGAGAAGGCTGTGACCGCAAAGCGAAAGAGCCGGTCAGCGATCGCATAGCTTGCCAATTGCGTCGGAATGATCGCATTGACTACCAGCATGGGTAAATTGACGTAAAAACTCCCTGTAGCTGCTGTGATAACTCCATGTCGTTGCTGCGCCATTTGACGAAGGGAATTCCGCGGAGAGAAGTTCGCAGTAAGGCGCCCTGCACCATCACGGAGCACGACGGTGGAACTAATGACCACCGCGATGAGGTTGAAGACCAATTGTGTGGTGACCAACAACGTGAAGTCCCTGGTTGCTACCAAGACCCCTACGCCCGCGACTGTGCCGAGCAACTGTGGCAGAGCGTCAAAAAGAAAGAGCCTCATCGGGCGTCCCTCGCCAACAAAATACCAGGAAGCTCCAACGAAGGGCATCAAGTATGCAGCTGAGGCCAGGGTAACAAAAAGGGCTTCCCTCGGCCGGAGCACTGCCAGGAGGATCATCATTACGGGAGCTGCCACGCAGAGTAGGTAAGAGCGTGTGATTAGCGAGTCCAGAAAGAGCTGGGGGCGTTCCTTACTGTCAAGGGAAGCAACGAGACCTGGGCCTACCGTCCCCCAGCCGAATGCGACGACCACGCCAAACAGTGTTGCCAGAGTCTGCACAAGAACCTGGACGGCCCAGGCATCGGCGCCGACCACCCGCGTAATGATCGGAATCGCGAGGAGCCCGACTACAGTTCCCGCGCCCACAGTTAGTGCGAAGGTGCCTACGCGAAACAGTGCGCCTATGATTGCCTTCACGACGCTAAGACCAACCTTTCATTCACAGGCGCAGCTTCAGCACCAAAGTCTCCAGCTTAGAGCAGCGGGAGGTCCACCAGGTCCGCGAGTCGGCGCCGTTCCACTAAGCTGTATTGGTAACTCGCACCGCAAAGTCAGGATGGTCCATGTCCGTAGCAGCCGTAGTTGTGTCCTTCAACAGACTGGACTACCTGAAGAAGTGTCTGATGGCTTTGGAGGAGCAGACTCGGCCACTGGACGAGATCATCGTGATCGAAAACGGGTCTACAGACGGCAGCGCCGAATACGTCAGGACCAGTCATCCGGGGATAACTCTCTATGAGACGGGCGCCAATCTTGGCGGCGCTGGAGGTTTTGCGTGGGGTATTGAACTGGCGTTGCAGCGCGGTCATAGCCTTGCCTGGTTGATGGACGACGATGCCGAGCCGCACAGAGACGCGCTTGAGCCCTTGATGCGGGCCATGGAGAGCGAACCTCGGCCGAGCTTCGCCGCGCCTCTGGTGGAAGACGTAGATGGGGCAGTCGTACAGGGAAACCTGCCAACCGTTAGTACCGATGCAACTGCTCAGCTGGCTGCACAGAAACTGGGCGGAATTGCGCTTGCCCATACGACATTCGTAGGTGTTCTGATTGATTTGCGGTTGGCAGCAGCGATGCCGCTTCCATACGCCGACTTCTTCATCTGGTTTGACGATGTTGAGTATACGAAACGGCTGGCACAATCGTCGTTCGGCATCCACGTCGTAAGCGCCCGGATGATCCATCCGAACAACGCTGGACTGAAGGACATGGGCTGGCGGCTCTACTACTACCTTCGAAACCAGTTGTGGCTAACGCGCCTTAACCCGCGCCCCTGGTCGCTGACCCAGCGTCCAGTGTTCCGTTTCGCGGAACTCTTTGTGCTGGCCATTCAGCAGTTCCGGGTTGCGAAAGACAAAAAGCAGTGGTTGTCGGGCACCTTCAAGGGTCTCAGCGAAGGGATGCTCAGGCTCCCCGCTGTGCTGCAGCCAGGCGACTTGTTCCGTACTCTGGACGCTGAAAAGCGTTATCAGCTCAGCAGCAGGGCTTAGTCAAGCCCCGGCTGGAGGGCCGGCAAGTACGTCGTGGGCGGTCAGGGTGATCCTTTCGGGCTTTCCCCCAACGTTGGGACTATTGTTGCGTTGAGCCTGCGAAGCGCCGAAGCGCCACACTGAGCAAGATTTCAAAGGCCCGCATGTTCGAGACAGTTCCGTTTCGGCTGCCGCTGATGATCAGCCGTACAAGCGGGAACATCCGGGGGTGCGCATACGTACGGAGGCTTCCGGGCAGATCAGCAGGGCGCCCCGGGGTGTCAGGGCCCATCCGGTCGAGCAATGTTTTGGCCATCAGCGTCCGCCACCCCAGCCCGGTCTTGTAAATGATCCTGCAGATGCTCCGCGGTGACGTACTACCCTCGTAGCGTTTTACAAAACGGAGAGTATTGCGGACCGACGTGGGCAGGCTCTGGCGCGACTCGCCAACTACGTTGTGGCTGTGCTGGATGTAGTCCTGCAGGACAACGTCTTTAATAGTTATTCCTCCGCTGGCGAGGGCACAGAGTCCGATCCAGTGATCGTGGTACTGGGACGGCGTGGCGAGCGACGGAAATGGGAGGGCCAGGTCCAGGACTTCGCGACGAAATACACAAAGAGACCCGGTTACCTGGTTATTGGCAATGAGGTCGGCAGCACCGACGCTTTTCCTGTCGGTGAGGCGGCCCTTCGTTGGATCCTGGTCGGTCGCGGAAACATCCGGCGGCACTACCCGTGCTTGACCCGTCACCAGAGCAGCGCCGGCCAGGCCGGGGAGTAGGCTTTCGAGTTTTTCCGGATACCAGTAGTCGTCCTGGTCGCTAAGAGCCACCCAACGGGCATTCTCGGGAACCGCCTTGAGTGCCCGCTCGAAGTTGTGGTGGAATCCGAGCCGGTCCTCGAAGCCGAGAACGCGGAACCGCTCATCGTCGCCGCAGGCGCGCTGCACCATGGCCGCTACGCGTTGGTAGTCGCCATCGACGGAGATGAGGCAGACGAAATTTTTGTGCGTCTGGGCCTGGATGGAACGTAGCTGGCGCGCGAACATGGGTTCGTCCGGTTGGTATGCAGCCAATGCGATGGCGCCGAAAGAGGAGGCAAAACCATCTGCGTCGGAATTGTCCGGGGACGGATACGGATACGTTGTCATCGGGTTGCAAGCCTCCTGCCCAGAGCAATGAAGAAGGCACGAAGGAGCATGACCCTCGCCCGGAGAATTACCCCAACAGGGCGACGGGATTTGGGCGTCGTATTATCGTCGTGGAGCCGGCGTGAAACAGTCGGTGCTGCCACATGTATCATCTCCCGGTTGAGGTTTGCCACGATTGCGATCCACTGATCGTGGGTTTCAGTAAGGAATTCGGGGAACGGGAGAATTAGTTTCTTTGCTGCGGCTTTGAATGCCATAGTGCAGCCGTAATACGGCCGGATGCCGATCCACGTCGTTACCAGGTTTGCTGCCCAACGCCCGCTGTCCGACTCTCTAAGCTGCACCTTGTGGTACCTGTTGGCCGGGCCGCCAAACACGGTGAAGTTGCTTGCAGCAAAGTCTTTGGTCTGCAGTGCAGCGATCAAAGTATCAACGCGACCGGCCAGCCATACGTCATCCTGGTCCGACAGCATGATGTATTCGCCCCGGCTGGCAGCTATGGCTCTTTCAAAACTGGCAACGTAGCCCATGTTCTCCGCGTTTGGCAGGAGAACGATGCGCGGATCCTGAAGTCGGCGGACGACGTCGGTCGTAGAGTCCTTCGACGCGTCGTCGACGATGATGAGTTCGTCGTCGGGTGACAGTTGGGCAAGGATGGATTGAATCTGCTCCTCGACGTACTCCTGACCGTTGTAAGTGGCCATACAAACGGAAACACGCACTGCCCCGTTCCCGCTCATGCGCTGATCTTGCGCTGGAACGAGGGATCGATTTTGCCAAGCCGTCCAAGCCAGCCATCCACGAAGCCACGGCCAAAAGCCCGGTACTGTCCCTTGCGGTTGGCTCCATACAGCATCCTGAACACGTCGCTTTCGACTTGGAAGCGAAGCCTGCGGATCAGCCAGACTGGGAACCTCGAACCATACTGCCGCCAAAGGTGAATATTGTTCCGGGTCATGTAGTACACCCGAAAGGGCGCATGTGAATGGACGTGGCGCTTGCGGCCCAGAACCGAAACGTGCCAACCGAAAACCATCATCGGCTGTGCCTGGCCCAAGGCATGGGTCATGTTGCAGCCCTTACCCACCAGGGTCGCCAGGCCGTGGGACCTGACTCGAAGGTTGTACTCGGAGTCGACGCAGTCGATGAACAACCGTGCGTCGAGCATGCCGGCGGTCTTCAACGTGGAAACCGGGATGACAGCCCCCGACTGAAGGGGGTCGAAGGCTTCTGGAAAGCGGGCCCTCCGGGCGAGCAGGGGGACGTTCAGTCCGTTGTGCGATTGGGCGCTGACCAGCCCGACTTCGATTCCGTTGGCCCGGGCCTCCTCGAAGGTATCCAAGGCGGCTGAAATGTAGCCGTCGTCCAAAGCGGAGTCCTGGTCGAGAGTGACCACGAAGTCCGGAGACCAGGCTTCCAGTGCCACCTCGATGCCTTTGTTCAGTGCCGCCGCGATCCCGACGTTGTCGGGCATGCGCACCACCGAGCATCCCAGGTTTTCCAGTTCCTGAAGAACGTTGCTGGTTTGTTGCATATCCGAGCCGTCGTCCACCACCACGGTATGAACGACCTGCTTGTTGAGCTGCTTGACCCTCTCCGGGAGGTCCAGGGGAGGGTGGAATGCTGAAATTACAGCCACCACCCGCGGGTCACTCTGGTGCGTCACGTCTTATGGTTCCTTCTCGCTCACCGAAATAGACCGTTCCTGTGCGTCAGGGAACTGTCAGACAGCAGGCTTCAGTCTATCGCTGGCCGCAGGGACCCTCCATTCGGTCGCCCGCGGTCTCGGGCCCGCTCTTCGGCCAAGCCGGCCGGAGGCAACGCGGTAGCATTGACGGGGTGCTCATCTCCGGGCAGACAGATCCAACCCCTGTGAATCTTCAAGAAAAGGACCTACCTGGCACATGGCCATTGATGTATTGCTTCCCTATTACGGGGACGTCGACCTGATGAAACTTGCGGCCCAAAGCGTCATGAGCCAGCAGTTCGAGGATTGGCGCCTCATTGTGGTCGACGACGGGTACCCCAGCCCGGAACCCCAGCGCTGGTTCGAATCCATCGCAGATCCCCGGGTCACCTACCAGAAGAACGAGACAAACCTTGGCGCCAACGGTAACTACCGCAAGGCCCTGGAACTCGCTGAAGCCCCCATTGTCGTGGTCATGGGCGCGGACGACATCATGCTGCCGAACTACCTTGATGTCGTCGCCAAAGCGTTTGAAACCTACCCGGAAGCCAGCGTTGTGCAGCCGGGGGTCCAGGTCATAGATGAACAGGGGATTGCCTGCACCCCGTTGGTCGACGCTGTCAAGAAGATCTATGCACCCAAAACCAAGGAGCGCGTCCTCCTGCAGGGCGAAAAGATGGCTACCAGCCTTGTTCGCGCGGACTGGGCCTATTTCCCTTCCCTTGCATGGCGTACAGATGTCGTTCGCCGCATCGGTTTCACTGAGGGTCTTCATGTGGTCCAGGACCTGGCCCTGTTGCTGGACATTGCCGCCGAGGGCGGCTCCATGGTGGTCGATCCGACCTTGGCATTCCTCTACCGCCGTCACTCAGCCTCAGACTCATCAGTGAAGGCTTTGGATGGCCGTCGTTTCGATGAGGAACGGGCTTTCTTCGAGGGCCAGGCGCGCCGGTTCCGTGAACTGGGCTGGCAGCGAACAGCACGTGCGGCTGCTTTTCACACCACGTCACGCCTGAACGCAGCTACTTTGGTTGCGCGTTCACTCGCTGTTGGAAAGACTGATTCCCTGCCGCGGCTGTTGAAGCACGTGGTTTCGTAACAAGTCCTGGCTGATTCAGGTGGCTATCGGTTTTGACCGGCAGCCACCTGAATAGGTTAAAGAGTGGTTTCGGGCGGCCTTGCATCGCTCCGCGCTTCACTGGGCGGCGCTGGCTGATCAAGTTTCCGGCCCGTTTCCAGTTCTTCGACCTTGAGCCGAAGTATTCCGACTTCCTCAGCCAGAACCCTGATCTCATCTTCGGCCTGTGACTGCTCGAAAGACAAATGAAGGCAGACCAAAACGAGCAACAGCAGTGCCATCGCAAATAGGAGATTTGAGGGTACCTGCACGCCGAGAGCGCCGCTGGCCCAGAAGAGTAGCTGCGGGAAGGCAACCAGGACCAGCATTCCGATACCGATGATGATCCAGAGAACCGCGTACTTCTCCCGCAGGTGACGCCGGCGGAGCATCTCAAAGATGATGAGCAGAATGACCAGCACAAAGATAAAGCCAACGAGGGTGGCCATGTGAACTCCTAGTTGGATGACGGGTCGTTCTTCTTGCGCGTTAAAGCGAAGAGAAGGGCAAAGGCGGACCGGCCAAGGTAGATAGCGGCCTTCACCGGGTCGTGGCTCGGCGTTCCGCCCTGGCGCTCCCGCATTGCTACCCCAACCTGGCGTACGGTGCAACCGGACCGGATGGCCACAACCAGGGAGTCGATGGTGTCGCCGAGGTACTCGGCCGGGTAGTGGTCGACATATTGCCGGATAGCCTTTGCATTGGCGGCGCGGAACCCCGAGGTTACGTCGGTCAAGCGGGTTCCTGCAATGTTTGATATGGCCCAGGCCAGGACATTCATGGCCCACTTACGTGGTCCGCGTACCGTGTAGTTACCTTTGTCCGCGAAGCGGGCGCCGATGACGATGTCGGCTTCCCGAAGCCCGTCGAGAACAGCCTTAATGTCCCGGGGATCGTGCTGGCCGTCCGAATCTACCTGGATGACCTGGGTGTATCCATGCATCTTCGCGTATTTGAAACCGGTCCGCATAGCTCCGCCCACGCCCATGTTGAACGGGAGCTGGACTACTAAGGCTCCCGCCTCCCGGGCCACCCGTGCAGTGCTGTCACGCGACCCATCGTCCACGACGAGGACATCGCACTCAGGCCCGAACTCGAAAACTTCACGGATAGTATTCCCGATGGCTTCCGATTCATTCCACGCTGGCATGATTACCAGAGTGCGCTGCGGCTGGTGTGCCGGGATCATGCGGTTTCGACGCCTGACTTCAGATACGCTGCCAGCCGTTCGTCGGCATCTGCAGGATCAAATCCGGTCGCCCGTGCCTTCGACAGGTCCAGGGCGCTGGACAGCGGCCGCGGGGCAGCCTTCTTGTCCCGGAAATAGTCTGCGGTCGTTACGCCCGTGACGTCACTCCTGGAAGCGCCTGACTGCTCGAATACATCCGCGGCTATCTCCGCCCAGCTTTTCACTTGTCCGTCGTTGGTGAAGTTGTAGGTGCCGTAAGGGGCTTCCGTCGCCAGCAGGTGCCGGATGAACGCTGCGATGTCTTCGGTGAAACTCAGCCTGCCGGTCTGATCGTTTACGACCGAGGGCTTGACGCCTCTGCGCGCCAGGTTGGCCATCGTTCTTACGAAATTATTGCCCTCGCCAATGACCCAGCTGGTCCTGACGATGTAATGGCGGGGAACAACGCTTGCCACGGCGTCGCCGGCGGCTTTGGTCTGGCCGTAGACGCCCAGGGGAGTGAACGGCTCCTCCTCGCTGTGGCTTTCACGGCTGCCATCAAAGACATAGTCCGAGGACACGTGGACGAGGGTGAGGTTATGCTCGACGGCGGTACGCGCCAAGTGAGCCACGGCTGCAACGTTGAGGGACCAGGAGGCCGCCCGTCCTTCCGCCGTCTCTGCGGTGTCGACGGCGGTGTAAGCGGCAGCATTGATGATCGCGGAGTAGTTCTTCCAGTTCCGGCCAGTAAAGCTGTCCGCCCTGGTGAGGTCGAACTCAGTGCGGCCTGCAAACTCAACGGATGTGTCGCCGTCGTACTGGGCGCGAAGTGCCTTGCCCAATTGCCCGTCGGCACCCAGCACAAGGACTTTTTTGGCCGGCATCGGGGTGACGTCCGCCATGCGCGGGTGCGCTTTGTCCTTGTCCGAGAGTTCAGCCCGGTCGAGCGGGATCGGCCAGTCGATCGCAGCGGTCTCATCGGCGAGGTTGAGGAAGGTGTATTGACCCTGCGCATCCGCGGACCAGTGGTCGTTCACCAGGTACGTGTAGGCAGTATTGTCCTCGAGCGTCTGGAACGCGTTGCCCACGCCCCGGGGAATGAATATTGCTTGGCTGGCGTCAAGTTCGGCCGTGAAGACCGTGCCAAACGAGGGCCCTTCACGAAGATCGACCCAGGCTCCAAAGATGCGGCCCGTGGCAACCGAGATGAACTTGTCCCACGGCTCGGCGTGGATCCCGCGGGTGGTGCCGGCCTTTTCGTTATAGGAGATGTTGTTCTGGACGGGCCGGAAGTCAGGCAGCCCGAGCGTCACCATCTTCGCCCGCTGCCAGTTCTCCTTGAACCATCCCCGGTTGTCTCCGTGGACCGGAAGGTCGTAGAGTACGACGCCGGGAATGGGTGTTTCGTGCGCAGCAAGCTTTTTCGAAAACTCCAAAGACATGGATTACTGTCCCTGTTCCTTGTACTTCGCTTCAGTAACGGCCTTCTGCGGGCGCCACCAGTCCTCGTTATCCCGGTACCACTCAATGGTGGCTTCGATGCCTTCGTCGAAGTTGGAGAACTGCGGTTCCCATCCAAGCTCGTCGCGCAATTTGGTGGAGTCAATGGCATAGCGCAGGTCGTGCCCGGGCCGGTCGACAACGTGGTCGTAAGCATCCGGGGCCTGGCCCATGTGCTTGAGGATAAGTTCAACGACCTCTTTGTTGTTCTTCTCGCCGTCGGCCCCGATCAGATAGGTCTCGCCGATCTTTCCCTTGGCGATGATCGCCAGCACGGCCGAGGAATGGTCGTTGGCGTGGATCCAGTCCCTGACGTTCTCACCTTTGCCGTAGAGCTTGGGGCGGATCCCATCAATAACGTTGGTGATCTGACGGGGAATGAACTTCTCCACGTGCTGGTAAGGACCATAGTTGTTGGAGCAGTTGCTGATCGTGGCCTGAAGGCCGAACGAGCGTACCCATGCCCGTACCAGGAGATCGGAACCCGCCTTGGTGGATGAGTACGGGCTTGACGGGTTGTACGGCGTCTGCTCAGTGAAACGCTCAGGGTCATCCAATTCCAGGTCGCCATAGACCTCATCAGTTGAGATGTGGTGGAAGCGTTTGTTGTGCTTGCGTGCTGCTTCGATAAGGGTGTAGGTGCCGATGATATTGGTGTCCAGGAACGGACGCGGATCGTGCAGGGAGTTGTCGTTGTGCGACTCGGCTGCGTAGTGGACCACAACGTCGGAATCGGCCACCAGACCGTCGACTACGGAGGCGTCAGCGATATCGCCCTGTACGAAGGTGAACCGTTCCTGCGGGAGGCCCTGCAGCGACTCAAGGTTGCCTGCGTAGGTCAGCTTGTCCAAAACCGTGACGTGGTCTTCGGTGTTTTCCAAAACGTAGTGGACAAAGTTCGAGCCGATAAAGCCGGCTCCGCCGGTCACGAGAAGTCGCTGCATAATTCCCTAGACTACCGGATTTGCTGCTGCCCTTAGCGAAGGGAAAGATGGGGGCATGCGCGGAATAATACTTGCCGGCGGAACCGGCTCCAGGCTTCATCCCATCACCCTGGGTGTCAGCAAGCAATTGGTACCGGTTTACGACAAGCCGATGATCTACTACCCGCTGTCCACTCTGATCCTGGCAGGGATCCGGGACATCCTTATCATCACCACCCCGCACGACGCGGACCAGTTTGAACGGCTTCTCGGGGATGGCTCCCGCTTCGGGGTCTCCATAACCTACAAGCAGCAGCCTTCCCCTGATGGCCTGGCGCAGGCATTTGTGCTCGGAGCCGACCACATCGGTGATGACACTGTCGCGCTGGTCCTGGGTGACAACATCTTTTACGGCCAAGGGATGGGCACCCAGTTGCGCCGGTTCAAGACCATCGACGGGGGAGCAGTCTTTGGCTACTGGGTCAAAGATCCTTCCGCCTACGGTGTTGTGGAGTTTGACGGCAACGGCAAGGCGCTGTCCTTGGAAGAGAAGCCGGCGGCGCCCAAGAGCCATTACGCCGTTCCCGGGCTTTATTTCTACGACAATGATGTGGTGGATATCGCCAAGAATTTGAAGCCATCTGCCCGCGGCGAACTGGAAATTACGGACGTTAACCGGGTCTACCTCGAGGCTGGAAAGCTGCAGGTTGAGATTCTGCCGCGCGGAACGGCGTGGCTCGATACCGGGACCTTCAATGACCTCAACGATGCTTCGAACTTCATACGGACGGTCGAGAACCGGCAGGGCCTGAAGATCGGTGCCCCTGAAGAGATTTCCTGGCGGCTCGGATTCCTGACCGATGATGAGCTTCGTGAGAGAGCAGAACCACTGGTCAAGAGCGGCTACGGAGCGTACCTACTGGAACTCCTGGCCGAGAAGTAATCCTGGCAGCTGACACAAATAGGGGGTGAAGCCTTGGCTTCACCCCCTATTCGTTTGCCTAGTAAGTCAAAGTACGGCATCCCAACTGGGCGTTGTACGAGGCGAAGACTGACACTGCGACTCCATAGGTGCAGACGCGGTACTGTCCGCGGGCCGTAACCGGGACGGATGTCGAATAGCCATGGTCTCCCACAGTTTGCAGTGCACTGTTGACGTCGGGCCGCTTGAGGTTGGCCGTGAACGGGTAACCCTTAGTGCTGCCATCGGGGTATGTGATGTAGACGTGGACAGGATTCGAGAGAGCGGGCAACGCCGGGTCCAAAGTCCACCCTTGGCTAACCACGGCTGCTTGCCCATTAGTTACCTGGATACCTGCGCTGTCCAGAAAGCCTGCTGTAGGGGGAGTGGCTGCAACCGATATGTTCTTGCAGCCGAGGAGTGCAGGTCCGGCGGAGACCGGGGCCGCACCGGTGGCTCGTACACAGACGGAATAGGTGCCGGTGGAAGTGATGGCAAGCGCGGCTTGGAAACCATGGTCGCCGACTGTGCCTAGTGCCGCATTGACGTCAGGCCGCTTTTGGTTGGCTGCGACGTTCACCGGACTGGGGTTTGTCACCGGTATTCCGTCCTTGGCGGAAATATAGACACTCGCATTAATGCTGGTAGCCGGGACGGTGGGGTCCAGGGTCCAGCCACTTACTTGCAGACTTGCCGTATTCGCAGCCAGATTGAGGGCCAGCGAATCATAGCTGCCAATGGGGGAAGGGTTCGACCCAACGTTTACTGCCTGGCAGCCGAGCGGGACATTTGAATTCTGGCCAATCGCATAGGTGCAAGCCTTGTAGGTTCCCGGTGCCGTAACAGGAATCTGGTAGTCAAAGCCATGGTTCGCGCCCAACCCGGTGGCTGCCTGAACGTCCGGTCGTGAGGTATTCGCGGTCATGCGATAGCCGGTGGTCGTTCCATTTGGTGCGGTTACATAGGTATCGGCAAAGGATGAAGCTCCAGGGTTTGCCTGATCCACGGCCCACCCCCGTAGCTGCAGGTTGACGCTGTCCGTACTCCGGACTTGTCCAATGCTGTCGAAATTACCCATTGGCACTCCGATTCCTGTGGCGGTCACACTCTTGCATCCGAGAGGTGTGTTGCCGAAGGTTCCAATGGAGTAGGCGCAGGCCGAGTACGTTCCCGAGCGGGAAATTGGAATAGTGCCGTCAAAGCCGTGGGACGGGCCATAACCGAGCGCCTGGTCCACGTCAGGCCGCGAAGTATTGGCGATCCAAGGGTATCCGGTGACCGTACCGTCTGGCGCTGTGACATAGACGTGCGTCTGGTTGGAAGAGTCAGTATTGGCAAGGTCGACAGACCATCCCCGGGCGCGGAGGAAGAACTGTGTGCCACTCCCACCGACGGACAGATCATCGAAGCTTCCGGTTGGGTATGCGGCACCGGCAAAACGCTTGAGGGACGTGTAGTCCCCGTTCCAAACATTTGAGTCTCCGGAAAAAGGTCCGGTGCTGCTGTACTGCCAGACGCTGTACGTGCCCCAACTGGCGGTGGGGACGGCTCCAGCATTGTCTGTTGGTGCGCTGGGGTATGCAGCGATCCACAACGGGTAGTCGCCGAATCCTCCAGGATTGCCCAGGCACTGGTTCCACCAACTTGTGTTTGTGTAAATCATCGGCAGCCGGCCGGTCAGCGACCTCATGGTATTGCCAAAGTCCTGGACCCAGGATGCCAGCTGGGCTGGAGACATGTTGTAGCAGGTGTTGCCGAAGTAGAAGCCATTGATTGTCCGGCCCTCATAGGGGTTGAATTCAAAATCCAGAACAGGCGGCATCGTGTAGCCGTCGGCTGACCAGCCGCCTCCATTCTGGACAAAATAGCGTGCCTGGTCGGCGCCGGAGGACCAGTTGGGAATTGCGAAGTGGTAGGCACCCCGGATCATGCCAACGTTTCGTGCGCCCTGGTACTGAGAGCCGAACAGGTCATTGGTGAAGTAGTTTCCCTCCGAAGCCTTTACGTAGGCAAACCTTGCACCCATGTTCCACTGCTGCTGCCAGTCGACGCTGGTCTGGTGTCCGCTGACGTCCAATCCCTGTACACCGAAGGAAGGCATCCATGTGCCCTCTGTTGCAAGGGATTCCGCATTAAGCTTCTGAAGAGTCCCCGAGGGGGACGAAGAGGTCACCCGCTTGGAGCGCTGCCCCATCTCCGCTCCACCGGGGCCGATCGCCTGAGCCATCGATTCCGCAGCTGCAGGTGTCGGCGAAGAGGCTGCAGTTGTCGATGAAGAGGCGACAGGGGAAGGCTGCGGCGAGGATGTGGTTGTTGGTGCCGGCCCGGGAAGCGTAGGCGTGGGGGAGGCCGTTGGTGTCACCGGCGAAGAGGTGGCAGTCTGCGAGGGAGCCGGACTGGGCTCGACGGCGAAAGCGGCTCCGGTTAGGCCAGGGCCAGTCAACAACGAGACGGCCAGCAGGCCAGCCCCGAAGGACGTCATGATCGGGCGACGGGACTGAGACAGGTTCCGTTTCATATGTGCTCCGGAGACAATGCGGCGCTCCCCCAAGCGCCTCTATGGATACTGCTCAGGTGCTTTCCCCCAGGAAGGCACCTGATAGTGCTATTTCGATAAATAACGCGCTCACCATAGCACCAGTGTTACTGGGGTAACTAGTGATTCTCCTGTTACTGATGTGAATCTTGCGCAGGTCCAAGCAAAATCTTGAGGTGCTGACCGGATCCTGCGTGTTCATGTTTATCCACATTGGCGATGGGATGACTTGTTGCGGGGGGCACCTCTATTTAGGCTTGGACCCAGTCGCACTGCCTCCGCCGGGGGCGGCAGTCGTTTGGGGGAACAAATGGACGCGCTGGGAATAGTCGAGGACGAAGTCCGTGAGCTGATCCGCCGCCGCGGACTGGATCCCTTGAGGCAGGCAGGCGAGGTCCGCCGGCTGGTTGAAGCCGCGGTCACGGACTATGACGAGCGCGCATTGCTGGGACCCCTTCCGCCGTTGGGTCCGCTTGATGCAGCCCGTCGCTTCCTCTTCGATGCGGTGGCAGGGTTTGGAGTACTTCAGCCACTCCTGGACGACCCCACGGTGGAGGAAATCTGGCTTAACGCACCCAACGAAATCTATGTGGCGCGCAACGGCGAGTCCGAGCTCACTTCTTTGAGCCTCTCAGAACAGCAAGTGCGGGACCTCGTGGAGCGGATGCTTAAGAGCTCCGGGAGACGACTGGACGTGTCGTCCCCGTTTGTCGACGCCGCATTGCCGGACGGTTCAAGGCTGCATGTTGTGATTCCGGATGTCACCCGCCGTCATTGGGCCATGAACATCCGCAAGTTTGTTGTTAAGGCCAGCCGTCTCGAACATCTTGTTGATTTGGGAACACTGACGCCGCAGTCCGCGCGCTTTCTTGGTGCGGCAGTAGCAAGCGGACTCAACATCCTGGTATCAGGCGCGACCCAGGCAGGCAAAACCACCATGCTGAACTGCCTGGCTGCCAGCATTGGAAGCCGGGAACGCGTCATTACAGTGGAGGAGATCTTTGAACTGCAGTTTCCTCTCAGGGACGTGGTGGGTCTTCAATGCCGCCAAGCCAACCTGGAAGGTGAGGGTGAAATTCCGCTCCGCCGCTTGGTGAAGGAAGCGTTGCGGATGCGTCCGGACCGCCTGGTAGTTGGAGAGGTACGGGAAGCCGAGAGCCTGGATATGCTGATCGCACTTAACAGCGGTCTTCCGGGCATGTGTACCGTCCACGCCAACTCGGCCCATGACGCCGTCACCAAGATCTGCACCCTTCCGTTACTCGCAGGGGACAACATCTCAAGTGCTTTCGTGGTGCCCACGGTGGCCTCTTGTATAGACCTCGTGGTGCACTGCAGCAGACACCCCGATGGAAGGCGGCAGGTCACCCAGATCCTTTCGCTGGGCCGGCGCGTGGAAAATGGCATCATCGAGTCTTCACTGGTCTTCGCCCTGGACAACGGCGTCCTGCAGGCCCGGGCAAACGCCATGCCAGCAGCAGAGAAGTTCTCACGGGCGGGCTATGACGTGGCTGCACTGCTGGATCCGCGATGATGTCCGCACTGATGGGAACCACCGCGGGTATAGGTCTTTTCCTTATTTGGTGGTCCTGCTGGGAAATACCCGGCCGCGGGAACCAGGACCGCAAGCCTGGCCGCCTCTCTGAGCTGCTTGCCGGAGCGGGTGTAGATAAGGTGTCAGTCCGTGGCCTGGTTGGCACCTGCCTGGGGCTCGGGGCCTTCGTTGCGCTGGTGTTCTTCGGGGTTAGCCGCTCGTGGCCCCTTGCCGTCTGTTTCGGGCTTTTCGGTACGTGGTTACCCGTCACTGTCCTCCGATGGCGCGCGAAGAAGAGAAGGGCAATGCTGCGCCAACTCTGGCCCGACGTCGTCGACCACCTCCGATCCGCCATCCGGGCGGGCCTGCCCCTGCCTGAGGCCCTTATTCAGCTTGGAGATAAGGGTCCTGAGGAATTGCGCCCCATCTTTCGTGAGTTCGGTGCCGATTACCGGGCCGGAGGCCAATTTGACGGGTCCCTGAATAGACTTAAACAACGGTTGGCGGACCCCGTGGCTGACCGCATCATCGAAGCGCTAAGGCTGACACGGGAAGTGGGCGGCTCCGACCTCGGGAAGCTCCTGGGAACGCTTGCCGAATTCCTCCGGGAGAATTCCCGAACACGAAGCGAACTTGAGGCGCGGCAGTCCTGGACGATCAATGCGGCCCGACTGGCCGTTGCGGCGCCATGGATCGTGATGATCCTGCTCTCCACCAGGCCCGAAGCCATCAGGGCCTACAACACTCCCATGGGCGCCGGGGTTCTGCTTGGCGGCCTCGTAGTGTCACTTATCTGCTACACCGCAATGCTCAAGATCGGTGCCTTGCCGCAGGATGAAAGAGTGCTCCGATGATAGTGCTGTCCCCTGGCGCAGTGCTCTGCGGAATCGGCCTTGGTCTCGGGTTATGGCTCGTAATCTTCCGCGCGCCTCCGATGCGCGCCACAACGCTCTCTGAGCGCATAGAGCCCCAACTGAAGTCTCACAACCTGGAATCGAGGCTTCTGGCCGCTGGTGAGCAGAATTTGACTCCTTTCGGTCCGCTTGGACGGATTCTTCGTCCTGTCGTGAAGGACTGGCTCTCCTCTTTGGGGAAGCTCAATCCCTCGCCGGGGGCTACCGGGCGGCGACTCACGCAGGCAGGAATCAATAAATCGCCCCTCGATTTCCGGGCAGAGCAATTGTTGTGGGCTGCGGCCGGTTTTGTCGCCGCACTGATCGTCGTCCTTTTGGGAGCAGCAGCAGGCAGGTTCAGCCCTGTCCTTGCGGCTGCGGTAATTATTGGCAGTTCTGCAGGGGGCTTTGCACTTCGGGACTATTGGCTCGGTGTCCAGGTTCGCCGGCGGGAAGGGCGGATGATGGCGGAATTTCCCGGCCTTGCAGAGCTCATGGCGCTCGCCGTGGGTGCGGGGGAGAGCGCAACGGGAGCATTGGACCGCGTTTGTCGGAGCGCCACTGGTGAGCTTTCAAAGGAGTTTTCGAGAATTCTCGCTGAGACAAGGGCGGGGAAGCCTTTGATCCTCGCCCTCCAGGAATTCTCTGCCCGCACCGACCTCGCGCCTCTAGTCAGGTTCGTTGACGGCATCATCGTGGCGGTGGAAAGGGGAACACCCCTTGCGGACGTGCTTCGTGCGCAGGCACAGGACGTACGTGATTCAGCCAAACGGGACCTCATGGAGGCTGCAGGCAAGAAAGAGATCGCCATGATGGTGCCCCTGGTCTTCGGAGTCCTTCCCCTGACCGTCGTATTTGCTGTCTTCCCCGGCATCGCCGCAATCAACCTGGGCTTCTGAACGGCAACGGCGATTGGAAACCGCAGCTTTGACTAACTATCCAAACTCCCATTCAGCAACCAGACAGGACGCAAGATGAATTCCATGGGAACCCTCTGCCTGACGCTGCTGCTTGGCCTCGCGGCCCTAATGCAGCTCAATTGGACCAGCACCGCAAGGTGGCGCCGCCTTCGGCGCGGCCAGTTCGATGTGCCCGTAAGGGGTCGGCTGTCACTAAGCCGCGCCGGTGACAACCCTGAGCGCGGTGACGTCCCGGGTTGGGTGATGATCACCCTGATGTCCGCGGTCCTGGTTGCGGCTCTGCTTGCGCTCGCCGGACCAGCCCTTGAAGCGATGTTCAACCAGGCAATGGACAAGGTGGGGAACTGATCCAGGGGAGGGTCCTCTCCAGGCCCGGGCCGCCGCCGGAGCCGGCCCGGCCCAGCGAGCGGGGTTCAGCGGTAGTGGATTTCGTCCTGGTCGGTGGGCTGCTGACGATGTTTTTTCTCGCGATCATCCAGCTGACGCTGGTGTTGCACGTACGGAACACCCTCATCGATGCTGCTGCGTCGGGTGCCCGGTATGGCACACTCGCTGACCGCAGCGCCTCCGATGCCGAGGAACGGACCCGGAGCCTCATCGGTACGGCGCTGAACCAGAGCTTTGCTGAACAGGTAAGCACCCGGGAAGTAACGGTGCGGGGGATGCGGACGCTTGAGGTCACAGTCAGGTCTCCCATGCCGGTCATCGGGTTGATCGGCCCGAGGGACATGCTGGAGGTGACGGGCCATGCCGCTGTCCAGCCCTGACCCCTGCAGCATGAATCCAACTCCTGCTTCCACCAAACATCGCTCAAAGCTGGCACGGCTTGACGGCCGGGTTGGGCAGGTGATTTGCCGCACGACCGCTGGGGGCTTTGGAAGGAAAGAGCTGTCGCGGTGGCGGGCAAGAGGGGAGGAACCAGGCTCCAGGCAGCCTCCCATGAACGAGCAAGGCAGCGCGGTGGTCGAGTTCGTATTCCTTGCTCTCCTGCTGATGGTCCCATTGGTCTATTTCGTCATCACCGTCGGCCAGATCCAGGGCGGTTCCTTCGCCGTGGTGGGCGCTGCAGACCAAGCCGCCAAAGTGTATGTTGCCCAGCCTGATGCTTCCAGGGCCCAGTCGGCCGCCGAACAGGCCGTGGCCCTGGCGCTTTCCGACTTCGGCCTTGAGGCAGAACGGGCCAGCCTGGTCACCACCTGCAATCCCTCCGACTGCCAGGCTGCCGGGACGACCGTGACGGTCACCGTCAGTCTCACCATCCCCCTGCCGTTCGTACCCTTCGCTGACGGGCTGACAGCCACCCAGGTGGAGGCCTCCTCCACCCAGATCGTGGGCAGGTACAGGTGAGGCGCAGGGAACCGGATGAAGACGGCCAGGTTCTGGTGATGATTCTTGGCTACGTCGTCCTTGCACTCTTGGTCGCGACAGTGGTCATCGGCATCAGCGCCGTCTACCTGGAGCACAAACGACTGCTCTCACTTGCGGATGGGGCCTCGCTTGCCGCTGCTGACAGCTACACACTGGGCGAAGTCGCCACCCAAGGTGGAAGTCCGTCGGCTGTGCTCAATCCTGCCCGGGTCCGTAACGTCGCTGCCGACTTCGTGGCCAGAAGTCCCGCGGCCCAGCGCTTTTCCGAACTTGCCGTGACAGGGGAAACGGGAACACCGGACGGTTCCACCGCCGTAGTGGTCCTGTCCGCCGCCGTGCACCCGCCCGTGGTTAATTTCCTTATTCCCGACGGCATCCGCATTGAAGCAACATCGACGGCACGCTCGCGGTTGACCCGGTGAATCGGTGACCTGCTGGATGGATCAGCCTTCAGGAAGGGCTGACCCTGGTATCAGACGGCCCGGCGGAACCGTGCGTTATGGGGCCACCGCCCGTGTACCTGCGCGCCGGGCGGCATCCATCGATAGCGTAGGCTTAAACCACCATGGCCAATATTGATTTTTCCGCTGAAATCCGCGCGCTCCGCGCCACCTACGAGTCCATCGAACGCGTCAGCGACGTTGAGACACTCAAGGAAGACATCGCCGAACTCAGCGAGCGGGCAGGGGAACCGGACCTGTGGGATGATCCAGCGGCCGCGCAAAAGATCACGTCAAGGCTTTCCCACCGCCAGTCGGAACTGGAGCGGCTCACCAACCTTGCCGCCCGAATTGATGACCTCGAAGTCCTGGTGGAGTTGGGACAGGACGAGGACGATGCCGACTCGATGGGGGAGGCCGCCACTGAACTCGAGTCCATCAAGAAGGCACTCAAGGAGCTGGAAGTCGTTACACTGCTCTCCGGCGAGTACGACGAGCGCGAAGCCGTGGTGTCGATTCGCGCGGGCGCAGGCGGCGTGGACGCGGCGGACTTTGCAGAGATGCTGCTCCGCATGTACCTTCGCTGGGCTGAACGGCATGGCTACCCCACGACCGTCATGGATACCTCGTACGCGGAGGAGGCCGGCCTGAAATCCGCCACGTTCGAGGTCAAGGCGCCATACGCCTACGGCACCTTGAGCGTGGAAGCGGGCACCCACCGCCTCGTCAGGATCAGCCCGTTCGACAACCAGGGCCGCCGCCAGACGTCGTTCGCCGCAGTGGAAGTCATCCCGCTGATCGAACAGACGGATTCCATCGAGATCCCGGACAACGAGATCCGGGTGGACGTGTTCCGTTCGTCCGGCCCGGGAGGACAGTCGGTCAACACCACCGACTCCGCAGTCCGGCTGACCCACATCCCTACCGGCACCGTCGTCTCCATGCAGAACGAAAAGTCCCAGCTGCAAAACCGTGCCGCTGCCATGCGCGTGCTGCAGTCGCGGCTCCTGCTGCTGAAGAAGGAGCAGGAGGACGCAGAGAAGAAGGCCCTGGCAGGCGACGTCAAGGCGTCCTGGGGCGACCAGATGCGCTCCTATGTCCTGAACCCCTACCAGATGGTCAAGGATCTGCGCACCGAACACGAAGTGGGCAACACGTCAGCAGTGTTCGACGGCGAGATTGACGATTTTATCGACGCCGGCATCCGCTGGCGCACTGACAACCGCAACGCCGGCAACAACTGATAGCGGCCGCGCTCGCAACAAAAGGAACTGCCCCGGCAATTGGATGCCGGGGCAGTTCTTTTTCGAACGCGTGAGGAAGGCGGACTTCAGGCCCTACTTCCTCCCAGCGGATCCGCGGTGCCGAAGCGTGTTCCAGCGGGCGGTGAGTCCCCATTTGGTGACGTTGACCATGGCTTCGATGACGATGTTGCCGCTCATTTTCGAGGCGCCGAGTTCGCGTTCGACGAAGGTGATGGGGCGTTCTTCGATGCGCAGGCCCAGTTTGGCCACGCGCCAGGCCAGGTCCACCTGGAAGCCGTAGCCGACGGAGTCGACCTGGTCCAGGTTGAGTTTTTCGAGCGTGGTCCTGCGGAACGCGCGGTAGCCGCCGGTGACGTCCTTGATGGGCAGGCCGAGCATCAGCCGGGCGTAGGTGCTGCCGACGCGTGAGATGGCCTGGCGGTAGAGGGGCCAGTTGACCACGCTGCCGCCGGGGACCCAGCGCGAGCCCATGGCCAGGTCGGCACCCTGCTCGACGGCCTCGAGCAGTTGAGGCAGCTGTTCGGGCTGGTGTGAACCGTCGGCGTCCATTTCCACCAGGACGTCGTAGCCGGCGTCCAGGCCCCACGTGAACCCGGCGATGTAGGCGGCGCCCAGGCCTTCCTTGCCCTTGCGGTGCAGGACGTGGACCTGGGAGTCCTCGGCGGCGAAGCCGTCGGCGAGCTGCCCGGTGCCGTCGGGGCTGTTGTCATCGACCACCAGCACGTCCGACGCCGGAACGGCCTTGCGAAGGCGCTGGAGCGTCTTGGGCAGCGATTCCAGTTCGTTGTAGGTGGGAATGATCGTAAGGACGCGCACAAAGGGCCTTCCTGGAGGAAATGGTGGATGCACCCCGCCGCAGCGTGGCTGCTCCAGGGCACAGCCACCCATTATAGGGAAACAGGGGATGCCGGTCTGGCAGACGACAGCCTGATCCGGCGACACGCCCCCGAAAGCCTGCCCAAGCGCCGCGCATCCTGCGTATAGTCGAGGGGCCGGGGCCCTACCTTCCCCAAACGAAAACCCGTGCACCGGCTGCAGAACTGGGCTGCATCTGAAGGATCAGCCGTGCCTGCAGGGTACTTAGGGCCATGATCCGATTCGAAAATGTCACCAAGGTATACGACCAGAAAGCCCGTCCGGCACTGGACTCGGTCAACCTTGAGATTGACCGCGGCGAATTCGCCTTCCTTGTCGGCGCGTCAGGTTCCGGGAAGTCTACCTTCCTCCGGCTGGTACTGAAGGAGGACCGTGCCACGTCCGGCGCGGTCTATGTCGCCGGCCAGAACGTTGCCAAGATTTCCAGCTGGCGGGTCCCGCGCCTTCGCCGGGGCATCGGCGTCGTCTTCCAGGACTTCCGGCTCCTGCCCCAAAAGAACGTTTTCGCGAACGTCGCATTTGCCATGCAGGTGATCGGCAAGAGCCGCAGCGTCATCCGCGACACCGTCCCCGAGGTCCTCAAGACGGTAGGCCTTGAAGGCAAGGAACACCGCATGCCGCACGAGCTTTCCGGCGGCGAGCAGCAGCGCGTTGCCATCGCACGCGCCGTGGTCAACCGACCCGGAATCCTCCTCGCAGACGAACCCACCGGAAACCTTGACCCCACCACCTCCATGGGCATCATGGGCGTGCTGGACAAGATCAACCAGAACGGCACCACCGTGGTCATGGCCACGCACGATGACGACATCGTCAACGAGATGCGCAAGCGGGTGGTGGAGCTGAAGAACGGCGTGGTGATCCGCGACGAAGCGAGGGCACTGTACACCTCGATGATTCCCGTCGTCGGACAGTCCAGGCGCCTTAAGGACGCCAGCGGCAGGGAAACGCCCGACGACGGCGTGCCCGGCAACGGTGCCGAAGGCGAGGCCCAGCGGTGAGGCTCGCATTCATTCTTTCCGAGATCGGCAGCGGCCTGCGCCGCAACCTTTCCATGGTGGTGTCGGTCATCCTGGTGACCTTCGTGTCCCTGACGTTCGTGGGCGCGGCCGGCATGCTGCAGATGCAGATCAACCAGATGAAGGGCTACTGGTACGACAAGGTCCAGGTGGCCATCTTCCTCTGCAGTGAAGGTTCGACGGCGCCGGGGTGCGCGTCGGGGCCCGTCACCCCGGAGCAGCAGCAGGGCCTGAACGCCCTGCTTGAATCCCCGGCGGTGGCGCAATACATCAACGACTTCCAGTTCGAGTCAAAGGACGAGGCCTACAAGCACTTCAAGGACCAGTTCTCCAACTCTCCGATTGTCGATTCGGTGACTCCGGACCAGCTGCCGGCGTCCTTCCGGATCAACATGAAGGACCCTGAAAAGTACCAGATCATTAGCGAGACGTTCTCCTCCCAGCCGGGAGTGGAAACGGTCATCGACCAGCGCCAGCTGCTCGAACGCCTCTTCTCGGTGATGAACGGGGCCTCCCTGGTGGCCGTAGGCATCGCAGGCGTGATGATCGTCTGCGCCATCCTGCTGATCGCCACCACCATCCGGCTCTCGGCCTTCAGCAGGCGCAGGGAAACGGGCATCATGCGGCTCGTTGGAGCGTCCAAAACGGTGATCCAGCTGCCGTTCATTCTGGAAGGCGTCATCGCTGCAGTTATCGGGGCCGCCCTGGCTTCGGGCACGCTCTGGGCAGTGGCGCAGTTCTTCCTGGGCGACTACATGTCCCGGCAGTACCCGGATACTGCCTTCATCTCCTCCGGCCAGACCCTGATCCTGGCCCCGGCGCTGCTGATCCTCGGCGGATCCTTGGCAGGAATTTCGTCTCTCTTGACCTTACGTAGATATTTGCGCGTTTAGGCTGTGCACACCGACCAAGGAATGCCCATGAACCTAACTGATCAAGCCTTGTCCCGCCCCCGGCACCGCCGCGGGCGGACCGCTGCACGCCGTTTGGGGATCGTCAGCGGTGTGCTCACCGTCATCCTTTCCGCCGGCCTGTCCTTCGCCACACCCGTCGCCTTCGCGGACGACCTCGAAGACCGCAAAGCAGCGCTCGAGGCCGAAGCAGCCCGCGTCCAGGCGTCCCTGGAGTTTGTCGATTCCCGGATCGCAAAGGCCGCGAGCGACCTGGTAATTTACCAGGGCCAGCTGCCGGGTGCCCAGCAGGCACTGCTCGAGGCGCAGGGACGGGTGGCCGGTGCCGTCAAGGAAGTCGAAGCACTGTCCGCACGCGTGGACATGGCCCAGCAGAACAAGGCCAAAATCACCCAGCAACTGGAAACCGACAAGCAGAAGATTGCCGACACCAAGAAACTGATCGGGCAGATCGCCACCCAGGCCTACAAGTCCGGCGGCGTCCCCTCCAACCTGTCGCTCTTTTTTGGTTCCAACAGCGGCAGCAGCCTGACCGAAACCATGGACCTGGCCGACCAGGCGATGCGCAGCCAGAACGCGGCCATGGACAAGCTGAGCCAGCAGAACGCCACGAACGTCAACTCCGAAGCCCGCCTCCAGGCTGTGGAAGCAGAGATCAAGGATCTCAAAGCCAAAGCGGACGCGGCCCTGGAACGGGAAAAGGCTGCCCGTGATGAAGCCGCAGCCAAGAAGGCCCAGGTGGACCAGCTGATCGCGGACACCACCCGGCTCGATGCCGAACTCCAGGCGGCCAAACCAGGGATCCAGGCCCAGCTCGCCGGAGTCCAGGCCAACCAGAACCAGGTGGCGAACGAGATCGCCGAACGTGACCGCAGGGCCCGCGAGGCCTGGGAAGCGGAACAGCGCCGGAAGGCCGAAGCGGCCGCCGCTGCTGCCGCCGCCGCTGCCGCGGCAGCGAACCGCCCCGCCCCTCCGGTCCAGCCGTACGTGCCGCCCGCCGCAGGGTCGCCGTCGGCCTTTGGCCTCCGCCACCCCTTCGACGGCAGCATCCCCATCACCTCCGGCTTCGGCTACCGCACCACCCCGCCGGGTACCATCGACTTCTACGGCACGGGCGGCTACATGCACACCGGCATCGACTTCGGCGCCGCCTGCGGCACCCCCGTCTATGCGGCGGCAGCCGGCGAGGTCTTCAGTTCCGGCTGGAATTCCGCCGACGGCGGCGGCTGGCGCGTCAAGATTGATCACGGCGTGGTGCAGGGCAATACGCTGACCACCATCTACTACCACAACTCCAGCATCGTGGTCTCGAACGGCCAACATGTCTCGCAGGGACAGCTGATCGCCTACTCGGGCAGCACCGGCAACTCCACCGGCTGCCATGCCCACTTCGAAACCTGGCTCAACGGTGCCGCCGTCGATCCCATGGGGCTGCTGTAGGGGACAACCGCTGCTGCCGTAGACTGGTATAGCTCCGCGGCGCCGGCCCGGCAGCATCCGACCTGAACCTGAGGAGTTTTCCCGTGCCTAAAGAAAGTGGCCGTAAGGTGGTGGCCACCAACCGCAAGGCCCGGCACGACTATCACGTGCTGGACACTTACGAGGCCGGCATCGCGCTGATGGGAACCGAAGTGAAATCCCTGCGCGAGGGGCACGCCTCCATGGTGGACGGATTCTGCACGTTCTATAACGACGAGCTGTGGATGGAAGCCATCCACATCCCGGAGTACAACCAGGGCAGCTGGACCAACCACGCTGCACGCCGCCGGCGCAAGCTGCTGCTGCACCGCGAGGAGCTCATCAAGATCTCCCGCAAGGTACAGGAAGCCGGCTACACCATCGTGCCGCTCCAGCTGTACTTCGTGGACGGCCGTGCCAAGGTGGAAATCGCGGTTGCCCGCGGTAAGCGCGAGTACGACAAGCGCCAGACGCTTCGGGAGCAGCAGGACAACCGCGAAGCCCAGCGCGAGATGCGCGAACGCAACAGGCGCCGGTAGGAATTATTAAGCCGGGGCATGCGTTACTATGGATAGTCCGGCGGGCTTGCCAGCCGGTTTGGTAACAAAATACGGGGATGATCGGTTTCGACGGTGTTAGTCGCGACAGGTGAAGCGGGCCGAGGATGCAGAATTATCTCGTAAACGCTTTCTGCAAACCAATAAGTGCCGAATCTAAGCGCACTGACTTCGCTCTTGCTGCCTAAGCAGTAAGACAGTCCGTCAGCCCGGGGTTGCTATCGCCCCGGATCCTGGCGTCATTTAGATAGCCACTGCTGTTTGCTC
Source organism: Arthrobacter sp. NQ7 (assembly GCF_029581595.2). NCBI lineage: Bacteria > Bacillati > Actinomycetota > Actinomycetes > Micrococcales > Micrococcaceae > Arthrobacter > Arthrobacter sp. NQ7. Next base: position 215,642 of record NZ_JARFXU020000002.1, on the reverse strand, counting down.
CCGTCACCGGAGTAAACGGGACTTTTAGGTGACTGGGCCCGGATCAGCCAGCTGTTTGCAGCATGGCTGGGGCCGAGAAAATCCGACGCAAACTGCGCCCGGAGAAGCCCTGACAACACGACATCGGACGGGGGTTCAATTCCCCCCATCTCCACAGTGAGCACCCCGGTCATCGGACCGGGGTGCTTTTGTTTGCCCGGAAGCCCGGGCTGCGTGAATGCCGGGACCACCGGCGGTGAGTCGAAAGGCCACCGGATCATCATCGCAAGGACACCCAGAATCAACCTTGGACCACCATGCTTGGTGCTGGGGGAGCTGTCCGAACCGAAAAGGAACACGATGACCACCAAACACCACCCCGCACTGGACCCCCTTCAGCCCCTTGCCCCCGGAGACGCCATCGAGGTCTTCTACCGGAGCCGCCTGGTGCACCGCGGACCCGTCACGGAAACAGCCCCGGAGCGTGGACTTGTCTGGATCCTGGACACCCTGAGCGGCTGCCGATGCCGTGTCGATACCGCTGAAGCCGACATCGTCAGGCTGCCGGTCCGCTACCGCGACGTCCGCACCCCGGACTCCTGGCGCCGGCGGACCAGGCCCGAGCAACCCCCGTTCTAGAGTGCCGCCGGGCCTAAATGCTCTAGTGGCCCCCACGGCAAACCACTACTTTCATCGATATGCACAACGATCCGCCGCAAACGCCTACCGAAGTCCTGGATGCCGCAGCATGCTGGGACCTCCTGCGGGGGGTTTCCGTGGGGCACCTGGCGGTGCTCGTCGACGGGTACCCCGAGGTCTTCCCGGTGAACTACAAGGTGGACCACGAATCGGTCATCTTCCGGACCGGGGAAGGGACCAAGCTGCGGGCCGCCGGGGGACCACTCGCCGTCGCGCTTGAAGCCGACGGCCATGACGACGCCAAAGCGTGGAGTGTCCTGGTCAAAGGCAAGGCCGTGGTCCTGGAGCCATCGGAGGAACTCCTGCGCGGTGCAGGGCTTACCCTTTTCCCCTGGCAGGCCGGCGAAAAGGACCACTTTGTCCGCATCGTCCCGACCTCCGTGTCCGGGAGGCGCTTCACCATCACCTCCCCGCTGACCTGGTGGAGCCATGTGGCCCGCACGGCCCCTGCGGACACCGGGCAGTAGGCCGGCAGGCCCAACGGCCCTGTGCGGAACGGGCCGGGACTGGTAGCACTGACCTATGACCGGGTCGCCGACAGCCGCCGCAGCAAAGCCACCGTTCGACGCCGTGATTTTCGACCTGGACGGCGTGGTCACCAATACCGCCATGGTCCACCAGGCCGCGTGGAAAGACGCGTTCGACCGGATCCTGCACGACCCAAGAATTCCCGGCGGTACCAACCAGGAACCCTTGTCCAGGTCCGACTACCTCACCTACATCGACGGGCGGCCGCGGGAGGAAGGCGTCGTGCGGTTCCTTGCCTCGCGCGGAGTCCACGTGGACAAGGGAAAAGAGGCCGACGAGGCCGGCGCCTGGACGGGATTCGGCCTCGGGGCATGGAAGAACGAACTCTTCCTGCAGCGCCTGCGCGAAGACGGCGTCCAAAGCTATCCGGGCACCCTGGAGCTGCTGCAGAGGCTTGCTGACGCCGGAGTCCCCACCGCCGTCGTTACCTCAAGCCGGAACGCGCCGGCCGTCCTGGACGCCGCGGGCATCCACGGACTGTTCCAAGTTGTGATGGACGGAACGACGGCGGCCGGGCTTGGCCTGCGGGGAAAGCCGGCGCCGGACGTGTTCCTCGCGGCGGCATCCAAGCTAGGAGTGCCGCCCTCACACGCCGTGGTGATAGAGGATTCCGCGGCGGGTGTCGAGGCCGGGAACCGTGGAGGCTTCGGCCTCGTCGTCGGAATTGCCCGGACGGGCAACCGCCGCCAGTTGGAAGCCGCCGGCGCCGGCACCGTGCTCAATGACGTGGGCGAACTGGATTTGGGGCTGATCATCGGCAATGCCTGGCACCTGGCGTACGAGGGTTTCGACGCCGGACACGAGGGCCACCGGGAGGCCCTCACCACCCTGGGCAACGGCTACATGGGCGTCAGGGGAGCGGCGCCCGAAGGCGGCCCCTTCAGCTATGCGGGCATGTATCTTGCCGGCATCTACAACCGCGTCCACGCCGAGTCAGCCGGAGAGATGCTGCTGGAAGAACACATGGTCAATGCCCCGGACTGCCTTCCACTCGATATCCGTCTGGCTGGCCGGACTTGGTGGTCGGACGGGGGAATGACCGTCATCCGCGAGCGCCGGGTGCTGGACCTCCGCCGGGCGGTACTGGAGCGCCGGCTGCTGCTGGAAGGCGCGGGCCGGCGGCGCCTTGAAGTGGTGCAGACACGCTTCGCATCCATGGCGGAACCCCACCTGCTGGTCCTCGAAACGGTCATCACGGCCTTGGGCTGGAACGGGCAGGTTGAGGTCCGGAGCGGGATCAATGCCGGCGTCCGCAACGCGAACCTCCCTGAACGCGCCCAGGGAGCCGATATCCACCTGGTCGACCGGACCGCCCCTCACCGCGCCGGACCGGAGGCCCCCACCGACCCGACATCCGTCGTCGAGGTGGAAACCAGCCAAAGCCTCATCCGCATCGCCGCGGCGCACCGGACCTACGTGTGCGGAGAGCCAGCAGGAGGTGAGCCGGGCAGGAAAGGCTCCTTCCACTTCCATGACCTCCTGCTATCCCTGGATGCGGGAACCCCGGTGCGGATCACCAAGACCGTGGCTGTGGTGACATCCAGGGACCGTGCCATCTCCTCGCCCGAAACGGGAGCCCGTGCGGTGCTGGAGCGTACCGGCGGGGACTTCGACTCGGTGCTGGCTGCCCACGAGGAGGCCTGGCGGCGTGAGCTCCGCCCCTTCATGGTGGAGATCGAGGCGCCCGTGCAGGTGCGCCTGGTCCTCAACCTGCACATCTTCCACTTGCTGCAGACGCTGACGCACCACACAGCCGAGCTGGATGCCGGCGTCACTGCGCGCGGCCTGCACGGCGAAGGCTACCGCGGCCACGTCTTCTGGGATGAGCTGTTCGTCCTGCCGGTCCTGACCTCACGGACCCCCGACGTTGCCCGGTCCCTGATTGACTACAGGTGGCGGCGGCTTCCTGCGGCCCGGCACGCCGCAGCCGTGGAGGGCCTGGCCGGCGCCAAGTTCCCGTGGCAAAGCGGCAGCGACGGGACCGAGGAAACGCCCAAATGGCTGTACAACGAACGGTCCGGCCGTTGGGTCAAAGACTTCTCGCACCTGCAGGTCCACTCCGGCCTTGCCGTCGCCTTCAACGCCTGGCAGTACTTCCAGGCCACCGGAAACAAGATCTGGCTGCTTCAACGCGGAGCCGAACTGGTCATCGAAGTTGCCCGGTTCTTCCGTTCCCTCGCCGACTATGACCAGCGGGGCGGCCGGTACCACCTGCGCGGCGTGGTGGGCCCGGATGAGTACCATACGGGCTACCCCGGCCGGGACACCCCCGGGCTCGACGATAACGCCTACACCAATGTCATGGCGGCCTGGGTTTGCTCGCAGGCCGCGGGCATCATGTCCTTCCTGCACGGAAGCGAACGTGCCGGCCTCATGGAACGCCTCGGGATCACCGACGAGGAAACCACCGGGTGGGCGCATATGGGGACGGCGATGTACGTCCCCTTCCACAGCGACGGCGTCATCAGCCAGTTTGAGGGCTACGGGGATCTGAAGGAGCTGGACTGGGAACATTACCGCGACAGGTACGGCGACATTGAACGGCTGGACCTCATCCTCGAAGCAGAAGGCGACGCCACCAACTGCTACAGGCTGGCAAAGCAGGCCGACGTCCTGATGCTCCCGTACCTGCTGGGGCATCAGGGCCTGGTCACCATCCTTCAACGGCTCCACTACGGTTTCACCCAGAAGCACCTCAACCGGACCATCGAGTACTACCTGGCCCGGACAGCCCACGGGTCAACCCTGAGCCGGGTGGCGCACGCATCCGTCCTCGCCGGACTGGACGCGGACCGGGCATGGGACAGTTTCCGGGAAGCGCTCGACGCCGATCTGGACGATACGCAGCATGGCACCACGCGTGCGGGGATACACTTGGGCGCCATGGGAGGAACCATCGACGTGGTGCAACGCAGCTTCGCCGGCCTGCGGTTCAGTGGCGACACCATTCTGTTCGCGCCGAACCTGCCAACGGGGCTCAGCGCCGTGGCCTTCGAGGTCCTGTACCGCGGACACCGCCTGCGGGTCCATCTCAAGGACGGCCACATGAGCATCGCATCCGCCCCGGGTGACGCCGGGCCCATCAAGGTGCACGTCAGCGGCAGCGACGTACTCCTTCCCCCCGGCCGGACCAGGACATTTCCCCTGCCTGTGCGGGCTCCCGGGACGGTGGCGTCGTGAAACGCCTGGGGATCCTGACCAGCGGCGGTGACTGCCCCGGGGTCAACGCGGTCATCCGTGGAGCTGTGCTGGGCGGCGACGTTGCACACGGCTACGAATTTTTGGGTTTCCGGGACGGATGGCGGGGCGTCCTGGAACAGGACATGGTTCCCCTTCCCCGGACGGGTGTCCGGGGAATCTCACGCCTGGGCGGCACCATCCTGGGCACCTCCAGGACCAACCCGCTGACAGGGAAGGGAATAGAGGGGGTCCGTGCCTGCTTCGAGCGCAACGGACTGGACGGCCTTATCGCCATCGGGGGAGAAGGGACACTGGCGGCCGCGCGGGAACTGGGCGGACAGGGCCTGAACGTGGTCGGAGTGCCCAAGACGATTGACAACGACCTCGGGGCCACTGATTACACGTTCGGCTTTGACTCAGCCGTACAGACCGCCACTGAAGCCATCGACCGACTGCGCACGACGGGTGAATCGCACCACCGGTGCATGATTGCTGAGGTCATGGGCCGCAATGCCGGCTGGATCGCGCTGCATTCGGGAATGGCCGCCGGTGCGCATGCCATCCTGATCCCCGAGCATCCCGTGTCGATTGACCACATTTGCTCCTGGGTGCTGTCAGCGCGGGACCGCGGCAGGGCGCCCCTTGTCGTGGTGGCCGAGGCCTTCGCGCCGGAGGGTCAGGCCACACCCTACGCCCCCCGTGGCTTGGACACGTTCGGGCGCCCGCGCCTGGGTGGCATCGGCCTGCTGCTCGAAGGTGAGCTGCAGCTCCGGACCGGCATCGAAACCCGGGCCACCGTCCTGGGCCACATCCAGCGCGGGGGTGAGCCGACGGCGTTCGACCGCGTCCTGGCGACCAGGCTTGGCATGGCAGCTGTCCAGTCGGCGGCAACCGGCAAGTGGGGCACCATGGTGGCGCTGCGCGGCACGGATATCGTAAACGTCAGGCTTGAGGAAGCGCTGGGGGAGCTGAAGGTAGTACCGGAGGCACGGTACCAGGAGGCAGCGGTCCTGTTCGGGTGAAGCAGGGCAACCACGCCGGATACCGGCGATCACTGGCCGGGGCGGACCCAAAGGACTGCCGACCCTGTGATCCTGTCGGCCGCCAGGTCCTCCAGGGCCCTGTCCGCAGATTCGAAGGGATAGGCCGTTGTGGTGAGTGCCAGGGACAGCCGTGCCGCGAGCGCAAGGAACTCGTTTCCGTCAACCCGCGTGTTGGCGGTGACGCTCCGTACCTGGCGTTCGAAAAAGAGCTCCCTTCCGTAGTCCAGGGCCGGGATGCGGCTGAGGTGGATTCCGGCGATGGCCAGGGTTCCGCCGCGGTCAAGGGCCCGCAGCGCCACCGGGACCAGATCACCCGCTGGTGCAAAAAGGATGGCGGAATCGAGCGGCACCGGCGGGTGGTCGTCAGCGTCCCCCGAGTACACCGCCCCAAGCTCCAGCGCGAGCTTCCGAGCCTCCGCTGAACGGGTCATGACGAACACGGAAGCACCCTGCTTGATCGCCAGCTGGGCGGTGATGTGGGCGGAACTGCCAAAGCCGTAGATTCCAAGCCGCCCACCCGCCGGCAGCTCCGCGCGCTTCAGCGCCCGGTACCCGATGATTCCAGAACACAGGAGCGGCGCAGCCTGTTCGTCAGAGAAAGCATCAGGCAACGGGTAGGCGAAGTCCTCCGCCACCGTCAGCTGTTCGGCGTAGCCGCCATCCCTGTCCCAGCCGGTAAAGACCGGTGACACGCACAGGTTCTCGTCACCGCGGCGGCAGTACCGGCAGGTGCCGCAGACGCCGCCCAGCCAGGCCACGCCAACCCGGTCGCCGATCCTGAACCTGGAGCAACGGGCACCTGTTGCAACCACCAGGCCCACCGCTTCGTGCCCGGGAACGGCTTGCGGACGGTGCGGTGCCAGGTCTCCTTCGGCCAGGTGCAGGTCGGTGCGGCAGATGCCGCAGACCGTGACATCCACCAGGAGTTCGTTGGCTGCGGGCACGGGTGTGGCACGGACGCCCTGAACCAGCGGATGCCTGGAGACCGGCCCCGGATCGTTCACCCACCAAGCGCGCACGGTGCGTCAGCGGCGCTGTTGGGTTATTCGAATCCGGCCCGGGTTGCGTCGTCCAGCGGCGTCTGCCACAGCATCGGCGCGCCCATGGTGAAGCGCCTGCCCGTAACCGACTCGGGCGTTATGCGGATGAAGTGTTCCTGGGACACCCCCTGCCAGGGAAACAGCGCCCGCCGGATGTCATCCAGGGCCGGGCCGGTGGGGACGGTCTCGGCGGCCTTGCCCTTTACCACCACACTCCACGCAAGGCCGAACTGCTGGCTGACCGCGTCGGCTTCCAGGGCCACGGTGGCGTCGGCCTGGATGGCCTGCTGCTTGGTGCCCCCGCCGGTGCGGAAAACCAGGGTCTGCCCGTCCACCTTGTAGTTAACGGGAAAGACATCGGGATGGCCATCGGCGATGACGGCCAGCCGGCCCACTCCGGTCTGGGAGAGCAGCGCCCAGCATTCTTCTTCGTCGAGGATCTCCGGCACGGGGATGTTCGTGTTCTCAGTCATACGGCACAGCGTAGGCAACTCTTCACTTCCCGGAAAGGGCATAAAGGCCCGGCCTGAAAGGGAGGACCTATGGCCCTTGGGGCCTGCCAAACCCCGATGGGACGCTGTGGGAGACGCCCGGGAACCCAGACCATCCCGCGAAAGGCAGCCATGCTGACGCATCTGTTCCTCCACCGCCTGTTGTGGGCCACAGCCGGGCTGCTGGCAGTTGCCGCGGCAGGGACCAGCCTGTGGCGGCCAGCCATCTACAACGGCGTTGTTGCCGCTGACCTCATCCCCGGCGCCTACTCACAGGATCTTCTCTCAGCAGCAGCCGGTCTCGGCCTGCTGTACCTGTCCCTCGCTGCAGGCCGGAAGGGGACAAAGCACCAGATTGTGGCCCTGGGTCTGCTGGGCTACCTGTTCTACGGCTACGGAATCTATGTGATCGAGCGGACCTACAACGGCCTGTACCTGCTCTACATGGCCATCTTTGCCGTTTCCTTCTGGGCCATGGCCGTGGCCGGAGCAACCATGGACCGTGCCACCCCGACGGCAGCCCTGCCACGGGCCCTGAGAATCACGTCGGCCTCCGGCGCACTCCTCCAGCCTCTGATCTTCTACCCCCTCTGGATCGGCATGCTCCTGCCCCTGATGCAAACCGGTCAGCGCATCGATTCGCTCTACTCGATCTTCATCCTGGACCTTTGCTTCATCATGCCCGCGTTCCTGATCCTGTCCGTCCTGACCTACCGGAACCGCCGCACCGGGCTGCTGCTCCTGCCCGCACTGTATGTCCTTGGCTTCACGCTCATCTTCTCGCTGGCCGTGGGGGAGCTGGTCAAGCCGCTGTTCGGCTCAGCGCCCGGCCTGCCGGCGCTCCTGCCGGCCCTTGCGCTCTCGGGCCTGTTCCTTGTCCTCGCACTCCTGCACCTGGCCAAACTCCGGATCCCCGCAGCGGTGCCGTCCATTCCTCCCGGTCCACCCGTCCCGCAACCAGGCCGCCAGACCACACCCGGCCTGTCCTCACAGTAAGGAATACCAATGAAAGCCCTCGTCTACGGCGGGCCCGGAAACAAGTCGTGGACCGATGTTCCCGACCCCCGGATCCAGCAGCCCGGCGATGCCATCGTCAAAGTCGACACCACCACGATCTGCGGTACCGATCTGCATATCCTCAAAGGCGACGTGCCCGCCGTCGCAAAGGGCCGGATCCTGGGCCACGAAGGGGTGGGCACCATCGTGGAGACCGGCCCGTCGGTCACCGGCCTGAAAGTGAACGACCGCGTCATCATCTCCTGCATCAAATCCTGCGGCCACTGTGCCAACTGCAGGACGGGCCTTTACTCGCATTGCCTGGGGGACGAGGGCCAGGAGGGCACCGGCTGGATCTTCGGGCACCTGATCGACGGTACCCAGGCTGAGTATGTCCGGGTGCCCTACGCAGACAACTCGCTGCACCTGTTGCCGTCCGGGGTCAGCGATGAACAGGCCGTCATGCTCTCCGACATTCTTCCCACCGGGTTTGAGATCGGGGTGCAGTACGGACGGGTGAAGCCGGGCGACAGTGTGGCGGTGGTGGGGGCCGGGCCGGTGGGCCTTGCGGCGATCACCACCGCAGGCCTGTACGGTGCGGCCACTGTGGTGGCGATTGACCTGGACGCCAACCGCCTGCAGAAAGCCCGGGAGTTCGGGGCCACGGACATGGTGCTGTCCGGGAGCAGTGACTGGAAGGACCAGGTAATGGCGCTGACCGGCGGTCAGGGCGTCGACGTTGCCATCGAGGCCGTGGGCGTCCCTGAGACCTTCGCGATGTGCACCGGGATCGTGCGGCCGGGCGGGTCGGTGGCGAATGTTGGCGTCCACGGAAAACCCGTGGAACTCCACCTCGAAAACCTCTGGATCCAGAACATCAACATCAGCATGGGGCTGGTGAACACCAACACCACGCCCATGCTGCTCAGGCTTGTGGCCCAGGGAAAGATCAGGGCGGAAAAATTCGCCACCCACCATTTTGGCTTCGACCAGTTCCTCGAGGCCTACGACACCTTTTCCCGCGCTGCCGAGACCAAAGCGTTGAAGGTGATCATCACGTCCTGACGCCAACCGGCCGGGAACGCTGGAAGGCGGCTACAGCCAGTCCGCGGAGAAATCCACCGGCGGCCACCACCGGTGGCGGGGGCTCACCGCGAAGCGCCGGCCCGAAAGGTCGGTGGGAGTGATGGCTACCAGATGGTCCTTGAGCCCCGGCTCCCAGGGTTCTCTGTCCGCGTCGGCTTCCGGAAGGGTCATGCTGCCTTCATCGAAAGGACCAGGCCTTCCCTTGGCCACTACGCTCCATACCTGGGTGGCGTAGGGGTTGAGGCCGTCCACCTCGAGCGCCGCCACGGCGCCGGTGAGCAGGGCGCGGAGCTTGGTGCCCGGCGCCGTCCTGAACAGCAGGGTTTCCCCGGCGACCGAGAAATTGACGGGGAAGATCTCCGGGACGCCATCATTGATGACGGCCAGCCGCCCGATGTAGGACGACCGGAGATACTGCCAGCATTCATCAGGACGCAGGATCTCGGTGTGGGACCCCTCGGGTGAACCAGTCATGGTACCGATCCTAGGTCCTGGACAGCGGCCGCGCACCGCACCCCTGCGTTCACCCATGGCGTAGCTGCGCCGGGACTGGATGGGCCGCCGCCGGCGTTGATTCCCGTAAAGCCCCTGAAAGAGGGGACACAGCCGCACGCGGCACCGCATTGGAGGTGCGCCATGGACCAGGCGCGGGAACCCATACCGGACCGGGACGAGGACCTGCTGGACTCGTACTCGCAGACAGTGATGAGGGTGGCAGCAGCAGTCACCCCGCACGTGGCAGCCATCGAAATGACGGCCCCGCGCCGCAACGGCCGGGTCAGGGTGGGGGCAGGCTCGGCTGTCCTCTTCACGGAGGACGGCTACCTGTTGACCAACTCCCACGTGGTGGCAGGCACCCAACAGGGCTTTGCCGTCTTTGCCGACGGCAGCAGGATGGAGCTGGAACTGGTGGGCGCCGATCCGTTGTCCGACCTGGCAGTGGTGCACGGTTCCCGTCCCAAGGTCAGGCCGGCCGAATTTGGCGACGCCGAGTCCCTTCGCGTGGGCCAGCTGGTGGTCGCGGTGGGGAATCCGCTGGGGCTGGCAGGTTCGGTCACGGCAGGCGTGGTCAGCGGCCTGGGCCGGGCGATTCCCGTCTGGTCGGGCGGCAACAGGCGGGTCATCGAGGATGTCATCCAGACCGATGCCGCGCTCAACCCCGGAAACTCCGGCGGAGCGCTGGCAGACACCCATTCAAGGATTGTGGGCATCAACACGGCGGTGGCGGGCGCCGGCCTGGGCCTGGCCATCCCGATCAATGCCACCACCCGCAGGATCATCTCGGCCCTGCTGACGGACGGCAGGGTGCGGCGGGCCTATCTGGGCCTGGTGAGCACTCCCATCCAGCTTGGGCCCAGCGCGGTGATCCGCACGGGCCAAAAGCAAGGGCTGCGGGTCGTGGAGGTGCTGCCGGGATCACCTGCCGGCAAGGCGGGGCTGTCCGCGGGGGACATCATCGTCACTGCCGGCGGCCGCCCCGTCAGCAACGCCGAAAGCCTGCAGCGGCTCCTCTTCGCCGACGCCATCGGCCGGCCCCTCGATGTGGCCGTGCTGCGCGACGGCGCGGAACTGCACCTGGCCGCCGTTCCGGAGGAAATGACGCCCACCGGTCCGGCTTAACGCGCGACGACGGCCGCAAGGCCGGGCGGTCACGCCCGGCGTGCAGGGCCTGGCGTGCCATCACCCGGGTACGCGCCTAGCGGGGCGCTTCCACGTCCGCGATGCCTGTGAAACGCGTCCCCACGCCGTCGTACTCGCTCCGGACCCAACCGGGACGGACGGCGGGAACCTCGGACGGTGCGTGATGGTCACAGACCACATAGGTGAAGTCCGGCCACCACTTCTTGGGACGTGCCGCCTCCTCATAGCCGCAGACGGCGCACTCCAGGTGCACCCAGACCGGGCGTTTGCCCGTGCGGTTGGCGCGTGACTGCACCAGCCAGGGCGGGGGATTGTCCAGGATGGCGCGCAGGTCCTCCTCCGCCATCCATTTGGGCAGGCCGTGGCGCTGTGCCATCTCAAGCGGAACATCAAGGGCTATTGCTGCGTCACGTCGGCTGATCATCACAGTCCACCATACGGGAGTGGACAGCTTCTGCCGCCGCAGCCGGCGGGGACCAATCAGCTGGAGAGTCAGCCAACCAGGGCGATGCCGGCTGCGGCGGCGGCAAAACCGAGGGCGAGGTTGGCCCCCACGTTCAACGCCGCGGAACCGAAGCGCGCCTCGCTGAGCAGCCGGACCGTGGCAGTAGTCCAGGAGCTGAACGTGGTGAGTCCGCCTGCCAGGCCACTGGCCAGTCCCAGCTGCCACTCAGTTCCCAGCCCCAGCCGGCCGGTCACCCCATGGGCCAGGCCGATGATGAAGCAGCCCACGACATTGACCACCAGGGTGGCCCAGGGCCAGTGCAGGCGCCCGTGGCTGCCGGTGCGGACGCTGCGGATGCTGCTGTGATGGGCGAACCAGCTGTCGATCCCAAACCGCAGGAGCGCACCCGCCACGCCAAAGACTCCTACCAGGGCAGCAGCGGTCATGGCTGGCCGTCCCGGTTCCGGGAGATGAGCCTGCCGAGCCGCCACCCCGCGCCGGCGGCGGCAAGACCCAGGACGAGGGACAGACCGAGGTAGGCCGTCCACACCGGGTGGGCGCCGGCGCGCACCAGCTGGTCGGAGGCGAGGATGACGGCGGAAAAGGTGGTGAACGAGCCCAGCAGGCCCGGACCGATCCCGGCGCGCAGCCAGAATGCGGTGTGCGGGCGGGCCATCCACATGGTGGTCAACGCGGCCAGGGCAAAGCTGCCGCTGACGTTGATGCCGAGCGTTGCCCAGGGAACCGACCCGGGCAGGTCCGGAAAGGCCAGGCCCAGCCCGTACCTCAGTTCGGTGCCAATCAGCCCGCCGGCAGCCACAGCGAGCCAGGCGCGGCCTTCGGGCATCGCCACGTCAGCTGCCGTCCAGGAGGCAGCCGGGATGGGGGGTATCGGTGGAGACCCACAGCGCGGCGGCTATCTCATCCGCCAGGTCGTACTCCCGCGGGCCGTCCGGACCGCTGATCCGCACCACCAGCGCGCCGCCGAACGGCTTCCTGCCCAGCACCTCTACCTCGGCATCCAGGTCGATTTCCTGGGCGGCGAGGTACCGCAGGAGTTCGGGGTTGTCGTCGCTGATCCGGGTGATCCTGCCCGTGTGCCCCTGGTCCAGCCCGGCGAGGAGGTGCGCGTCGGGCATCAGCACTTGGCCGTCTGCTGTGGGAATGGGGTCGCCGTGCGGGTCCCGGCGGGGGTTCCCGAGTTTGGCCGCGACGCGTTCGATGAACGTGTCCGACACGGCGTGCTCCAGCTGTTCGGCTTCATCGTGGACTTCATCCCAGCTGTAACCGAGACGCTGGACCAGGTAGGTCTCGATCAGCCGGTGGCGCCGGACCATGGCCAGGGCCAGCCGCAGGCCGGCCTCGGTCAGGGTGACGGCGCTGTAGGGCTTGTGGTCCACCAGGCCCTGGTCCTTGAGCTTGCGGACCATCTCGGACACCGAGGAATTGGCCACCCCCAGCCGCTGTGCAAGCTGGGAGGAAGTGATGGGCTTGTCCTGCCATTCCGTGAAGGAATAGATGACCTTGACGTAGTCCTCGATCGAGGAGGAGGGCGCGCTGGTCTTCACGCGTTCAAGCCTACCGGCTCGACGCACCGGGCATGGGAGGCCGCCGTCATGCCTTGACAGCCCGCCAGGCGAGGGTGAGGTACGGAAGATCGAGTTGCTGGCCGTCGCGGTAGGCGAGGTGGTCATGCAGATACCAATCGAGGTTGGCCAGGACCTTGGCACGCGTCGCCTCACCGGTCCGCAGGTAGTAGCTGCGCGATTTGGTGAGCTCCATCAGGTCGGCGGTGGTCACCCTGTCCTGCCAGTGGGTGACATGCCCCTCGAGCCCGCGGAATTCCGGGCCCACCACGGGCTTGTGGCCTGGCCGGTACACATCACCGGCATGCATGATCCGGGAGAGCCGGTGCACCCAGGGGACGGAGGTGTCCAGCTGGTTCCAGACCAGGCCCAGGGTCCCGTGCGGCCGAAGCACGCGGGCCAGTTCCGTGCTTGCTGCCAGGGGGTCGCACCAGTGCCACGCCTGGGCAACGGTGACGACGTCGAAGGAGGCGTCCGGCAGGCCGGTCGCCTCGGCAGTCCCCGGCGCGGCGGTGGCGGCCGGATAGTGTTCCTCGAGTTGGGCAAGCATGTCCGCCGAGGGGTCGACGGCGGCGACGTCCAGTCCCATGTCCAGCAGCAGGGCAGTGAACTTTCCGGTTCCGGCGCCGACGTCCAGGGCATCATGCGCCCCGGCGGGTACCAGCCACCGGGCTGACTCCTGCGGATAGCCGGGCCGGACGCGCTGGTAGTGCCTGCCGCCGTCCTGGAAACTTTGTCCAAGCTCCCGGCGCCGCCCGTGATCAAGCCTGGGGCCACCCCGAACCACGTGCGGCCTCCTTCAGTCAACGCCCTGCGGTACCTTAAGAATTTACCGTATCTGCAGTGCCGGAAGGGTTGGTGGCAGCGGCCGGCGGCGGTTCGGGGCCGCCGCCGGCTTAGTCGTCGATGCAGGGCGCCGCGCCTGCGGTGCCGGGGGTGTTGGGTGCCCAGTGGGGGTAGGTGCGGGTGTCGTTGGCGGGTACCCACCGGCCAGCGTCCACAACGTAGTCCCATCCCAGGCCGTTGGTCCGCAGTGCCTGGATGCCTGCGAGGAGGCGCGCGGCGTCCTCCAGCCGGGAACCGACACCAAAGCTTGCCCGCAGGGAACCGGACGGCAGCCCCAGGCGCTTGAGCAGGGGGTGGGCGCAGAAACGTCCGTCGCGCAGGCCCACGCCGTGCTCCGCGGAGAGGTAGGCGGCCACCAGTCCCGCGTCGTAGCCCTCGACGGAGAAGTTGACCACGCCGATAGTGTCCGTTTCCGGGTTGGTGTCCTTGAAGATCTGGTGGACGGTCACGCCGTCGATGCGCTGCAGGCCCTCAACAAGGAATGAGCGGATGGCGGATTCGTGGGCGTGCCAGCGGTCCTGGTCCAGACCCGCGATCACCTGCGTGGCGCGGGCCAGGGTGGCGGCACCGAGGACGTTCGGCGAGCCCCCCTCATGGCGGGCCGGCCCGGTGGCCCAGCTGACGCCGTCGAGCCGTGCTTCCTTGACGGCACCGCCACCGGCAAGGTGCGGGACGCCGGCGTCCAGCCAGTCGGGCCGTCCCACCAGGACGCCTGCACCGAAGGGCGCGTACAGCTTGTGCCCGGAAAACGCGAGGTAGTCGACGTCGTCGGCAGTGATGTCCACCCGGCGGTGCGGTGCGAGCTGTGCCGCGTCCACCACGATCCGGGCGCCATGCTGGTGGGCCAGTGCGGCCAGGGCCCGGATGGGCAGGATCTCGCCCGTGACGTTGGATGCGCCCGTGACGGCCAGCAGGCTCACCCCCCCCTGCTCCAGTTCGGCGCGCACGGCGTCCAGGGTGCCGGCGATGGTGTCCGCGGCCACGATGCTGCGGTGCGGGACGCCCTGCCATGGCAGGAGATTGGCATGGTGCTCGATGTCCAGGTAGAGGACATCGCCGGCCGGGCGGCCATCGTGCAGGGGCAGGCAACCGGCCAGCAGGTTCAGCGAGTCGGTGGTGTTGCGGGTGAAGATGACCGAGTCATCCGGCCGGCCGCCCACAAAGTCGCGGACGATGCTGCGGGCGTTCTCGTACACCGAGGTGCTGATTTGGGAGGCGTACCCGGCCCCGCGGTGGACGCTCGCGTAGTAGGGCAGGATTTCGTTCAGGTAGGCCGACACCACCGACAGGGCCGGTGCTGACGCGCCGTAGTCGAGGTTCGCGTAGCGGACGTGGCCGCCGGCAATCAGGGGCGCCTGGATCTCGGCGCCGGTAACGGCAGCGAGGGGCCTGCCGGCGGCGGCGTGGCGTGCATCGGGGACGGCAGCGTCGGCAATGGCGTGCTGGGGGGAGACGGTGGCAGTTGTCACAGAGACCTCACTTGACTACAGGACTCCGGCGTTAGGAATCCGCGCTTGCCGTATCCGCTCCGGACCGGCCTGGTCGTCACCCGGGGCACCCCACCGCGAATGGAGGGTTGCCGGCCAGCAAACCGGGGTTTTGCGCTGGCACTCGTGACCTGCATAAAAGCGTAGGACATCGGGCGGCCAGGACTGAAGCCGCGGCAATTGTTAAGGGTTTTGTTACGCGCCATCGAATAAACGACGCCGGACGCCCCTTTGGGGAGGCGCCCGGCGTCGTAAAATTCGCGGAAGAAGGGGATCGGCGGCCGTTACAGCAGGTCGTCGAGGTACGGATTGAGCCGGTGCAGCACCTCTGAGTGCAGGATCGAGTTGGTGGCCAGCGCGTTCCCGCCAAACGGCCCGTCCTCGCCTTCCAGGGAGGTGAAGCGGCCGCCGGCCTCCACCACAATGGGCACCAGGGCCGCCATGTCGTAGAGGTTCAGCTCCGGTTCGCAGGCGATGTCCACCGAGCCCTCGGCCACCATGCAGTAGGACCAGAAGTCACCGTAGGCCCTGGTCCGCCAGACGTCCTCGGTGAGGCCGAGGAATTCATCCAGGTTTCCGCGTTCCTTCCATCCCGTGAGGCTGGAGTAGGAGAGGGACGCGTCTGAGAGGCTGGACACGTTGGAGACCCGAAGCCTGGTCGCGGCAGCCAGCGACCGGCCCATGTAGGCGCCCATGCCCTTCGCGGCCCACCAGCGCTTGCCCAGGGCAGGGGCGCTGACCACGCCCACCACGGGCTCGCCCTCGTCCACCAGGGCGATCAGCGTGGCCCACACCGGAACGCCGCGGACAAAGTTTTTGGTCCCGTCAATGGGATCGATGATCCAGCGCCGCGAGCCGTGGCCGGTGCTGCCGAATTCCTCACCCAGGACGGCATCGCGGGGCCGGGAGCGGGAGAGCTGGCCGCGGATGGCTTCCTCGGCGGCCTTGTCGGCGTCGGTGACCGGCGTCAGGTCCGGCTTGGTCTCAACGTGGAGGTCCAGGGCCTTGAAGCGGCTCATGGTCTGGTCGTCCACGGAGTCGGCCAGGACATGGGCCAGGCGCAGGTCATCGTTGTAGCTCGAAGCGGGTTGGATCATGGTTCCAAACTACCGTCTGCGGGCGCTTCCGCCGGGAGAACGCGTCAGTTGACGCTGCCAAGCTCCTTGGTTTCCTGCGCTTCCATCCGCGGGTCGGTACCGAGCAGCCGCCGCAGGGACGCCAGCCTGGCCGGTCCCGTGGGGCCGGCGTGTCCGCCGCCCACCCAGTCATCGAGGCCGCAGTTCACGGCGGTCGCCGTGTGCTTGCAGCCGCGCTCGCAGTTGTCGATGCCGGGGGAGAGGTCCGGGAAGGACCGCAGGATCCGGTCAGGGTCCACGTGGGCCAGGCCGAAGGAGCGGATGCCGGGGGTGTCGATGATCCAGCTGCCGGGCGGTGCGTCTGCCAGGCGCAGGGCCAGGGCGGACGACGACGTGTGCCGGCCCCGCCCGGTCACGGCGTTGACTCCGCCGGTGGCCCGCTCGGCGCCGGTCAGGGCGTTGACCATGGTGGACTTGCCCACGCCCGAGTGTCCGAGCATCACGGTGACCTTGCCGTCCAGGTGGGCCCGGAGGGCAGCCACCGCCGCGCTGTCCAGCCGGGCCGAAAGGCCGTCGTCGGAGCGGGCATCGATTCCCGAGGCCCGGGCGTCCGCCGTCCGGCTGATGATCACCGGGAAGTCCAGGTGGGTGTAGTTGGACAGCAGGTCCGCGGGGTCCTTGACGTCGGCCTTGGTGACCAGCAGGATCGGCTCGATCCCGGCGTCGTAGGCGGCCACCAGGGCACGGTCGATGAAGCCAGTGCGGGGTTCCGGATTGGCGGCTGCCACAACAATCACCAGTTGGTCGGCGTTGGCCACGACCGCGCGCTCGACGGGGTCGGTATCATCCGCGCTGCGGCGCAGGAGCGTGTGCCGGTCCTGGATCTTCACCAGGCGGGCCAGCGTATCCGGGGCACCGGACACGTCACCCACCAGGGAAACAAAATCACCGGCAACCACCGGTGAGCGGCGAAGCTCGCGGGCGCGGGCCGCGACAACGACCCGCTCGTTCTCCGAGTCCTCGTCCACCACCGCCGTGTAGCGGCCGCGGTCCACCGTGATGATCCGTCCGGTGACGGCGTCGTCATGGCTGGGCCGGTCCTTGGTGCGGGGCCGGGAGCCTTTCTTGTTCGGGCGGATCCGAACGTCTGATTCGTCCCAGGAATCAGTTCTCCGCGCCACTGCCGCGCCCTTCCGGTCCGGCTTCGGACGCCTGCTGCGCCAGCATGCCTGCCCACAGTTCCGGGAAATCGGGCATGGTCTTGGCGGTGGTGGCGATGTCCTCCACCTGGACGCCTTCCACGGCCAGTCCCAGGATTGCCCCCGCGGTGGCCATGCGGTGGTCGGCATAGCTGTGGACGACGCCGGCGTGCAGCCGTGCGGGGCGGATCACCAGTCCGTCGTCGGTCTCCTCGGCGTCACCGCCGAGCCGGTTGATTTCCGCCACGAGAGCGGCAAGCCGGTCCGTTTCGTGGCCGCGGAGGTGTGCGATCCCGGTAAGCCGGGATGGGCCGGTGGCCAGGGCACAGAGCGCCGCCACCGTGGGGGCCAGTTCGCTGGTGTCCGCGAAGTCGCCCCCCTTGACCTGCGGGCCGCCGGTGACGGTGAGGAGGCCGTCTTCCAGGGTGACCGTGGCACCCATGCTTGCCAGGATATTGCGCCACAGGTCGCCCACCTGCTGGGTTTCCGTGGGCCAGTTCGGGATCCGGACCGTGCCCCGCGTGGCCAAGGCCGCTGCCAGGAACGGCCCGGCATTGGAGAGGTCCTGTTCGATCCGCTGGTCGAAGGCCCGGATCGGGCCCGGCGCCACCACCCAGTGGTTGGGGACGGAGTCGTCCACGGACACGCCTGCGCCCCGCAGTACGGCCACGGTCATGTTGATGTGGTCAAGGCTGGGCACGGGCTTCCCCACGTGTTCCAGGTGCAGGCCTTCGTCGAACCTGGCGCCCACCAGCAGGAGGGCGGAAACGAACTGGGAGGAGGCGCTGGCATCGATCACCAGGTGGCCGCCGCGGACGGCGCCGGTGCCCTGCACCACGAACGGGAGCGACGACGGCGCGCTGCCGTCCTCCGCGGAAACGTCCACACCCAGCGCCTTCAGGGCCTCGATGATGGTGCCCATGGGCCGCTTCCGTGCGTGCGGGTCGCCGTCGAACACGCTGGTTCCGCTGCGCAGCGCAGCCAGCGGCGGGACAAACCGCATGACGGTGCCCGCGAGCCCGCAGTCAATCCTGGTGGCCGATGGTGCCGCCGCCGCGGGCAGCGGCACCACTTCCAGGTCCGGGCCGAAGGCGCCGTCCCCGGGCACCTCCGTGATGGTGGCACCCAGCTGCCGGAGTGCATCGACCATCAGTGCCGAGTCCCTCGAATGCAGGGGCGCGCGCAGGCGTGACGGGCCGTCCGCAAGGGCTGCCAGGACCAGGTACCTGTTGGTCAGGGACTTCGATCCGGGCACCGTGACGGTGGCATCGACGGGCCGGGAGGCAAAAGGTGCGGCCCAGTGCTGGACAGGGGCCCCGTCACGGGTGGCGGCTGGTGCGGTCATTCGTGCTTATGCTCCCGTGGCGTGCTTGGCGGCGCGGCGCACGGCCTTGTCCGCCTTGTTCAGCTTCTTGGTGGTGGTCCTGCGGGCGTCGGCAGCCAGGTGCGAGGCGTTGCGGCGCGCATCCGCGGCCAGGTGTTCCGCACGCCAGGCGAGGCCGGGCTTGCCGGCGGTGTCCACGGATGCGAGCAGGGCGCCGCCGCTCAGCGAGAGGTTCTTGAGCAGCTGGTTCCGCCGGTTGTCCCGGCCTTCCTTGCTGCTGATGTCCGCGCTGCGCCACTCCACAAAGGTGTTCAGGAAGGAGATCACCGTGAGCAGCCCTGCGGAGAGCCGGGAAAACTTGCCAAGGCCGAACAGGACGCCGGCACCCACCTGCGTTCCACCGATCACCCGGGCAAGCGTCTTTTCGTTCGCCTGGAAGGGCAGCGAGGCCGCGGCCTTGCGCAGCAGCGGGGAAAGCTGCTGGGCGGTGTCATCGGAGTTCTTGAGCTTGTCCAGTCCGGCAAGGACGAAACTGGAGGCAAGCATGGGCCGGGCGAGCGTGCGGACAAAGGACATGGATTTCCTCCTGGATGGACGAACCGCGGCAAGCGGCGGAGTCGGTCCTAGTCTTGCACTTTTGGGGAATATTTGCCCGTGGGAGGCGGTTATGCTCCCTGGGTCCACGTCAAGGGCCCGGACAATCATTCACCTGAAACAGAGCGGAGTTGGCCCTTGGGGAAGGTGTTGGACGGAACCAGGCAGGCGGGGCCGGTGGCAGTGGACAAGCTGGCCGCCGAACCGCCGGAATACGGCATGCCCCGGCGCGGAAGCCTGACAGTAGACTTGAAGGCAATGAGCACCCTGGATCCGGCCGTTGCGGCCATGTATGAGGCTTCCCCCGGCGAATTGAACGGCGGTACGGGTACCGCGCCGCTGCCGGCCGGACAGGCAAGCCCTGATTCGCCGGCCGCTGAAGCGGAGACCGACGACGGTACTGTCGACATTTCCACCGAAACCGTTGAGCAGCGCCGGCTGCGTTTTGAGCGGGACGCCATGCAGTACGTGGACCAGCTGTATTCAGCTGCCATGCGCATGGCCCGGAACCCCTCGGACGCGGAGGACCTGGTGCAGGAGGCCTACACCAAGGCTTTTTCGGCCTTCCACCAGTACAAGCCGGGGACGAACCTCAAAGCCTGGCTGTACCGGATCCTGACCAACACCTACATCAACCTCTACCGCAAGAGGCAGCGCGAACCGCTGCAGTCCAACTCGGACAGCATTGAGGACTGGCAGCTGGCCCGGGCGGAGTCGCACACGTCAAGCGGGCTGCGTTCGGCAGAGGCCGAGGCGCTCGACCATCTTCCGGATTCGGACGTTAAGCGTGCCCTGCAGGACATTCCGGAGGAGTTCCGCCTGGCGGTCTACTTCGCCGACGTGGAGGGGTTCGCCTACAAGGAAATCTCAGACATCATGAACACGCCGATCGGCACCGTGATGTCCCGGCTCCACCGCGGCCGGCGAATGTTGCGGGACATGCTCGCGGAGTACGCCGCGGAGCGGGGATTCAAAACGGCCGCGGATGCGTCGGATGCGGCAGGAAGCAAAGCACAGGAGAACAGGAAATGAGCGACTGCCAGGGATTGGGCGACTGCGATGACACCCGGATGCAACGCATCTACGAGTACCTTGACGGGGCACTGACCCGTGAGGACATCACCGAAATCAAGAACCACCTTGATCAGTGCCCGGAGTGCACGGAGCAGTACGACCTCGAGTGCGTGATCCGCAACATGGTCAAGCGGTCCTGCAAGGAATCTGCCCCGGACAATTTGAAGAACGCCATCCTGGACCGGATCCACGGCATCCGTCCCGTGGAGGCGTAGGGCCAGGCCCTGTCCAGGCCAGGACTGCAGACAGCAAAGGACCCCGGAAGCCGGTTGGCTTGCGGGGTCCTTTCCTTGAACCGCAGTTCCTGGCATGTGCCTAGGTGTTGGGGCGCTTCCCGTGGTTCGCGCCGCCACGCTTACGGTCACGACGCTTGCGTGCACGCTTGCTCATAGCTGGCCTCCTTACTGTTGGTACTCAAAAGAGCTGCCCTCAAGTCTCCCACATGATGTCGCGGCCCGCGAACCGGGAACAGGTGGATGACCTGCGGCAGGATTGCCGGGCGGGCAGGTCAGGGCGCCAGCGCACGGTCGATGGCCGTCCTGGCCTGGTCCAGGACGGTCCTGACGGTTTCCAGCGATACCGCGTTGAGCGGTCCCTGCTGTGCATGGCGCCGCAGGTCCGCGCGCAGCCGGTCGTGGAACTGCTGGAGCAGCAGCTCGGCGTCCAGTTGGTGCACGGAGGCGGCGATGCCGTCTTCCACTGCTGCCAGGTCCTTCCGGTGCCTCTTCAGTTCGGCAAGCCCAGCGGAGGTGAGGCGGTAGGTGATGCGGCGCCCGGCGGATTCGATGGCCACCAAGCCTTCGCCCTCAAGCTTTCCCAGCCGTGGGTAGACCGTTCCGGCGCTGGGCGAATAGGCGCCGTGGAATCTGTCCCTGAGCTCCTTGATGAGCTCGTAACCGTGTTTGGGGCCGCCTTCCAGCAGGGCAAGGAGGTAGAGGCGCAACGCGCCGTGGGCAAAGACCGCAGGCATCAGCCCGCCGTGTCTCCGGCGGTGCCGGCAGGGGCTTGCACAATGGACGTCCTGCCGGACACGGAGTTTGTCCTGACCAGCATGAGCTGCGTGTCAGGGCCGGAAATGGTTTCCACCTTGCCGTTGGCCAGGAGGAACTGTTGGCCGTCCAGGATCACAGCGCCGCCGGCGGACTTCGCGACGATGTCGGCTCCGACGTCGTGGGGCATCGTGACCGTGACGTCGCCCGAGACGGAGTTGGAGCCGAAGTCGTTGGTAAAACCGAGCAGCTCGAAGCTGAGGTGGCCGCTGACGGTGTTGGCGCGGACATTGGTGAAGTGGCCGGAGGCGGTCACCTCACCGGACACCGTCTTTGCCGTCAGGACGCCACGGTGGCCGCGTACCGATACCCTGCCGCTGACGGTGTTGACCTGCAGTTCCCCGGACGTGCCGGCCGCCTCGATCGACCCTGACACCGTATTAAGCCGGATGTGCGCGGCCAGGCCGGACACCAGGCCCTCGCCGCTCACCGTGCCCGCTTCGACCTCCACGCCGGCCGGGACGGAGATCCTGATGACCGCCGTATTGTCGCTGGTGTGGTTGACCGTTTCCATCAGGTTTTTGAACCAGCCCTGGGGTCCGTGCAGCTGGTGCCTGATCTCCAGCCTGCCCCCGGTGAGGGAAACGGCCACGGGGTCGCCCTTGACCTCGGAAACCTCAAGCTGCACCGAGGGCCCACCGTGCGGCACAATTTCGAATCTTCCCCGGACGGCGCCCAGCTTGACGGACGTGACGCCGTCGACCTCGATGGTTTGCGGGTCCGTAACAGTCCACTGTCCGGCGGGCATCGTTTCCTCCAAACCGATATATCGCGCTCCGGACCAACGTAATGCCGCCCGGCGGAGGGGTCAAGATATATCGCGACCGTTATTGTGGCGCTTCCAGCCCCAGCCACTGGAACCAGCCGCGGTGCAGGACCAGCCATGCCATGAGCCCGTATCCCGCCTGGCCAGGAGTGCCGCCATTGGCCGCGAGGTCCTGGCGCCACTGTTCGTGGTTCAACAGCGGCGAGAACGTGTCCACGTAGAGGTGCTTGCGGCGTGTCGTCACATCAGCGAAAGCGGTATTCAGTTGGTCCAGCCGCCGGTTTTGGGCCGGGTCCAGGGTGGGCGGCGGTCCCACGACGAAGACCTCGATCCGGTTCTGGGACGCCGAATCCAGGATGTTGGCCAGGTTGAGCCGGCTCCGGGCGGTGGAAAGGCCGAACTCAATGTCCCGGCCCGACAAGCCAATGACCAGCCGGTTCTCGGCCTGGCCGCTGAAACGCCGGCCGGCCTCGTCCAGCCAGCGTGCGGCGAGCCCCTCGGTGCCTTCCTGCGGGCAGGGGAGGGAGTAGCTTTCCAGCAGCATGCCGTCCTGGGGAGTGCGGGCAAGGACGCGGCCCAGCCAGCCAAGTGCCCGGGGATCGCCCAGTCCGGCCAGCAGTTCGTCTCCTACAGCTGCTATCCGCAGCTTCCTGTCTTCCACGCGTTCCTCTTTACTCCGCTAGGGGTTTACTTCTGCCGCTGCCCGTTGCC
Source organism: Arthrobacter sp. NQ7 (assembly GCF_029581595.2). Classification (NCBI taxonomy): domain Bacteria; kingdom Bacillati; phylum Actinomycetota; class Actinomycetes; order Micrococcales; family Micrococcaceae; genus Arthrobacter; species Arthrobacter sp. NQ7. The sequence continues at coordinate 192,802 of NZ_JARFXU020000002.1, read as the reverse complement.
GCCGCAGCTGCGGAGGTTCGGGACGGCGCTGTCCATCCATTAAACAGAACTGCCCGGCCGGAGTCTGGGATTTCGACGTCCGGCCGGGCAGCCTTACTGGTTACTTGCGCGCAAATGCCTGCTTCAGCAGGACATCCTGTTCCGCTGCGTGCCGCTTCATGGAACCGGCGGCAGTGGAGGCGGAGGCCGGCCGCGATACCAGGCGGACGCGGCGGTCAAGGACCTCCGGCAGATGCAGGCCGATGAACGGCCACGGGCCCTGGTTGGCGGGCTCGTCCTGGGCCCAGACCACTTCGGCGTTCGGGTACTTGGCAAGCTCCGCCGCGATCTCCGCGTGCGGCAGCGGGTAAAGCTGCTCCACGCGGATGATGGCGGTGGTCTTGTCACCGGTCTTCTGCCGGGTGGACAGGAGATCGTAGTACAGGCGGCCGGAGACCAGGAGAACGCGCTCGACGGCGGTGGCCGGGAGCTGCTCATGCTCACCAATGACAGGGCGGAAGGTGCCGTTGGTGAAGTCTTCGACGGATGACGCGGCAGCCTTCAGGCGCAGCAGCTGCTTGGGCGTGAAGATGATCAGCGGCTTGCGCGGACGGTTGTACGCCTGGCGGCGCAGCAGGTGGAAGTGCGAGGCGGCCGTGGTCGGGTTGGCCACGATCATGTTGTCTTCCGCGCACAGCTGCAGGAAGCGCTCGATCCGGGCGGACGAGTGGTCCGGTCCCTGGCCTTCGTAGCCGTGCGGGAGCATCAGCACCAGCGAGGAGCGCTGGCCCCACTTCTGCTCGGCGGAGGAGATGAATTCGTCGATGATGGTCTGGGCACCGTTGACGAAGTCTCCGAACTGGGCCTCCCACAGAACCAGCGCGTCCGGGCGCTCGACCGAGTAGCCGTATTCGAAGCCCATGGCGGCGTACTCGGACAGCAGGGAGTCGTAGATCCACAGCTTGGCCTGGTCATCGGAAAGGTTGCCCAGCGGCAGCCATTCCTTGCCGTTGGCACGGTCGTGGAACACCGCGTGGCGCTGCACAAAGGTGCCGCGGCGCGAGTCCTGGCCGGCAAGGCGTACCGGCACGCCTTCCATGATCAGGGAGCCGAAGGCTGCGATCTCGCCGAAGCCCCAGTCGATGCCGCCCTCGCGTGACATCTGCTCGCGCTTCTCGAGCAGCTGCTTCAGCTTGGGGTGGACCGTGAAGCCCTCGGGTACCTCGACGTGCGCCTTGCCAATGCGGGCCAGGGTTTCGGCGCTGATGGCGGTGGAGACCGGTGCACTGGCGTTGGAGTCGGACTGCTGGGCCATGGGCCGCTCGATGTCGGACACGGCAGCGGAATCGGCGGTCACGATCGGGATGGGGGAGGTCTGGGCGGCGTGGGTCTCGGCGAAGACCCGCTCCAGCCGTTCCTGGTAGTCGCGGAGCAGCTGCTCGGCTTCTTCCTCGGTGATGTCCCCGCGGCCGATGAGCGACTCGGTGTACAGCTTGCGGACGGAGCGCTTGGCTTCGATCAGGTTGTACATCAGCGGCTGGGTCATTGAGGGGTCGTCGCCCTCGTTGTGGCCCCGGCGGCGGTAGCACACCATATCGATGACAACGTCCTTGTGGAAGCGCTGGCGGAACTCGTAGGCAAGCTGGCCGATGCGCACAACCGCCTCGGGGTCGTCGCCGTTCACGTGGAACACCGGTGCCTGGATCATCTTGGCGACGTCCGTGGAGTAGGTGGACGAGCGCGACGATGAGGGGGCCGTGGTGAAGCCCACCTGGTTGTTGACCACGATGTGGATGGTTCCACCGGTCCGGTAGCCGCGGAGCTGGGACAGGTTGAGGGTTTCCGCAACCACGCCCTGGCCGGCGAAGGCGGCGTCGCCGTGCACCATGATGGGCAGGACGGGGAACGTTTCGCCCTGGTCCAGGCGGTCCTGCTTGGCGCGGACGATGCCCTCGAGGACGGAGTCCACGGCTTCCAGGTGCGACGGGTTGGCCGCGAGGTAGACCTTGGTTTCCTTGCCGTTGTCGGAAGTGAAGGTGCCCTCGGTTCCGAGGTGGTACTTGACGTCGCCGGAACCCTGGACGGAGCGGGGATCCTGGGTGCCCTCAAATTCGCGGAACACCTGGGCGTAGGTCTTGCCGGCGATGTTGGTGAGCACGTTGAGCCGGCCGCGGTGGGCCATGCCGATGGCAACTTCGTCGAGGCCGTCGTCGGCGGCGTCGGACATGATGGCGTCCAGCAGCGGGATCAGCGACTCGCCGCCTTCCAGGGAGAAACGCTTCTGGCCCACGAACTTGGTCTGCAGGAACGTCTCGAAGGCCTCGGCGGCGTTCAGCTTGGAGACGATCCGCAGCTGCTCTTCGCGGCTGGGCTTGGAGTACGGGTGCTCCAGCTGGTCCTGGAACCACTTGCGCTCGGCGGGCTCCTGGATGTGCATGTACTCGATGCCGGTGGTGCGGCAGTAGGCATCGCGCAGGACGCCGAGGATGTCGCGGAACTTCAACATCGGCTTGCCGCCGAACCCGCCGGTGGGCCATTCGCGGTCCAGGTCCCACAGGGTCAGGCCGTAGGTGAGGACATCGAGGTCAGGGTGCTTGCGCTGGACGTACTCCAGCGGATCGGTGTCCGCCATCAGGTGCCCGCGCACGCGGAAGGAGTGGATCAGCTGCTGGATCCGTGCCACCTTGTTGATCTCGTCGGCCGGGTCAACCTGCAGGTCGGGGCTCCAGCGGACGGGCTCGTAGGGGATGCGGAGCGCTTCGAAGATCTCGTCGTAGAAGTTCTGTGCACCGAGCAGGAGCTGGTGGACGAGCTTGAGGAACTCGCCGCTGCCGGCACCCTGGATGACGCGGTGGTCGTACGTCGAGGTCAGGGTGAGGACCTTGCTGATGGCGTTCTGGGCGATGATCTTCTCGCTCGCGCCCTGGAACTCCGCCGGGTAGTCGAGGGCGCCGACGCCGATGATGGCCGCCTGGCCCTTGGACAGGCGCGGAACCGAGTGCACGGTGCCGATGCCGCCGGGGTTGGTCAGGGACACGGTGGTGCCCTGGTGGTCCTCGGCCGTCAGCTTGCCGTTGCGGGCGCGCTTGATGAGGTCCTCGTACGTGTGCCAGAACTCGGCGAAGTTGAGGGTTTCGGCCTTCTTGATGTTCGGAACCATCAGCAGGCGGGTGCCGTCGGGCTTGGGCATGTCGATGGCGATGCCGAAGTTGACGTGCGCCGGCTGGACCGCGACCGGCTTGCCGTCCACTTCGTCGTAGTACACGTTCATGGACGGGAACTGGGAGAGCGCGCGGATGACCGCGTAGCCGATGAGGTGGGTGAAGGAGACCTTGCCGCCGCGTGCGCGGGCCAGGTTGGAGTTGATCACCACGCGGTTGTCGATGAGCAGCTTGGCCGGAATGGCGCGGACGCTGGTGGCGGTGGGCACCTCGAGGCTGGTGACCATGTTGGTGGCGATGGCCTTGGCCGGGCCGCGGAGGACGGAGACAACGTCTTCTTCCGGCGCCGTGGGAGCCTTGACGTTCTTGGGCAGCTGGGCAGGGATGGGCTGCGAGCCGGTGCCGGCTTCGGTCTTCTTGCCGCCGTCGCGCGCCTCCGTGGCGGGGGCCTTCTTGACGGGTGCGGGTGCCGCGGCGGGGGCGGCAGGGGCAGCGGCGGCGGGCGCGGCAGGGGGAGTGGCAGGCGCAGCTGCCGGCGACGGTGCCGGAGCGGCCGGAGCCGTTTTCACAACAGGCAGTTCCCGGGTGGGAGGGTTGGGAGCGTGGGCGGAATTTCCGTTGGAAGAAGAACCGTTGCCTGAGTCGAAGGATTCGAACAGGGGCCACCACTTGGCGTCCACAGCGTTCCTGTCCTGCTGGTACTGCTCGTACAGTTCGTCAACGAGCCACTCGTTTCCGCCAAATTCCTCGGGTAGACGGTGGCTTGGCTGCTCTGGCACTTGAAATACGCCTCTTCCATGAGTTTGATTTCTCTTTGGCCCCCCGGTGCTTCAGCACTACGTTCGAACCACTCTCCGCGTCCTCTGAACCCGGACCTTTGCAAGTCTAGTGAGCATCTCCTGTTAACTGCCAATAAGGGTGACCCAAATCATGAAGTGACGAACACGGGCCCAAAAATGGCATCCTTCCGCGGTCCGAAAGGGTCCGGCGGGGCGGACCCTCCGGGCGCTCCGGCCTGCGGCAATGCGGCGTGCGGGACCGGCTGCCCCGCGGCCGGTCAGGGGCCGCTCCTGTAGACTGAAATTCTTATGGACAGTAAATCTAGGTGCCGGCCTGGGCGCTGTCAGCGGAACTCCAAGCGAAGTACCGCGCAGTCCGCCCCCAGAGCCGGCAAACCCCGACAACGCGCCCATCACCAGCCAACGGCGGAGCACGCCGCGCACCGCACGGAACGGTCAGCGGTTTCAGCCGACCATCCTCCGCCGGGACGAAACAGCTGTTCGACTTCCCGGGGCACCGCTCCCCGCTCATATGCAGTACCCCGGGCGGGATGCTGAATGGAGTGGCTCCTCCTCGCAGCAGGCCTGCTGCTGATCGCCGGCACCGGATTTTTTGTTGCCGTCGAGTTCTCCCTGATCGCGCTGGACCAGCCCACGGTCCAGCGGGCAATTGACGACGGCGACACCGGCGCCGTTGCGCTGCTCACCTGCCTCAAATCTCTGTCAACCCAACTGTCCAGCTGCCAGCTGGGAATTACCCTGACCACCCTGCTCACCGGCTACGTCATGGAACCCTCGGTGGGCCGCCTGCTCGAAGGCCCCCTGACCGCCGTCGGACTTCCGGGCGTGGCGGTGCAGTCTGTGGCGCTCGTCCTGGCGATGGTGCTGGCAACCCTGCTTTCGATGCTCCTCGGTGAGCTGGTCCCCAAGAACATGGCGATCGCGCTGGCGTTCCCGGTTGGCCGTGCCCTGGCGAGGCCGCAGCTGGTCTTCACTGCTGTTTTCAGGCCGGCCATCCTGGTCCTCAACGGATTCTCCAACAAGGTCCTGCACGTCTTCGGCCTCGAAGCCAAGGAAGAGATCTCCGGGGCGCGTACGCCTGCCGAACTCGCCTCCCTGGTCCGCAGGTCCGCAGCGATGGGAACCCTCGACGCCGGCACAGCCAACTTCATCGCCCGCACGTTGAACTTCTCCACCCGGACCGCGGCCGACGTCATGACCCCGCGGATCCGGCTCGAAACGATCGACGCCGACCAGCCGGTCTCGGACGTCGTGGACGCCGCCCGCCGCACCGGTTACTCGCGGTTCCCGGTGATCGGCGACTCGGCAGATGACATCCGCGGCCTGGTGCACGTCAAGAAGGCCGTCGCGGTTCCATGGGAGCGACGGCAGAACCTCGAAGCAGGCGCGATCATGACCGAAGTCCTGCGCGTGCCCGAGACCATCCATCTCGATGCCCTGCTCGCCGAACTCCGGGAGGGAAACCTCCAGCTGGCAGTAGTGCTGGATGAATACGGCGGAACAGCCGGCATCGCCACCCTCGAGGACCTCGTGGAGGAAATCGTGGGCGAAGTGGCTGACGAACACGACAAGGTCCGCCCCGGCCTGCTGCAAAGCGCCTCCGGCGACTGGTACTTCCCGGGCCTCCTCCGGCCCGACGAGCTCTCCGAACAAATCCCGGGCCTCAGCGTTCCCGACGAAGCTGCCTACGAAACTGTGGGCGGTTACGTCATGAGCCAGCTCGGCAGGATCGCGGCCGTCGGCGACACCGTCCCCGTGAACGGCGGAACGCTGAGCGTGACCAGGATGGACGGACGCAGGATCGACCGCATCTGCTTCCGGCCGGCAAAGGAAACGCCGACGCAGGACGTCCCTGACAGGAGGACGCCATGAGCGACTGGGCCGGAATACTGTGGCTCGGCGTCCTCCTGCTGGGCAACGCCTTCTTCGTGGCCGCCGAGTTCGCCATCATGTCAGCGCGCCGGAGCCAGATCGAACCGCTCGCCGACTCCGGGTCGAAACGCGCGCAGACCACCCTGCGCGCCATGGAAAACGTCTCGTTGATGCTCGCCTGTGCGCAGCTGGGGATCACCGTCTGTTCCCTGCTGATCCTGCTGGTGGCCGAACCTGCGATCCACCATCTGCTCGCGGTCCCGATCGAGACGGTCGGCCTGCCTGCGGAGGTGGCTGACGTCGCCGCGTTCGCGGTGGCGCTGATGCTCGTGACCTTCCTGCATGTCACCTTCGGCGAAATGGTGCCCAAGAACATCTCGGTGTCCGTCGCGGACAAGGCCGCGCTGTTTCTGGCCCCGCCCCTGCTGTTCGTTTCGCGGCTGGTCCACCCCGTGATCTCCGTCCTGAACTGGTCGGCGAATCACATCCTCAAAGCGATGCGGATCGAGCCCAAGGACGAGGTGACATCCTCCTTCACCCTGGAGGAAGTGCAGTCAATCGTGCAGGAGTCCACCCGGCACGGCCTGGTGGACGACGACGCCGGGCTGATCACCGGTGCCCTGGAATTCTCGGAGCATACGGCGGAGGACATCATGGTGCCGCTGGACAAGCTCGTCATGCTGCCGGCGTCCACCACGCCGGTGGAGTTTGAAAAAGCCGTCAGCCGGACCGGGTTCTCCCGGTTCCCCATGCTTGATGACGATGACTTGCTCTACGGCTACCTGCATGTCAAGGACGTGCTCTCCATTCCGGAGTCCGCCTACGGGCTGCCGATTGCCGAGAGCCGCATCCGCTCCCTCGCCAACCTGGCCCTGGGGGACGAGATCGAAAAGGCGATGTCCGTCATGCAGCGCACGGGATCCCACTTGGCGCGCGTGATCGGCCCGGACGGGAATACCCGCGGCGTCCTCTTCCTTGAAGACGTTATTGAACAGCTGGTCGGTGAAATCCGCGACGCCACCCAGGCAACCGGAATCCGCCGCCTGGGGCAGCCGAACGGCAGCTGACTCCGGCAGGCACCCGTTCCGCGGGAACGGGTGCCCGCTCAAGCAGCCTCCGGGCGCGCAGAAGCACCTAAATAGGAATCATTCGCATTTAGGTATAGGCTTGCCATGTTGTCCTCCCCATCTGCGTGAACCGAGGTTATTCGTGCGCCGAACCGCTGCCCGCCCCTTCCTTGCCGCCCTTGCCGGCCTTGGCCTGCTGCTCACCGGGTGCAGCCCCCAGCAGTCGCAGGCCCCTGCGCAGGGGCAGGGCATCAACGTCGTGGCGTCGACGAACGTCTACGGTGACATTGCCCGGACCATCGGCGGGGACAAGGTCAACGTCACCTCCATCATCAACAACGCCGGCCAGGACCCGCACTCCTATGAGGCGACGGCCCAGGACAGGCTGGCCGTTTCCAAGGCGCGGCTGGTGATTGACAACGGCGGCGGCTACGACGACTTCATCCACACGCTCGTGGAGGGCAGCAAGCCCGACGGCGCCTCGGTGCTGACCGCCGTCGAAATCTCCGGCCTTGCCCACCCGGAGGAAACACACGCCGCCGGCGAACCCACGGAGCAGGCTTCGGCGGACGCAGACACCCACGACCACGGCGCGCTCAACGAGCACGTCTGGTACAGCCTGCCTGCCATGGAGCGCGTAGCGGACGGCATTGCTGACAAGCTTGCCGCCCTGGACCCCGCCTCGGCCTCCACCTTCACCGCCAACGCCGCTGCCTTCAAGTCCTCCCTCTCGGATCTCCACGCCCGGCTGGATGCCTTGAAAGGCCCGGCGGCCGGCGGCAAGGTTGCGGTGACGGAGCCGGTTCCGCTGTACCTGCTTGAGGATGCCGGCCTGGTCAACGCCACCCCCCGGGAATACACCGCAGCCATCGAAGAAGGCAGCGACGTACCGCCCGCCGCACTGAAGGAAGCCACGGACCTGTCCGGTTCCCGGGCCGTCCGCCTGCTGGCGTACAACGAGCAGACGGAAGGTCCGCAGACGGAAGCCCTGAAGAAGGCAGCGCAAACCGCCGGGGTCCCCGTGCTCGACTTCACCGAAACCCTGCCCGAAGGCAAGACCTACCTGCAGTGGATGACGGACAATGTGAACAACATCGGCAAGGTTCTGGAGACAAACAGGTGAAATCCGTCGTCAGCCTCAGAGGGGCCCGCCTTAAGTTCGGCCAGCGCACGCTGTGGGAGGACCTGGACCTGGACATCAAGCCCGGCGAGTTCTTCGCCGTGCTGGGTCCCAACGGCAGCGGCAAGACCAGCTTCCTGAAAGTCCTGCTCGGCCTGCAAAAGCTGCAGGCCGGCGAGGCAATGCTGGGGGACCGCCCCGTGGAACGCGGCAGCAGCCTGATTGGCTACATCCCGCAACAAAAGTCCTTTCCGCCGGACACGCCTATGCGGGCGCGCGACCTGGTGGCCCTGGGCGTGGACGGCCACCGCTGGGGCGTCCGGCTGTCCACGGGCAAGACCAACAGGCGCGTGGACCAGCTGCTGGAGCTGGTAGGAGCCTCCGACTACGCCAAGGTGCCGGTGGGCCAGCTCTCCGGCGGGGAACAGCAACGGCTTCGCGTGGCGCAGGCCCTGGCAACAGACCCCCAGGTACTGCTTTGCGATGAACCGCTGCTGTCACTCGACCTGCACCACCAGCAGGCGGTCAGCGCCCTGATCGACAAGCAGCGCCGCGAACACGACACCGCCGTCGTCTTCGTCACGCACGAAATCAACCCGGTCATCGACTACGTGGACCGGGTCCTGTACCTGGCCGGCGGCCGCTTCCGGGTGGGGACGCCGGAGGAGGTCATGACCACGGAAGTGCTCTCGGACCTCTACGGCAGCAACGTCGAGGTGATCCACGCCAACGGCAGGATCGTCGTCGTCGGCCTGCCCGACGCCACCACGCACCACCACTCCCACGCCGAGGCGCTGGCAGGGGAGGCCGCGTAGTGGACGCAGACAGCATCCTGGGTGCCATCTTCAACTTCGACAACTACGGCGAGCTGCTGGTCCTGGTCCAGAACTCCATTTGGGCCGGCGCCATCCTGGGGCTCCTCGGGGGACTGGTTGGCACCTTTGTCATGAAGCGCGACCTGGCCTTCGCCGTCCACGGCATTTCGGAGCTCTCCTTCGCGGGTGCCGCCTTTGCCCTGCTGGTCGGCGCGGATGTGGTGTTCGGCTCGCTCATCGGCTCCGTGGCGGCGGCCCTGCTGCTCGGCCTGATGGGCGTCCGCGCAAGGGACAAGAACTCCATCATTGGGGTGATCATGCCGTTCGGCCTGGGGCTCGGCATCCTGTTCCTGTCGCTGTACCAGGGCCGGGCGGCCAACAAGTTCGGATTACTGACCGGTCAAATCGTCTCCGTGGACACCGTCCAGCTGCAGGCGCTGGCCGGGACCGCCGTCGTGGTGGTGCTGGTCCTGCTGGCCATCTGGCGGCCGCTCAACTTCGCCAGCGTTGACCCTGAGCTTGCCGAGGCACGCGGCGTTCCCGTCCGCACCCTCGCGGTGGTCTTCATGATTGTCCTGGGCGTCAGCGTGGCGCTGTCCATCCAGGTGGTCGGCGCCCTGCTGGTGCTGGCACTGCTGATCACCCCCGCGGCGGCGGCGCTGCGGGTCACGTCCTCGCCGGTGGCGGCAGTGGTGTTGAGCATCGTCTTCGCGGTCGCTGCGACCGTGGGTGGAATCCTCCTGGCCCTGGGCGGACGGATCCCGATCAGCCCCTACGTCACCACGTTGTCGTTCCTGATCTACGTGGTGTGCCGCATCATCGGATCCGTGCGGGCCTCGCGGGGAATCAATGGCCGCGTGCTTACAGCTTCCCGGCAGCCTTAAGGGCAGTGCAGTCCGGGCACAGGCCAAAAATTTCCACCGTGTGGTCCACCTCGGTGAACCCGTGCTCCGCGGCCGTGCGCACGGCCCACGTTTCGACGGCGGGGGCCTCCACCTCCACCGCTTTCCCGCAGTTCCTGCACAGCAGGTGATGGTGGTGCGCCGTTACGGCGCAGCGGCGGTACACCGCCTCGCCGTCGCCGTTGCGCAGCACGTCCACCAGGCCTTCATCGGCGAGTGACTGCAGGATCCGGTACGCCGTAGCCAGCGAAACGGAGACACCTTGGTTCTGCAGGATCCGGTACAGCTCCTGCGTGCTGACAAAGTCGTCAAGATCGTCCAGGGCCGCACTGACGGCCTTGCGCTGCTTGGTAACGCGCTGTTCCTTGCCGCCACCTGCCGGGGACGGGACGGCGGAATCAGCCTTGACGCCGATCGGCATGGACGAACTCGCTTCCGTGGGGGGCAAACATCAAGATTACCAGCCGGAGCGTCGTGGACAGCGTTCCCGGGCGGACCCTAGGCTGGCGCTATGAAGCTGACCAAATACACCCATGCCTGTGTCCGGCTCGAGAAGGAAGGCGGGGTCCTGGTCCTTGATCCCGGCACGTTCTCCGAATCAGCAGAGGCACTGGCCGGGGCGCAGGCTGTCCTGGTGACCCACGAACACCCCGACCACCTCGATACCACGGCCGTGGTGGACGCCCTCGACAACAACCACGACCTGGAACTCCATGCTCCGGCGGGCGTGGCCGCCCAGTTGCGGGCGGAAGCTCCGGATGCTGCCGGCCGGATCCACACCGTGGAACCCGGCCAGGCCTTCCAGGCCGCGGGCTTCGACATCCGCAGCTTCGGCGGGCAGCACGCGCTGATCCATCCCCAGATCCCGGTGGTGGCCAACATCGGATTCCTGGTGGACGGGAACGTGTACCACCCCGGGGATTCGTTCATCATTCCTGATGGCATCGAGGTCCAGACGCTCCTGGTGCCGCTGCACGCGCCGTGGAGCAAGTCCGCCGAGGTGGTCGACTTCGTGATCGGCGTCCGGGCGCCCCGCGCTTTCCAGATCCACGACGGCCTGCTCAATGACAACGGCCTGGGCATCGTGGAAGGGCACGTCAAACGGATCGGTGCCACCTACGGCACCGAGTACCGGCACCTGGCTCCCCGGGAATCGGTGGAGGTCTAGGCCGGACCTCCGGGCCTAGCCTGCCGCCCCGGTCCATTCGCCGGTGTCCAGGAAGCGGGAGATCACTGCCTGGTATGGCGCCGGATCCAGCCCCTGGGAAGCCAGCCACTCCTGGTTCCAGTAGTTCCCCGCGTACCGTTCGCCGCCGTCGCACATCAGCGAAACGACGCTGCCCCGGCTGCCGTCCGACACCATCGCGGCAATCGTCTGCCAGACACCCCAGAGGTTGGTGCCGGTGGAAGGGCCGGCATGCAGACCCGCGAAAGCGTCCAGATGCCGCATGGCAGCTACGGACGCCGCATCCGGCACCTGGACCATCCGGTCGATCACCGTGGGAATGAAGCTCGGCTCCATCCGTGCCCGCCCAATGCCCTCGATCCGGGACGGGCGGCCCGTGGGCCGGCCCCCGGATTCGCCCAGCCAGCCCGGGTAGAACGCTGAATTCTCCGGGTCCACCACCAGCAACCTGGTGGGATGGCTGTGGTAGCGCAGGTAGCGGCCGATGGTGGCGCTGGTCCCGCCGGTGCCGGCGCCCACCACGATCCAGTCCGGCACGGGGTGCTGTTCCAGGCTGAGCTGGCCGAAGATGGATTCGGCGATGTTGTTGTTGCCGCGCCAGTCGGTGGCCCGTTCGGCGTAGGTGAACTGGTCCATATAGTGCCCGTTGCACGTGGCAGCGACGTCTTCGGCCACGGCGTAGACGTCCGAGGCGTTTTCCACCAGCAGGCAGGAGCCGCCGAACTTCTCGATCAAGGCGATCTTCTCCGGACTGGTGGTGCGTGCCATCACGGCGACAAAGGGCAGCCCCAGCAGTTGGGCGAAGTACGCCTCCGACACGGCCGTGCTGCCGCTGGAGGCTTCGACGATGGTGGTGTCCCGGCCGATCCACCCGTTAACCAGTCCGAACAGGAACAGGGACCTGGCCAGCCGGTGCTTCAGGCTGCCGGAGCGGTGCGTCGACTCGTCTTTCAGGTACAGCCGGATGCCCCAGTGCTCCGGCAGGGGCACCGAGTAGAGGTGGGTGTCAGCAGAACGGTTGTTTTCCGCCTTGATGGTGCGGATGGCTTGGTCGGCCCACCCGCGGTCCGCCCTGTTGTTCCCGGCGCTGCCCTTGATCGTCACCAATCCAGCCTACCCGCGGCCCGGGCCCGTCTAGAGTAGGAGCCGTTGGCTGAAGGACCTGGAAGGGGAGCGATGAAGCCGCTGATGGACGTTACTGACCTGGAGGCCAGGCTCGCGGCCGGGCACCGGACCGTGCTGCTGGATGTGCGCTGGGTGCTGGGGGACCCGCACGGCCACGAACACTACCTTGCGGGGCACCTGCCCGGCGCGGTGTTCGTGGACCTGGCCACGGAGCTCTCGGATCCAACGGTCCCGGACCGGGGCCGCCACCCGCTGCCGCCCGCGGCACAGTTCCAGGAATCGGCCCGCCGGTGGGGCATCAGGAACGGCGACGTCGTGGTGGCCTACGATGACAACGCCAACATGGCGGCGGCGAGGCTGTGGTGGATGCTGCGCGACGCCGGCCTCAGCGGGGCATGCCTGCTCGACGGCGGCCTGGCCGCCTGGCGTGCCGCCGGCCTGCCGCTGGAACGGGGTGGCGTCAACCCAGCCCCCGGTGACGTGGAACTGGGCAGTGGGCGGTTGGCCGTGGTCGACGCCGCTGCCGCTGCAGAGTGGCCGCATGCCGGCCTCCTGCTCGACGCGAGGGCGGGGGAGAGGTACCGCGGCGACGTCGAGCCGGTGGACCCCCGCGCCGGCCACATCCCCGGGGCCGTCAGCGCCCCCACCACCGGAAACGTGGACAGCGGCGGACGCTTCCTGCCGCCCGCGGAGCTGCGCCGGAAGTTCGAATCCCTGGGTGCACGACCCGGGCAGCCCGTTGCCGTGTACTGCGGGTCGGGTGTCACCGCGGCTCACGAGGTGGCGGCACTGGAACTCGCCGGCTTCCAGGCCGCGCTCTATCCCGGTTCCTTCTCGGAATGGTCCAACCGTCCCGGCCTTCCAGTGGCTACAGGTCCGGAACCGGGGGAGGCCGCAGCGCCGGCTGGAAACTCCGCGGGACGCGGGGGTAGCGTCGCACTATGACACCAGGACGCCCCGTACCGCCGCCGCTTGCCAAACCCATTGCTCCTGCCGCTGATCCCACACCCGCCCGGCCCGCGCCGGACGAAGGCGTGCTTGCCGCCGCCTGGGGTGCTGCGTCCGGCGACAGCGGGCTGGTACCGCTCACCCTGGCCCGCCGCGCCCCCAAACCCGACGATGTTGAAATCGCCATCGACTTCTGCGGGCTCTGCCACTCCGACGTCCACGCCACCCGCGGTGAGTGGGGCGGCCAGGCCTACCCGCTGGTTCCCGGCCACGAAATCGTGGGAACCGTCAGCAGGACAGGAGCCAACGTCACCGAGTTCGCGGTGGGCGACCGCGTGGGCGTCGGCTGCATGGTGGACTCCTGCCGCGAGTGTGAAAGCTGCCTGGACGGCCTTGAGCAGTACTGCGAGCAAGGCATGACCGGCACCTACGGCGCGAGGGACCGGCGGAACGGGGACACCATTACCCAGGGCGGTTATTCGTCGTCCATCGTGGTGGACCGCCGCTATGTCCTCCGGGTCCCGGAGTCGCTGGATCCGGCCGCCGCTGCGCCCCTGCTGTGTGCCGGCGTCACCACCTATTCGCCGCTTCGGCACTTCGACGCCGGGGAGGGCGATGTGGTGGGCGTGGTGGGCCTGGGCGGGCTGGGCCACATGGCCGTCAAGCTGGCCAAGGCCATGGGCGCGAAGGTGGTGGTGTTCACCACGTCCGAATCCAAGGTTGCGGCGGCCCTGGACCTGGGGGCCGACGAGGTGGTCCTGTCCCGCGATGAGGCGGCCATGGCTGCCGCGAACCGCACCATCGACCTCATCATCGACACCGTGGCGGCCCCGCACGACCTGAACCCCTTCTTCCGCACCCTGCGCGTGGACGGCGCACTGTTCCAGCTGGGGCTGCCGTCAGAAGCCATGCCGCCGGTCAACCCGGGTGCCCTCATCCGCCGCAGGATCGCCTATGCCGGATCGCTGATCGGCGGCATCGCCGAAACACAGGAGATGCTGGATTTCTGCGCCGAGCACGGCGTGGCGGCTGATATCGAGATCGTGGCCGCAGGGTCACTGAATGAGGCCTACGACCGGATGGTCGCTGGAGACGTAAAGTACCGGTTCGTGCTGGACGCCAGCACGCTGCAGGCAGCAGCCGAGGAGGCAGACGCATGAGCACCCTGTTCACGAAAATCCTGAAGGGCGAGATTCCCGGCCGCTTCGTGTGGCGCGAGGACGACGTTTCGGCGTTCCTGACCACCGGGCCCCTGGCCGACGGGCACACCCTCGTTGTTCCCACCGAGGAAGTGGACCGCTGGACGGATGCCCGGCCGGAGACCCTCGCCAAGGTCATGGAAGTGGCGCGCCGCATCGGCGCCGTCCAGGTGGACATCTTCGGTGCCCGGCGGGCCGGCCTGATCGTGGCGGGCTACGAAGTCAACCACCTGCACGTCCACGTGTGGCCGTCCCGCAGCATGGCCGACTTCGACTTTGGCTCTGCCGACCAGAACCCGGACCCGGCCGTCCTGGACGGCAACGCGGAAAAACTGCGCGAGGGCCTGCGCGCTGCCGGGTACGCGGAGTTCGTTCCCGCGTCCTAGCCGACGCAGACGCCCGCCGCAGCAGCGGCGGGCGTTGACGCGTCAGTCCCGGCGGGGCGTCATCGCCACCATGCCGGCGTAGGTGAAACCGCCGCCGAAACCGAACAGCAGGGCGGGAACGTCGGACGGGATGGTGCCGGCATGCCACCACTTGCTCAGGCCGAGCGGAACGCTCGCGGCGGACGTGTTCCCCGATTCGGTGACATCGGTGATGACGATCCTGTCCGTCATGCCCAAGGCATCGGCGAGTGGCTCAATGATGCGGAGGTTGGCCTGGTGCGCGGCCAGGACCTGGATGTCGTCCAGCGTCAGGCCGGCGCGGGCCACCACCTCGCGGGCACGTTCAGGAGCCTTGGTCAGGGCCCACCGCAGGACTTCGCGCCCGTTTTGGGAGAACCTGCCCGAGGGCGGGGAAATTTTGACGGCGTCGGCCATGCCTGCCTCCGAGCCCCAGACCACCGGGCCAATGCGGGGTGTGGCGGAGGGGCGGACGACGGCGGCGCCGGCACCGTCGGCGGTCAGGACTGCAGTGGCGCGGTCCGTCCAGTCCGTCACTGCGGAAAGGGTTTCAGCCCCCACGACGATCGCGTGGGTGGCGCTTCCGCTGCGGATCGCCTGGTCCGCCACGCCCAGTGCGTACTCGAAGCCGGAGCAGGCGGTGTTGACGTCCATGATTGCCGGACCGCGGCTGTCGCGGCCCAGGCCAAGTGCCTCCGCGACGCGGCCGGCGGTGTTGGGGGAGCGCTCTGCTGCCGTGGTGGTGGCCACCACTACGAGGTCGATGTCGGCAGCGGCAACCCCGGCATCGGCCAATGCCATGCGCGCGGCCGGGACGGCAAGGTCCACCACCGTCCCGCCGTCGGCAATGATGCGCCGCGTGACGATGCCCGTGCGTTGGCGGATCCACTCGTCGCTGGTGTCCATCATCCCTTCGAGTTCGTGGTTGTCCATCACGCGCTCGGGCTGGGCATGGCCCAGGCCCGCAATCTCTGTCCCTGCCGGGCCGTGGGCAAGCGTGAGCTTCATTCGATTCCTCTCGTTGGGGACCGCTGCTAGGCGGGGGCGAGTGCCTTGTTGAGTACGGTGCGGATGCGTTTCTCAGACACGGAGTAGGCGGTTCCCAGTTCGACGGCGAACAGGCTGACCCGGAGTTCCTCGATCATCCAGCGCACCTGGGTTAACTCCCGGCCGGCACGTCGCCCCGGCTGCAACGCCGAGACGGCATCGTCGTAGTCGTCCTCAAGCCGCTGGACCATGGCCATGTTCAGGGCATCCCGCTGGACGTTCCCGGGCAGGCGTTCAAGCCGTTTCTCGATGGCCGCCAGATACCTGGGCAGCTGGCTGAGCTGGGCGTAGCCCGTGCGTGCCACAAACCCCGGATACACCAGTTGTCCGAGCTGGCTCTTGATGTCGTTCAGGGCACTGATCAGGGCCAGGCTGGTGGTCCCCTTGAGCTGCTTCTCGATCCGCCGGGTACTGGCGAGGATGCGCTCAACGGTGGCCGTGACGGAGAAGACGGTATCGATCAGCTCAGCACGGACCACCTCATAAAGGGCATCGAAGGCCTGGCGGTCCCACGGAAGGTCCGCGGGCGTGAGCTTGTCGATGGCGGCCAGGGCACAGTCGGCAATGAGTGCGGACACCGACCCGTGGGGGTTTTGGCTGAAGGTGAGTTTCTCCGTGTTGCTCAGGTGCTCCAGGACGTAGCGGTCCGGTGCCGGCACGCGCAGGGCCAGCAGCCGGATAACCCCGCCGCGCATGGCGTCCTGTTGCTCCTCCGGGCTTTGGAATACGCGCAGGGCCACGGAGGTGCCCTGGTCCACCAGCGCGGGATAGCCGGTGACCGTGTGGCCTTTGACCATGCTGCTGACCTGGCGCTCGATGGTGCCGAAGCTCCATTCCGTCAGGCCCTCCTGCTCCACGAACCCGGCCGCCGCCCGGCTGCCCGGGACCGTGGCGGCCTGTTGCCCCTGCTGCCGCCCGCCGTCGGGCGCTTTGCCGTTCCCGCCCGGCGCCCTGCCGGCCTTGCCCGGCGCGGCCGTGGCGGGGGTGGCGCCGAGGGATTCGGCGATGGCACGCCGGGTGGCAGGGGCAAGACGCTCCTGGAGCTCTGCAAGGTCCTTGCCTTCGCCCAGCACCTTGCCCTTGCTGTCCACTACCTTGAAGCTCATGCGCAGGTGCGGGGGGACAGCGTCCCAGTTCCAGGACCCGGGCGGGATGACCGCGCCCCGGATCCGCCGCAGCGCCAGTTCCAGCGACGGCTCCAGCTCATCCTTTTCCGGGTCGAAGTCCGCCTCGAGGACGGCTACCGCCTGGCGGGCAACATCGGGCGCCGGGACGAAATTCTTCCGGATCTGCTTGGGCAGCGACTTGATCAGGGCGGTCACCAGCTCAGCGCGCTGCCCCGGAATCAACCAGCGGAACGGGGCGTCGTCGAGCTGGTTGAGGAACAGCACCGGCACCTCGGCCGTGACGCCGTCGGAGGGGTCCGGCGTGGATCCGGGCGCCACCGGATGGAATTCATACGCCAGCGGTAGTTCAAAACCCTTGTGCAGCCACGTCTTCGGGTACGCGGAGTCGTCCAGTTCGTCGGCGTCGTCACTGAGGAGCAGCGATTTGTCGTAGTCCAGCAGGTCCGGGTTCTCCCGGCGCGCTTCCTTCCACCATTTGTCGAAGTGCCGCTCGGACACCACCTCGGGGCCGATCCTGGCGTCATAGAACTCGAACAGCGTCTCGTCGTCCACCAGCAGGTCGCGGCGGCGCATCCGGGCCTCGAGTTCCTCCACCTCATGCAGGAGGGCGCGGTTGCGGTGGAAGAACTTGTGGTGGGTGCGCCAGTCGCCTTCCACCAGGGCATGCCGGATGAACAGTTCCCGGGCAACCACGGGATCCACCCGGCCGTAATTGATCCGCCGCTGGGCGATGATCGGAACACCGTAGAGAGTGACCTTTTCATAGGCCATGACGGCGCCCTGCTTGGTGGACCAGTGGGGTTCGCTGTAGCTGCGCTTCACCAGGTCCGGGGCCACCTGTTCAGCCCATACCGGATCGAATTTGGCGGCCACCCGTGCCCACAGCCGGCTGGTCTCCACCAGCTCGGCTGCCATGACAAACGTGGGGGACTTCTTGAACAGTGCCGATCCGGGGAAGATCGCGAAGCGGCTGCCCCGGGCGCCGGCGTATTCGCGCTTGCGCTCGTCCAGGATGCCGATGTGGCTCAGCAGCCCGGCGAGGAGGCTGATGTGGATCCCGTCGTGGTTGCCCACGGGGTCCGCCAGGCGCTTGTTGTCCAGGGTGATGCCCAGCGGCCGGGCGAGCTGGCGCAGCTGGGTGAAGAGGTCCTGCCATTCCCGGACACGCAGGTAGTTGATGAATTCGGCGCGGCACAGCCGGCGGAAGGCCGACGACGACAGCTCCTGCTGCTTCTCCTGCAGGTAGTTCCAAAGGTTCAGGAAGCCGGTGAAGTCCGAGTTCTCGTCCCGGAAGCGGTTGTGCTTTTCCGCGGCCAGCTGCTGCTTGTCGGTGGGCCTTTCCCGCGGGTCCTGGATGGTGAGCGCGGCGGCAAGGATCATGACCTCCCGGACACAGCCGCGTTTTCCGGCCTCCACGATCATCCGGCCCAGGCGCGGATCAACAGGCAGCTGTGCGAGTTTTTGTCCGACGGCGGTGAGGCCGCCGCCCTGGGACTGGCCCCGGCCGTTGCCGGCGGCGGCGCCGGCCTTGCCCTGCTGGGGGCGTGCGGGAGCCAGGGCGCCGAGCTCGCGGAGGAGGGTGACGCCGTCGTTGATGGCCCGTGTTTCCGGGGGCTCCACGAAGGGGAACTCCTCGACATCCTTCGGACCCCTTGCCACGCCCATGGCCGTCATCTGCAGGATGACGGCCGCGAGGTTGGTGCGGAGGATTTCGGGATCGGTGAACCGGGGCCGGGACTCGAAGTCCTCTTCCGAGTACAGGCGGATCGCGATGCCGTCGGACACCCGGCCGCAGCGGCCGGAGCGCTGGTTGGCCGAAGCCTGCGAGACCCGCTCGATGGGCAGGCGCTGGACCTTGGTGCGGTGCGAGTAGCGGGAAATGCGCGCCGTTCCGGTATCGATCACATACTTGATGCCCGGCACGGTCAGCGATGTTTCCGCCACGTTGGTGGCCAGCACGATGCGGCGTTTGCTGCCCGGATGGAACACCTTGTGCTGCTCCTGCAGGCTCAGCCGGGCAAACAGGGGGAGGATCTCTGTGTTGGCCAGCCTGCGGTTGGACTGGACACGGGCCTGCAGTGCCTCCGCGGCATCGCGGATTTCGCGTTCGCCGGAGAAGAAGACCAGGATGTCGCCGGGAGCCTCCGCGGCGAGTTCGTCCACGGCATCGCAGACCGCGTCGAGCGGATCCCGGTCCTCCTCGAGTTCATCGTCCGAGGCGTCGTCATCGTCGGCCTTCGGCTGCGACAGCGGGCGGTAGCGGATTTCCACGGGGTAGGTCCGGCCCGACACCTCGATAATGGGCGCCGGGTTGTCCGGGGTGCCGAAGTGGTTGGCGAACCGCTCGGGATCGATGGTGGCCGAGGTGATGATGACTTTCAGGTCCGGCCGCTGCGGCAGGACCCGTTTCAGGTAGCCCAGGATGAAGTCGATGTTGAGGCTGCGTTCGTGGGCCTCGTCAATGATGATGGTGCTGTATTTGCGCAGCAGCTTGTCCCGCTGGATCTCGGCGAGCAGGATCCCGTCCGTCATCAGCTTGACCTTGGTTGCCTTGCTGACCTCGCCCGTGAAGCGGACCTGGAAGCCAACCTCCTGGCCGATCTCCACGCCGAGTTCTTCCGCGATGCGCTCGGCCACGGTGCGGGCCGCAAGCCGCCGGGGCTGGGTGTGGCCAATCAGGCCTTTGTCGCCGAGGCCCAGCTCCAGGCACATCTTGGGGATCTGGGTGGTCTTCCCGGAGCCGGTTTCCCCGGCGATGATGGTCACCTGGTTGGCGGCGATCGCGGCCATCAGGTCCTCGCGGCGCTCGGAAACAGGCAGCTCGGCGGGATAGGAAATATGAAAAGTCATGGCTGCAGACAGTCTACTGCCGCCGGGAACGGCCACAGGGCTCAGGCGGAACCTGGGCCGGACTCCTCAGCGGCAGCGCGGGCAGTATCCACCAGGATCCGCCACGGCCCCGTGAGGGCGTGCTCGGGCAGTGCGGCCCGGCGCTGCCCGGCAGTGATCGAGTACATGAACCTGTCCGGCTGCGGCGCCTCGAAGGCGGCGGCTGCTGCCCGCGGGGTGCTGGGAACCGCATCCCACGGGCAGGCCTCGACGATGGGCTGCCACTGGTTGAGGTCACTGTCCGACCGGGCGTCCACCGTCCATACCCGGGTGACTGCCGCCATACCGCCGGTGCGCTCCACCTTGATTTTCATGGCTCTTACTCCGGGCTTCCTTTGGCCCGGGCGGCCGGTATTCAGGCGGCCGGGGCAGCGGTTAAACCTTGACCTTCACAGTTTCCCACGCACGGACCACGGCGTCATGCTCCGTGGAGCCTGCGCCGAAAAGGTCCGTGGCAGCCCGCGCAGTGGCCCGGGCGAAGACGGCGAACGTTGCAGCGGGCGGCAGTGAGCCGTTGGTGAGCGTTTCGTACCAGATGCGGCCGGGCGTGTCCCAGGCATATCCGCCCACAGCCTCCGCGACAAGGTAGAAGGCACGGTTGGGGATGCCGGAGTTGATGTGGACCCCGCCGTTGTCCGCGCTGGTCCGGACGTACGTGTCCATGGAGTCCGGCTGCGGGTCCTTGCCCAGCACGTCGTCGTCGTATGCCGTTCCCGGTTCCTTCATGGACCGAAGGGCCACGCCCTGGACAGTGGGCGTGAAGAGTCCCTCGCCGATCAGCCAGGTTGCCTCCGCCGAGGTTTGGTTCTTCACGTACTGCTCAACCAGCGCGCCGAAGACGTCGGACATCGATTCGTTCAGGGCACCTGCCTGGTTCCGGTAGGCAAGCCCCGCCGAGTACTGGGTCACGCCGTGCGCCAGTTCGTGGCCGATGACGCTGACGCTCCTGGTGAACCGTTCGAAGACTTCACCGTCGCCGTCACCGAACACCATCTGGCTTCCATTCCAGAAGGCGTTGTCGTAGAGCTTCCCAAAGTGCACGGTGGCGTCCAGCCTCAACCCGCTGCCGTCAACGGAGTCGCGGCCGAAGGCGTCGGCGTAAAGACGGTGCGTGTGCCCCAGTGCGTCGTAGGCTTCGTCGGCAGCTGCGTCCCCGGTGGCGGGTCCGCCTTCGCCGCGGACCTGCCGGCCCGGAAGCGACTCCCCGCCGGCAGCATCGTAGATGGTCCGGTTGGCCGGGCCCGGCTTGACTGGCCGTACGCCGGGCGTGAGCGCCGGTGTTGCCTGTGCCCGTGCAGACTGGAATGACTCCACGTGGCCCAGCGCTTTCCTGGCGGCGCTGGCCGCGGACGAGTATCCGGGCGCATCCTGCTGCGCGAGCCGCCGCAGCAGGTAGGGCGGAACGATCGAACAGAACTGACTGTGCATGGTGTACTCCCTCAGCTAGGTGTTTTCAGGCTACGAGGAGCCACCGACAATCGGCGGGACGCCGACACCCGGATTTTGCCGCCACCGGCGCCTCTGCAGCGGGTTGACGTGGGTACGGTAGGCGCATGCCGGAAACCGAAAAACGCACCAAGCCCAGCTCCACCCTGCTGACGGTCATCGTTGCCTTCGCGGCCAACACCCTCGTGGCGGCGGCCAAAACGGTGGCCGCCGTCCTGTCGGGCTCGGCTTCCATGGCCGCCGAAGCCGCGCATTCGTGGGCCGACACCGGAAACCAGGTGTTCCTGTTCTTCGCCGAACGCCGGTCTGCCCGCCCGCGCGACAAGAGCCACCCGATGGGCTACGGCCGGGAAGCCTACGTATGGTCCATGTTCGCCGCGTTCGGACTCTTCACCGCCGGTGCCGTGGTGTCGATCATGCACGGCGTCCAGCAGATTATTGAACCGGAGCCCGCGGCCGACTTCGCGATTGCCTACATCGTCCTGGCCGTGGCGTTCGTCTTCGAGGGGATCTCCTTCGTCCAGGCATTCCGGCAGACCCGCAAGGCCGCCCATGAACTGGACCGGCACACCCTTGAGCAGGTCCTCATCAGCTCCGATCCCACCCTTCGCGCTGTCTTCGCCGAGGACGCCGCCGCCTTGATTGGGCTGGTCGTGGCCTTCCTGGGCGTGTTCCTGCACCAGGTCACCGGATCGCCGCTGCCCGACGCCATCGGATCCATCGCGGTGGGCGTGCTGCTGGCCGTCGTCGCCGTCGTCCTGATTGACCGCAACCGGCGCTTCCTGGTGGGCCAGGGCGTCACGCCGGACATCGAACGGTCCATGGCCCGGCGCGTGCTGGAGCACCCGGAGATCGCCCGGCTGACGTACCTGCACCTGGAATTTGTTGGGCCGCGGAAACTGTACCTCGTTGCCGCAGTGGACCTGCAGGGGGACCACCCGGAGCACGAAGTGGCGGTGGTCCTGCGCCGGATCGAGCGGGAACTGGAGGACCACGAAACCGTGGAGGAAGCAGTGCTGACGCTCGCCACCCTGGACGAGGCGGCGTTACGCTTCCAGGACTGACCGGCGGAAACGAAAAACCCCGCCGCTTCACTGAAGCGGCGGGGTTTTCTCTGTGCCCTCGGTAGGATTCGAACCTACGGCCTTCTGCTCCGGAGGCAGACGCTCTATCCCCTGAGCTACGAGGGCAATCCGGATATCCTGCCGTTCCCGGCGGGACGTCCTAGAGCTTAGCAGGAAGGTGGCCCGCAAGGGAAAACCGGCGCCACGGCCCTGCCGCGGAGCCCAGCCAGGCAGCTTCAGCAGCCCCGGAAGGAGCCCGCCCCGTCCCGGGCCCGTTCCACCGGGGCGGCGGGGACGACGCTTCGAATTCTTTGCTGTCACCGGCCCCCGGTAGGCTAGAGGGGTGACTCCCGAAGAACTTTCCCTCGCCATATCCGCCTGCCTCAAAGACGCCGTCGCTGCCGGCGATATTGCCCTTGCGGAATCAGCCATTCCGGCTGACGTGCGCGTGGAGAGGCCCAAGAACCGGGACCACGGCGACTGGGCCACGAACATCGCCCTGCAGCTGGCCAAGCAGGCCGGCACCAATCCGCGCGAATTTGCCGGCATCCTCAGCACCCGGCTGAAGTCCATCAACGGGGTGTCCGCCGTTGATATAGCGGGCCCGGGCTTCCTGAACATTACGGTGGACGCCGCAGCCGCCGGCGCCCTGGCCAAGGCCATTGTCGAGGCCGGCAGGGACTACGGCACCAACACGGCGCTCGCGGGCCACACCGTGAACATGGAATTCGTGTCCGCGAACCCCACCGGGCCGCTCCACATCGGACACACGCGCTGGGCCGCGCTGGGGGATTCGATCGCCCGCGTGCTGCGCGCCTCCGGGGCGGACGTCACGGCCGAGTACTACATCAACGACGCCGGCTCGCAGATGAACACCTTCGCCACCTCCGTCTACAACCGGCTCCACGGCCTTCCCGTGCCGGACGGCGGCTACCCGGGGCAGTACATCGCCGACCTTGGCCATGAGGTACTTACCGCGCACCCGGACATCCGCGAACTCACGGAGGTGGCGGCCCTGCCCGTCATCCGTGCCGCCGCCTACGAAGCGCAGATGAAGGACATCAAAGCCACCCTGGCGGACTTCGGCGTTGAGTTCGACGTCTTCTTCTCCGAGCAGGAACTGCACGACGCCGGGGCCATCGAAAGTGCCGTGGCGCGCCTCCGCGAGCAGGGACACGTGTTCGACGACGGCGGTGCGGTCTGGCTGCGGACTACGGACTTTGGCGATGACAAGGACCGGGTGATGATCCGCGCCAACGGCGAGCCCACCTACTTCGCCGCGGACGCTGCCTACTACCTTTCCAAGAAGGACCGCGGCTTCACGGAGAAGATCTACCTCCTGGGCGCCGACCACCACGGCTACATCAACCGGCTCAAGGCCATCGCTGCCGCCGCCGGCGACGATCCCGAGGTGAACATCGAGGTCCTGATTGGCCAGCTGGTGTCCGTCAACGGAGCCAAGCTGTCCAAGCGTGCAGGCAACATCATCGAGCTCAAGGACCTGATCGACTGGCTGGGCAAGGACGCCGTCCGTTACTCCCTGGCCCGGTTCCCCGCCGATTCGCCGCTGACCCTGGACCCGGAGCTGTTGAAGAAGAACAGCAACGAGAACCCGGTGTTCTACGTGCAGTACGCCCATGCACGCTCCCGCGGCGCCGCCCGGAATGCTGTGGCAGCCGGCGTGGAACGCACCGTGGACGGCGCGGACAGCTTTGATGCTTCCCTGCTGGACCACGCCACGGAGAACGAATTGCTGTCCTACCTGGGCAGCTACCCGTCCATCGTGGCCAAGGCCGCCGAACTGCGCGAACCGCACCGCGTGGCACGCCACCTGGAGGCAATCGCCGGGGCCTACCACCGCTGGTACGACGCCTGCCGCATCGCCCCGATGGGTGACGAGGCCGTGACCGACCTCAACCGCACCCGGCTGTGGCTCAACGACGCCACCAGCCAGGTGCTGGCCAACGGGCTGGACCTGCTGGGCGTTTCGGCGCCGGAACGGATGTAGGACCGATGACGAACACAGCAGCACAGGGTTCCCCGCTGGCCCCGGGGTGGCTCGCCGTCCCGGATGACCTGAACAAACTCCACGAACCGATGTGGGCCAAGGACGTCGCCCGCAACGCGGAGGGCGAACTCAGCATCGACGGCATCCCCGTCAGCGAGTTGCAGCGGCAGTACGGCACTCCGCTTTTCGTCATGAGCGAGAACGACTTCCGCGCCCGCGCCAGGGCCTTCAGCGACGCATTCAACGACGCCTTCGCCGATGTCTGCGGGGGAGTGGATGTCTACTACGCCGGCAAGTCGTTCCTGTGCACCTCCGTGGTCCGCTGGGTGGAGGAAGAGGGACTGCGCCTGGACACGGCCTCCGGCGGCGAACTCGCCGTTGCCTACCGGGCCGGCATTCCCGGCGCGGATGTCGCGCTGCACGGCAACAACAAGTCCGACGGCGAGATCCACCGGGCGCTGGACATGGGCCTGGGGCGGATCGTGGTGGACAGCCTGGCCGAACTCCAGCGCGTTGGCAGCATTGCCGGGGCCCGCGGCGAACAGGCGAAGGTCATGCTGCGGCTCACCCCCGGCGTCCATGCCCACACGCACGAGTTCATCGCCACCGCCCACGAGGACCAGAAGTTCGGCCTCTCCATGGCGGCAGACACCACCGATGAGGCAGGCATCTCCGCCGCCGAGGAAGCGGTGGCAGCAGCGTCCGCCCATCCCGGCATCGAACTGCTGGGCCTGCACTGCCACATCGGCTCCCAAATCTTCGAGCCGGACGGCTTCGCGCTCGCCGCGGAGAAGCTGCTGCGCTTCCTGGCCGCCATGCAGGAAAAGTACTCCATCACCTTGCCGGAACTGGACCTCGGCGGCGGCTACGGCATTGCCTACACCCCCGTGGACACCCCGCGCCCCGCAGCGGAAATCGCGACGGCGATGGCCGCCGTCGTACGTTCCACCTGCGCCGAACTGGGCATCGACGCGCCGCGCATCTCCATCGAGCCCGGCCGCGCCATCGTGGGCAGCACCACCTTCACCCTCTATGAGGTGGGCACGCTGAAGACCGTCCGCGTGGACGCGCCGGCCGCTTCCGGCGACGGTGACGCGGACAACAACGTTACGTATCCGCGCCGGTATGTTTCAGTCGACGGCGGCATGAGCGACAACGCCCGTCCGGTGCTGTACGACGCGGATTATTCGGCCGTGCTCGCGTCCCGGGCTTCCAATGCCGCCCCGCAGCTGTCCCGCGTAGTGGGCAAACATTGCGAGAGCGGCGACATAGTTGTTAGAGATGTATATCTGCCCGAGGACGTGGCAGCCGGTGATCTGCTTGCTGTACCGGGAACCGGCGCCTACTGCTGGGCCCTCTCGAGCAACTACAACTATCTGGCCCGGCCGGGCGTTGTCGCGGTGCGCGACGGATCTGCCCGGCTGATTGTCCGCGGGGAAACCGAAGAAGACCTGCTGAACCGCGACATGGGAGCCTGAATGACGGAAATGCGAACGCTGAAAGTGGCCCTGCTGGGCTGTGGCAACGTCGGAGCCCAGGTTGCGCGGATCCTCATTGAGGACGCCGATGCCCTTGCCGCCCGCACCGGCGCCCGGCTGCAGCTCAGCGGCATTGCCGTGCGCAACGTCAACGCCCCCCGCGACGTCGACCTGCCCCAGGAGCTCTTCACCACCGACGCCGATACGCTGGTCAAGGACGCCGACCTGGTCATCGAGCTCATGGGCGGCATCGAACCGGCCCGCACGCTGATCCTCGCCGCGCTCCGCAATGGAGCCTGCGTGGTCACCGGCAACAAGGCGCTTTTGGCGCAGGACGGACCCACCCTCTACGAAGAGGCGGACAAAGCCGGCGTGCAGCTCTCCTATGAGGCCGCCGTCGCGGGAGCCATCCCCATCCTGCGCCCCATCCGGGACAGCCTCTCCGGCGACCGCATCACACGGGTGCTGGGCATCGTCAACGGCACCACCAACTTCATCCTGGACCAGATGGACACCACCGGTGCCCAGTTCCGCGACGCCCTCGCCGAAGCCCAGCGCCTTGGCTACGCCGAAGCGGACCCCACCGCCGACGTCGAAGGCCACGACGCCGCCGCCAAGGCGGCCATCCTTGCCTCGCTGTCCTTCCACACGCGCTTTTCCATGGACGACGTCCATTGCGAGGGCATCACGTCCGTCAGCGCCTCGGACATCGCCGCCGCCAAGGACGCAGGCTTCGTGATCAAACTGCTGGCCATCGCCGAGAAACTCACCGATGCCGACGGCACTGAAGGCGTCTCCGTCCGCGTCCACCCCACGCTCCTGCCGCGCGAACATCCGCTGGCCGCCGTCCGCGGGGCGTTCAATGCCGTGTTCATCGAGGCCGAAAACGCCGGCGAGCTGATGTTCTACGGCCAGGGCGCCGGCGGTACCCCCACCGCCTCCGCGGTCCTGGGCGACCTCGTCTCGGCCGCCCGCCGGCTGGTCCTGGGCGGCCCCGGACGCACCGAAACCACCACCGGCCACGTTCCCGCGCTGCCCATCGACGCCGCCACCACCAGCTACTACATCGGCCTGGACGTCGCCGACCAGCCCGGCGTCCTGGCACGGATTGCCCAGCTCTTCGCCGAGCATGGCGTGTCCATCGAAATCATGCGGCAGACCATCCACCGGGATGCGGAATCCACCGTGGAATCCGCCGAACTGCGGATCGTCACCCACCGCGCGTCAGAGGCTGCCCTCGCAGCCACCGTCGAGGCCGTGAAAGGCCTTGACGTCATCAACTCAGTTACATCCGTTTTGCGGGTAGAAGGAGTCTAAGTGGCTCACCAATGGCGCGGTGTCATCCGCGAATACGCTGACCGTCTGCCCGTGACGGAGTCCACCAGGGTCATCACCCTGGGCGAGGGCGGCACCCCGCTGGTGCACGCGCAGAAACTCTCCGAACTCACCGGCTCCGAGGTCTACCTCAAGGTCGAGGGCATGAACCCCACCGGATCCTTCAAGGACCGCGGGATGACCATGGCCATGACCGCAGCCGTCGCCTCGGGGGCCAAGGCCGTGGTGTGCGCCTCCACCGGCAACACCTCCGCGTCGGCCGCCGCCTACGCCACCGCCGCCGGCCTGAAGTGCGCCGTCCTGGTCCCCGAAGGCAAGATCTCCATGGGCAAGCTCAGCCAGGCCATCGCCCACGGGGCCACGCTGCTGCAGGTGGACGGCAACTTCGACAACTGCCTGGACATCGCCCGCAAGCTGGGGGAGTCCTACCCGGTGTTCCTGGTGAACTCCGTCAACCCGGCGCGCATCCAGGGCCAGAAGACCGGCGCGTTCGAGGTGGTCGATGCCCTGGGCGACGCCCCGGACATCCACGTCCTGCCGGTTGGCAACGCCGGCAACATCACCGCCTACTGGAAGGGCTACAAGGAGTACTCCGCTCCTTTTGAGTCCGACACCGCAGGAACGCTGCCCGCCGTGTCCACCAAAACACCCGCCATGTGGGGCTTCCAGGCCGCCGGTGCCGCACCGTTCGTCGCCGGCCACCCGATCACCGAGCCCGACACCATTGCCACGGCGATCCGGATCGGCAACCCTGCCTCCTGGGACGGTGCCGTTGGCGCGCGTGACGAGTCCGGCGGCCTCATCGATGCCGTCACCGACGAGGAAATCCTGAACGCCCACCGTTGGCTGTCGTCCAAGGAAGGCGTCTTCGTCGAGCCCGGTTCCGCCGCCGGCGTGGCGGGCCTGCTCAAGAAGCACGCCGCGGGCGAGGTGCCCGCCGGAAAGACCATCGTCATCACCGTCACCGGGCATGGACTCAAGGACCCCCAGTGGGCGCTGCGCACCGAGGACGGCAGCGACGTCCAGCCGGTCAAGGTCCCCAACGATGTGGTCACCGTCGCCGCTGAACTGGGACTGGAAGAAAAATAGCCTTGGACACCACCTCGCAGGCCGCCGTCGGACTGCACCTGATTGAGCCGGGGCAGCGGGTCACCGTCCGCGTCCCCGCCACCAGCGCCAACCTGGGCCCGGGCTACGACAGCCTGGGCCTGGCGCTGGCGCTGCATGACACGCTGACCGTGGAAAGCCTGGACACCGATGAACTCGTGTTCGAGCTCAGCGGTGAAGGGGCAGACTCGCTTCCCCGGGATGCAAGCCACCTGGTGGTTCGCGCCATGGACGCCGCCTTCGAGCGGCTCGGCTTCCGCCACGGCGGCCTGAAGGTCACCGCCCGGAACGTGAATCCCCATGGCCGCGGGCTGGGCTCCTCAGCGTCGGCGGTGGTGGCCGCGGTATCGGCCGCCAACGCCATGGTCCCCGCGGAGGACCAGCGCGGCAAGGACTGGATCCTCCAGCTCACCAGCGAACTGGAAGGCCATCCCGACAACGTGGCACCGGCGATTTTCGGCGGACTGGCGCTGTCATGGCAGGACAGTGAGCAGTACAGCAGCACCAGGGCCGACGTGGCCGGCTCCGTCATCCCCATCGTGGCGGTACCCGACTTCGAACTCGCTACCGAAGCCGCACGCGCCCTGCTCCCCGCCTCGGTGGGGCACCACGCAGCGGCGATGAATTCAGGCCGTGCCGCCCTGCTGATCCACGCATTGACGCAAAAACCGGAGTTCCTGCTGCCCGGCACCGAGGACTACCTGCACCAGAGCTACCGTGCGGAGGCCATGCGGCCCAGTGCAGCGCTGATCGGCGCGCTGCGCAAGGCTGGCTACCCGGCTGTCGTTTCCGGCGCCGGGCCCACCGTCCTGGTGCTGGCGGACGGGGAGGCGCAGGCCGCGGATGCCGTGGCCTTCATCGAGGCCTTCACCGCGGAGAACACGCCGGACATCGGTTGGCGCGTACTGAAGCTCGCAGTGGACGTTGAAGGTGCTAAGGTGGACTTGCACCGGCGGTAATTCCGCCTATCTGATCTGCTCCTGCATTCAGTTGCTATTTGATCTACGACTGTGAATGTATTCCGGTGCCGCCTGCTTGGTCTGTCGCAGGAATCTGCAGCATCCAACTGCCCCTGAACCGTCAGTCCGGCGTTGCGCCACGGGCGCAGCGCAAGGTGAATCAGTATCCGGCCCTGCTGGCCGAAATCCAACCGGCAAGGCCGAAATCCCGGCTGCAGATCTGAACTGCAGCCCAGATCAAATCATCGCGTCCAGCTCCCAGTCTGGACGCCGTCGAGGGGGAAGGATCCTTCGTGACCGAAACCACTGAGCTGTCGCCAGCTGTGGAACACACAACTTCTGCTGCCGAATCAACGGCCGCACCCGCCAAGAGCAGCGGCCTCGCCGGCCTGAAGCTCGCCCAGCTGCAGGCCCTCGCCAGCCAGCTCGGTATTTCGGGCGGATCCCGCATGCGCAAGGGGGACCTGGTCTCGGCCATCTCCGCCCACCGTGCGGGCACCCTGACTGCCAAGGCTCCCGCGAAGTCCGCGGAAAAGACGCCGGAAAGCGCCCCGGCCGCAGCCGCACCCGCTGCTGCTCCCGAGGCTCCTGCCGCCGAAGCTCCCGCCGCCGAGGGCACCCGTGCCCGCGGCCGTGGCCGCAGCCGCCGCGCCGTCAGTGATGGTGTGGTTGCTCCCGCAGCCGAAGCTCCCGCAGCAGAAACCGCCGGCGCGCCCGGCGCCGCAGCCGTCGAGGCGACGTCGGCCGCCCCTGCGGAAACCACCGAGGCAACGGAAGGCGCCCCCGAGCGCCGCCAGCCCCGCACCCGCAACCGCCGCCGCAGCGAAGCCGCTGCCGCTTCCATCCAGGAAGCCCCGGTGGAAACCCCGGCAGAGCAGCCGGCCGCGGACCAGCGTGGCGGCGACCAGCGCGGCGGCGACCAGCGCGCCGAGGCGCCCGCCGCGGAAGCGTCCGACGCCGGCCAGCGCACCGAACGCCGTGAAGGCGGGCGCACCCGGGGCCGCGACGGCGGCTCCCGCGACTCCGACGGTGGCCGCGACAACGCCGGCAGCCGCGAGGCGGGCCAGCGTGAAGCCAACCGCGACAACCGCGACAACGACGATACCGACGGCGGAAGCCGCCGGAACCGCCGCAACCGGCGCGACCGCAACGACCGTTCCGGCGGCCAGGACCGGGACAACTCCCGCAACGACCGCTTCCGGGACCGCAACGACCGCCGCCGCGGCCGCAACCAGGGCCCGGACGTGGACGACGTCGAAATCACCGAGGATGACGTCCTGCTGCCGGTCGCCGGCATCCTGGACGTCCTGGAGAACTACGCGTTCATCCGCACCTCCGGCTACCTGCCCGGCCCCAACGACGTCTACGTTTCGCTCGCACAGGTCAAGAAGTACAACCTGCGCAAGGGTGACGCCGTCGTCGGTGCGATCCGTGCACCCCGCGAGGGCGAGGACCGCAACCAGCAGTCCAACCGCCAGAAGTTCAACGCCCTGGTCCGCGTGACCTCGGTCAACGGCAAGACCCCTGAAGAGCTCAAGGACCGGGTCGAGTTCGCCAAGCTGGTTCCGCTCTACCCGTCCGAGCGCCTGCGCCTGGAGACCGACCCCAAGAAGATCGGTCCCCGCGTCATCGACCTCGTGGCCCCGATCGGCAAGGGCCAGCGCGGCCTGATCGTCTCCCCGCCCAAGGCAGGCAAGACGCTCATCCTGCAGTCCATCGCCAACGCGATCACCACCAACAACCCTGAGGTCCACCTCATGATGGTGCTGGTTGACGAACGGCCCGAAGAAGTCACGGACATGCAGCGCACCGTCAAGGGTGAGGTCATTGCCTCCACCTTCGACCGGCCCGCCGACGACCACACCACGGTGGCCGAACTCTCCATCGAGCGCGCCAAGCGCCTGGTGGAAATGGGCATGGACGTGGTGGTCCTGCTGGACTCCATGACCCGCCTGGGCCGTGCCTACAACCTGGCAGCACCGGCCTCCGGCCGCATCCTGTCCGGTGGCGTCGACTCCGCAGCCCTCTACCCGCCCAAGCGCTTCTTCGGTGCCGCCCGCAACATCGAAAACGGCGGCTCCCTCACCATCCTGGCCACCGCGCTCGTCGAGACCGGCTCCAAGATGGACGAGGTCATCTTCGAAGAGTTCAAGGGCACCGGCAACATGGAACTGCGCCTGTCCCGCCAGCTGGCCGACAAGCGCATCTTCCCCGCCGTGGACGTCAATGCGTCCGGCACCCGCCGCGAGGAGAACCTGCTCTCGCCCGAGGAAGTCAAGATCATGTGGAAGCTGCGCCGCGTCCTCTCCGGACTCGAGACCCAGCAGAGCCTTGAACTGCTCACCAACAAGATCCGGGAAACCCAGAGCAACGTCGAGTTCCTCATGCAGGTCCAGAAGACGACGCTTGGTGCGAAGTCGGATAACGACAAGTAGCTGAGTTCGGGGCGGGGTGCGGGTGCCTTGCGTGGTTCGCCGCGCGGGTTTTCCGCCCCCGCCTTCGTCGTTCGGTTTTGCCGCCCCCGCCCCTTCGCTGGGCGGCTTCACGATCTTCGATCGTTCGCCGCCCAGCTCCGGCAGGCCCGATGCCACTCCCGGGGCGGCAAAACCGAACGCCTCCTCAGCAGGGTCACCGGCCGGGCGGCTTCGTCGTTAAGTCACCAGCCGCTGTCCCGTTTTCGTTTGTCACTAGACTTGTACAAGTCGAAAGAGGTTTATAGATGTTTGAGTCCGTACAGGGCCTGCTTGATGAGCATGATGCCATCCAGGCGCAGCTGGGGGATCCTGCTGTTTATGCTGACCAGCGGCTTGCCCGGAAGCTGGGGCGGCGGTCGGCTCAGCTTAATGGGATTGTTGAGGCCTACCACAAGTGGGAAGGCCTCCGGGATGACCTTGCTGCTGCCAAGGAAATGGCTGCCGAGGATCCCGAGTTCGCTGCCGAGGTGCCGGAACTGGAAGCTTCGCTGGAGGCTGCTGCCGCCAAGCTGCGGCGCCTGTTGATTCCCCGCGATCCCGACGACGCCCGCAACGTGATCCTCGAGGTCAAGGGCGGTGAAGGCGGCGACGAAGCCGCCCTGTTCGCCGGCGACCTGCTGCGCATGTACACCCGGTACGCGGAGTCCCGCGGCTGGAAGACCGAAATCATTTCCGCCACCGAATCCGACCTCGGCGGTTACAAGGACGTCCAGGTCGCCGTCAAGGGCAACTCCAACGACCCCGCCGAGGGCGTTTACGCGCGGCTCAAGTTCGAAGGCGGCGTGCACCGCGTGCAGCGGGTTCCCGTCACCGAATCCCAGGGCCGCATCCACACCTCTGCCGCCGGAGTGCTGGTCCTGCCCGAGGTTGATGAGCCCGAAGAACTCGAAATCAGCCCCAACGACCTCAAGATCGACGTGTACCGGTCCTCGGGGCCCGGCGGCCAGTCCGTGAACACCACCGACTCCGCCGTGCGCATCACGCACCTTCCCACCGGCATAGTGGTGGCCATGCAGAACGAAAAGTCGCAGCTGCAGAACCGCGAGGCCGGTATGCGCGTCCTGCGGGCCCGTATCCTGGCGCACCAGCAGGAGCAGATCGACGCCGAGAACTCGGCCCAGCGCAAGTCCCAGATCCGCACCATGGACCGCTCGGAGCGCATCCGCACCTACAACTACCCGGAAAACCGCATCGCCGACCACCGCACCGGCTACAAGGCCTACAACCTTGACCAGGTCATGAACGGCGACCTGGAACCGGTAATCCAGTCCGCCATCGAAATGGACGAGCAGGCGCGGCTGGACGCCATCGGCGACTGACCGGACGCATCCGATGACCGAGCCCACCCCTGAGGCGCCTGCCCAGTCCCTGGCCGCAGCGGTCCGGGAGGCCGCGGCGCTCCTGGCCGAGGCGGGCGTCCCCAGCCCCCGGGCCGATGCCGAGCTCCTCGCTGACCATCTCCTGAACGTCGGCCTGGGGCGGCTCCGCTCGCTGATGCTGGGCGACACTCCGGCGCCTGAGGGTTACGCCGGGCTTGTCGCCGAGCGTGTGCGCCGCATACCGCTGCAGCACATTACCGGGGTTGCCCATTTCCGGTACCTCGAACTGGCCGTGGGACCCGGGGTGTTCATCCCGCGTCCGGAGACCGAATCCGTGGCCCAGCTCGCCATCGACCACGTCCGGGGCATGTCCGCCCCGCGGATGGTGGACCTGGGCACAGGATCCGGGGCCATCGCCGGGTCCCTTGCCTCCGAAGTTCCCGGCGCCGAGGTCCACGCCGTCGAATTCAGCCCGTTCGCGCACGCCTGGGCGGCGAAGAACCTCGCCCCCCTCGGCGTCGACCTTGTCCTGGGGGACCTGCGCCACGCCTTCCCGGAACTCAACGGGACAGTCGACGTCGTGGTGTCCAACCCGCCGTACATCCCGTCCGAGGCCATCCCCAATGAACCCGAAGTGGCGCTGCACGACCCGCCGGAGGCTTTGTACGGCGGGGGAGCGGACGGCATGGAACTTCCGACGGCGGCAGCGGCCACGGCCGCCCGGCTGCTGCGGCCCGGGGGCTACTTCGTCATGGAACACGCGGAAGTCCAGTCCGGCTGGATCGCGGCCATGCTGGCCAGGACGGGCCGCTGGACAGCCATCACAACGCACCTGGACCTCAACGGCAAAGAGCGCGCCACCAGCGCCGTACTCGCTGACCAGGCCTCGAGGAATGAAAGAATGAGCCAGTGACCACAACTTATGACTGCACTATTGACGACGAACGGGCGCGGGGCCTGGAGCACGCGCAGCGCGCCATCAGCGAAAAGAAGTGCGTGGTGCTCCCCACGGATACGGTGTACGGCATCGGTGCGGACGCGTTTTCGCCCCAGGCCGTGACCATGCTCCTGGTATCGAAGGGGCGCAGCCGGACCATGCCCCCGCCGGTCCTGATTCCCCGGATCAACGCCCTGGACGGCCTTGCCACCGAGGTCTCGGCCGATGCCCGGAAACTGGCGGAGGCCTTCTGGCCCGGCGGCCTTACCCTGATCCTGCACGCCCAGCCGTCACTGGATTGGGACCTGGGCGAAACCAAGGGCACCGTGGCGCTGCGGATGCCCGCCGACGACGTCGCCCTGGAACTGCTGACCCTTACGGGCCCGCTGGCTGTTTCCTCCGCCAACCGCACCGGCCAGGCTCCCGCGCAGACCGCCGCCGCCGCACGGGACCAGCTGGCGGACTCCGTGGATGTTTACCTGGAAGGCGGTCCGCGCCCCCTGGAAGGTGAAGCCGGGGTTCCCTCAACCATCGTGGACGCCACGGGCCCCCGGCTCCGCGTCGTGCGCAACGGTGCCGTGAGCCTGGACGAGTTGCGCGCACATGTTCCGGACGTCCTGGGCCTGGGCGAAATCCCGGTGGCCGACGAGGAACCGGGCACCGCGCCGGCCGCTGCCGGCGATGGTGGCGCGCAGGATTCAACGGACGACGCCGGACGGCCGGCTTCGTCAGGCTCCTCCGCCGTGGCGGGTATCGAGGCAGAACCGGCCGGGCCTGCCGGAAACCAGCAGCCTTGATGGCGCTGGAGCGCCAGCAGATTCCCGTCCTGGACGTCCATGCCACTCCGCTGCGGGTTTCCGAGCTGGTTGCCGAGCTGAGCAGCTTCGTGGCCGAGGGGTCCACCCGGACCGTCCTGGGCCACAACCTGCACAGCGTCACGCTGGCCTTGTCCGACGACGCCTTCCGCCGCCTGTACGAGGAAAGCGATGTGGTGCTCCTGGATGGGGCCCCGGTGCTGTGGCTGTGGGGGAGGACCGGCAACGCCGACGGTCCCGTCATGGACTACCGGTTGGGCTCCACCGACTGGCTGCCGGCACTGGACCAGGTGCAAGGCCTTGAGCGGATTGCAGTGATCGGAGCCGGCGCGGAAGCAAACGCCGGGGCCGTCCGCAGGCTGAAGGAGATTGTTCCGGGCACCCGGGTATCCGGCTTTCCGGGGGAGGGCTGGGGGTCCGCCCTGGAGGACGCCGCTGTCGCCTGGCTGCACCGCGAACAACCGCAACTGGTCCTGATTGGCTTGGGCATGCCGCTGCAGGAGCAAGTGCTGCAGCGCAGGCTCAATGACATGCCGCCGGCCGTCTACTGTGCCGTGGGCGGTGCCATTGAGCAGTTGGCGGGGGTCCAGAAGCTTGCACCCCGCTGGCTGGGCAGGATGGGACTGGAGTGGGCGTGGCGCCTGCTCCTGCATCCCCGCCGCGTCGCATACCGCGTCCTTGGCGAGCCCTGGGTCCTGCTGTGGCTCCTGGCCGCGCGGCGGCTAAAAACAAAACCCTGAAAGGCGGCGGCCGGGCAGTGCAGGAGCCCCGCCCGGCTGCTGCCAGGGAACCCGCCTAGAACTTCTGGTCCTCCAGTGGCCCGAAGCCCCTGCCCCGCAGTCCGGCACCAAAGGAACGGGCCCAGGCCAGGAAGCCAGGGAGGTCGCGCCGCTGCGCGAAGTAGCCCAGGTAGCCGCCGACGTCGGCCACAAACGACCGCACCCGGAAGTACCGGCGGATCAGGTAGCCGCGGTTCCGGTAATAGTAGTGGCGCTTGAAGGCCGAATCCGGAACGATGACGTGCCAGCGCGCGCCATAGACGTGCTGGGTTTCAGAGAAGGCGTGCGGATGCGTGATGGCCGTCGTGGTCACCGTCCCAAACCGGATCCCGGCCTTCCGGAGCCTGATGGTGAAGTCAACCTCATCGCCCCGGATAAACAGGCGCATGTCCGGCAGGCCCACCTTGAAGAACACGTCCGAACGGATCAGCGCGCCGTTGAAGAAATGGCCGTCGCCGGGGAGGAAGCCCCGCTTCTCCAGTTCCGCCCGGTCATGGGTGACTTTGCCGTCAAGGCGGAAGAAGAAGGACAGCCTGTCCGGAGCGCCGGGCGCGGTCACCAGCGGAACAACGGCTTCCAGGTCGCGTGCCTCGGCCTCGCGCAGCAGCGTGGCGAGGCATTCGGGATCCACCGGCTCGGCGTCGTCGTCCATCATCCAGATCCACTCCGCGCCGCTGGCCACCGCTTTCAGGGCCGCCAGGGCGAATCCGCCGGCGCCGCCGAGGTTTGCCTCCGAACGGACGTAGTCGACGTTCGGATGCTTTTCGGCCACGGCCCGGGCCGGCGTCGTGCCGCTGTCAACGAGGCAAACAGTGTCAACCTGCCGGGTTTGGGCGTTGATCGCATTGAGCAGGACGGAGAGTTCCTTGGGCCGGTCGAAGGTCACCGCGGCAACCGCAATGCGGGGGGTCATGGGGGTCCTTTCAGCATGGCCGCCAGGGGGTCCCCCGCGTGGAGTGCGCCCGTGTGGCGCGGAGCCATGGTGCCCGTGGCACTAGTATCTTTGACTAGAGTCCACTGTAATACAGCCCTGTAAGGCACCGAACACTGCCTGCTGCGCGCTCGGCGACGGAGAAGTTTCATTTATCGACGAACAGATTCCCGGCCAATGAGCCCACCGACCAAGGACCGGCTGCCGACGCAGCTGAACCGCTTCCACCCCACCACTCCTGAAATGGCCCCCGCCCCATGATCATGTACCTGCTCATGGGGCTGACGGCTGCCATCGTGTCGTACGCCGCCACATGGGGCGCCCGCGTGGTTGGCACCCGGCTGGAGCTACACCTGCCCATCCGCAGCCGGGACATGCATTCCACCCCGGTTTCAAGGCTCGGCGGCGTGGCCATCTTCCTCGGTGTCCTGGTGGCCCTGGTCGTTGCCAGCCAGTCGTTCTTCGTCGAGGACATCTACCGCAACAACTTCTCGCCCTGGGGCGTCCTCGCCGGCGCCGCCGTCATCGTCCTGGTGGGCGTGGCAGACGACCTCCTGGACATCCGCTGGTGGGTCAAGCTGATCGGACAAAGCGCCGCCGGGCTGACCGTGGCCCTGTGGGGGGTCCAGATGACCATCGTCCCCTGGGTACCGGAACCCATTTATCTCCAGGACGGAATGCTCCGGGTCGTGCTGACGGCAGGGCTGATCGTCACCACCATGAACGCCTTCAATTTCATCGACGGTCTGGACGGGCTCGCTGCAGGGGTGGCCATCATCGGCGGAACGGCCTTCTTCTTCACGGCCTACTGGGTGCACCGGAACGCCGTCCTGCTCGACTATTCCGACCTCGCAACCCTCATCACGGCCGTTCTGGTGGGCGGCTGCCTTGGCTTCCTGCCGCACAACTTCTTCCCGTCAAAAATCTTCATGGGGGATTCCGGCGCCATGCTCATCGGGCTCCTCATGGCGTCGGCCGGCGTGGTGTCCACAGGACAGATCAGCTCGGGCCTCTACGACCGCGTCAACGGCATCTCCACCGTGATCCCCATCCTGCTTCCGTTTGCGGTGCTCTTCCTTCCGCTGCTGGATTTGGGACTTGCGGTGGTCCGCAGGACTGCCCGCGGACGTTCGCCCTGGTCAGCGGACAGGGGGCACCTGCACCACAAACTCCTGGACATCGGCTACTCCCACCGCACTGCCGTGATCCTGATGTACCTCTGGACCGCGGTGCTCTCCTTCGGCGGGCTGGCGTTCGCCATCTTCCCGTGGCAGATCGTCCTCGCCGTCGACCTCTTCGCCACTTTGGTCATGGGCCTGGTGACCGCATGGCCGTACCTGTCCCGCAACGGCGCCGAAAGCCGGGTGTAGGGGCATGTTCTGAATTATTTCTATCTCGTGTAGAATTTAGGGGCAGCCCAAGCTGCCACTCCACCCACTGCCTCCTGGCGATCCGCCATGCGGTGCCGACGATTGGGATCGAATGACCTCCAACGCCGAGTCCGGACCTGCCTCCGGCAACCGACCCGTTGGCACGTCCGGTCCCACTCCGTCACTCTGGCTCCACCTGCTCAAGCGCAGCAGTATCGCCGCTGCCGCAGGTCTCCTGCTCTGCGCAATTCCCGCGGCGCTCCTCAACGGGGCAAGCGGGGCGGTGTCTGCCGTGCTTGGCGGATTCCTGGTCATGCTGTTCTTCGGAATCAGCCTCCTCGTGGGGCACTTCGTGGGGCGCCGCAATCCTTCCGGGGCCATTGGGGCATTCGTCGCCACCTACTTCGTCAAAGTCGTCGGCTTCGCCGTGATCCTGTTCGCCATTGGCGCCCCGGAGTGGCTTCACGGCAGATGGTTCCTCATCGGCGCCGTTGTTGCCGTGGTCCTGTGGCAGGCAGCGGAGATCCACGGATTCAGCAAAGCCCGCCTCCAGATCTACAACGATCCAGAAGAGAAGGGGGCATCCGATGCGTGACCCGAAGAAGACCAAGGGAACCGCATCCGGCGCACCGGGATCCAAGGGCTCCGCTTCCGCTGATTCCGCCGCATCAACCGATGGCGGCTACAACGCTGGAATGGCTGTATTCAGCTACATCATTGGCGGAATCATCGTCTGGAGTTTGATAGGGTGGGGACTGGATTATCTGTGGGGAACGCGCTGGATTGTGCTCGCAGGCGCTCTGCTTGGAGCCGTCGGAGGTTTCTACCTTTCCCACATGCACGGCCTCACCAGTTCCCGCAAACATGCTGATGAGCGCCATGCTCCCAGCGCACCGTCGACTGACGGAGAAGATAATGCCAAATAATTTCACAGGGGGAACAGCAGGCTGTCAGGCTGCCGGACCCCGCCCAACGCCCAATGATGGACACTGCAGAGAGGAAACGCGTTGATCGCGCTTGCGCTCCCGGCCCAAGATTCAGGAGAGTTCACTCCTCCTGGTATTAACGAAATGCATTTGCCGGCAATCCTGCCGTGGGGTGCCGCAGAAGGATTCTCCAAGCAGATGCTGCTGGTCCTCCTCTCTGTCGTCTTTATCGCCGTCTTCTTCGTGCTCGCCGCACGCAAGCAGCAGCTGGTACCCGGCAAGCTCCAGTTCGCCGGCGAAGCCGCCTACGGCTTCGTCCGGAATGGAATTGCCAAGGACATCATCGGCGGCAGGGACTTCATCAAGTACGTCCCCCTGCTCTTCAGCCTGTTCTTCTTCATCCTGGTCAACAACATCTACGGCGCCATCCCGGTGTTCCAGCTCCCCACGTTCTCGCACGTGGGTGGAGCGTACGTGCTCGCCGGCCTCGTGTACATCACCTGGATTGCCATCGGCATCAAGAAGAACGGCCTGCGCTACTTCAAGCTGGCCACCGTCCCGTCTGGCGTCCCGTGGTACATCCTGCCGATCGTTATCCCCATCGAGATCATCTCCAACTTCGTGGTCCGGCCCGTGACGCACAGCCTCCGTCTGTTCGCCACCATGCTCGCCGGCCACCTGATCGTGATGATCGCCGGTTCCGGCATCGAGTACCTGATCATGCAGGAGAACTTCCTGCTCAAGGGAACCTCGGTCCTGGTCCTTGCCGGTGCCATCGCCATGTACATGCTTGAAGCCCTGATCATGGTCCTGCAGGCCTACGTCTTCACGCTGCTGACCGCGATCTACATCGAAGGCGCCCTGCACGCCGACAGCCACTAGGCACGCTGCCGGCAGCGCAATGCTCCGGCCGCCCACCACAGACTTCCCCTCACGGGGATGAAGCAACCCAAACAACCTGCCACATAAGTGGCATCTTGAAAGGAAAAAAAATGGAAGGCTCCATCAACGGCTCCCTCAACCTCATCGGCTATGGCCTCTCGGCTATCGGCGGTGGTATCGGTGTGGGTCTCGTGTTCGCTGCCTACATCAACGGCGTTGCACGCCAGCCGGAAGCCCAGCGCGTGCTGCAGCCGATCGCATTCCTTGGCCTGGCGCTGACCGAAGCACTCGCCATCCTGGGCCTGGTCTTCGCTTTCGTTCTCAAGTAAATCTTCAGAACTTCAGCGAACATTCAGAACCGAGTAGATAAGGACGGGTGAAATATGCATCAGCTGATCATCTCAGCCGCCGCTGAAGGCGACGTCAACCCCCTTGTTCCCAATGGCTGGGAAATGCTGGTTGTCTTCGTTGGCTTTGCCATCCTCTTCTTCATCGTGGTCAAGTACGTTGTCCCGATGTTCGAGAAGACCTTTGCCGAGCGTGCCGAGGCCATTGAAGGCGGCATCGCCAAGGCTGAAAAGGCCCAGGCTGAGGCGTCTGCTGCACTCGAAGAGTACAAGCAGCAGCTGACCGACGCCCGCACCGAAGCCAACCGCATCCGTGAGGAAGCCCGCGCCGAAGGTGCCCAGATCCTCGCGGATCTCAAGGAGAAGGCGGCAGCAGAGTCTGCCCGCATCACCGCACAGGCACACGCGCAGATCGAATCCGAACGCCAGGCGGCCGTCGTGTCGCTGCGTTCCGAGGTAGGCACCCTGGCCACCACCCTTGCCGGCCGC
Organism: Arthrobacter sp. NQ7; assembly: GCF_029581595.2. Classification (NCBI taxonomy): domain Bacteria; kingdom Bacillati; phylum Actinomycetota; class Actinomycetes; order Micrococcales; family Micrococcaceae; genus Arthrobacter; species Arthrobacter sp. NQ7. Next base: position 152,495 of record NZ_JARFXU020000002.1, on the reverse strand, counting down.
ATCGTGGGCGAAGCCCTCGACGACGACGCACGCGCAGCACGGGTTGTGGACCGCTTCCTGGCAGATCTGGAGTCCCAGAACGCAGGTGCAGCTAAGTAATGGCAGGCGTATCGAGCGAATCGCTGGCAACAGCCCTGGCCGCGCTGGAAGCGAAACTTCCCACGGCGTCGCTGCAGCTGGCAAAGGAACTCTTCGGAATTCTGGGAATGGTGGACAGCTCGGCTGGCTTGCGCCGTGCCCTGACTGACCCCTCCCGCAGCGGCGACGAAAAGTCGGCGCTGGTCAGGCAGCTGGTTGGCGGAAAAGTCTCCGCTGATGCTGCTGAGATCGCGGGCGGACTGGCCAGCTCACGCTGGGCATCGGCGCGTGACATCGGCGATGCACTCGAGACTCTTGCCGCAACGGTGGTCATTTCCGTTGCTGAAAACAAGTCGGCCGTTTCTGCCTCCGGAATCACTGGCCTGGAAGAGCTGGAGAACGACCTGTTCTCCTTCAACCAGGCCGTTGCCTCCAGCCACGAGGTACAACGTGCTCTGTCCGAACCGCAGGCAAGCGGCGCAGCCAAGGCTGTCCTTGCCGCAAAGCTGGTTCCGGGCGCCAGTGAGGAAGCCAAAGTCCTCATCACGCAGGCCGTCACCCAGCCCCGCGGGATCAAGCCCACGCGGCTTGTGGAACGGTTCGCCGAGTTGGCGGCCAAGCGGCAGCAGCGCTGGATTGCAACGGTCAGTGTGACCCGCCCCTTGTCGCAGACGCAGCTGGCACGCCTCCAGGCGGGCCTGAATGCCCTGTACGGACGGGAACTGAAGGTCAACGTCAACGTTGACCCGTCGCTCATTGGCGGAATCCGCGTCCAGGTGGGTGACGAGGTGCTGGACGCCTCGGTCATCACCCGGCTGGGCGAGCTGCAACGCCAGCTGGCCGGCTAGCCGGACAAGCACAACCAAACTGATAGAAACCCCGGTCACCGTTTGCGGTGATCACAAACAGGAGAGCAGGGACTGCAGATGGCCGAATTGACCATCAACGCCGACGACGTCCGTAATGCGCTGAACGAGTTCGCGGCGTCCTACGAACCCGGGAACGCAGAGCGCGTAGAGGTCGGCCGCGTAACCACCGCTAGTGACGGCATCGCCCGTGTTGAGGGCCTCCCCTCGGTCATGGCGAACGAGCTGCTGCGCTTCGAGGACGGCACCCTGGGCCTGGCCCAGAACCTGGACGTCCGCGAAATCGGCGTCATCGTCCTCGGCGACTTCACCGGCATCGAAGAAGGCCAGGAAGTCCACCGGACCGGACAGGTTCTGTCCGTTCCCGTTGGCGACGCCTTCCTTGGCCGCGTTGTCGACCCGCTGGGCGTGCCCATCGACGACCTCGGCGAGATCAAGGCCGAGACCACCCGCGCACTGGAGCTCCAGGCTCCCGGCGTGACCCAGCGCAAGTCGGTCCACGAGCCGATGCAGACCGGCCTGAAGGCCATCGACGCGATGATCCCGATCGGCCGCGGCCAGCGTCAGCTGATCATTGGCGACCGCCAGACCGGCAAGTCCGCCATCGCCATCGACACCATCATCAACCAGAAGGCCAACTGGGCTTCGGGCGATGTGACCAAGCAGGTGCGCTGCATCTACGTGGCCATCGGCCAGAAGGCGTCCACCATCGCCGCCATCCGCCAGACCCTCGAGGACAACGGCGCGCTGGAGTACACCACCATCGTGGCATCTCCGGCCTCCGACCCCGCAGGCTTCAAGTACCTGGCACCGTACGCCGGTTCGGCCATCGGCCAGCACTGGATGTACGGCGGCAAGCACGTCCTGATCGTGTTCGATGACCTGTCCAAGCAGGCCGAAGCCTACCGCGCCGTGTCGCTGCTGCTGCGCCGCCCGCCGGGACGCGAAGCCTACCCGGGCGACGTCTTCTACCTGCACTCCCGGCTCCTGGAGCGTTGTGCCAAGCTCTCCGACGAGCTCGGCGCCGGCTCCATGACGGGCCTGCCGCTGATCGAGACCAAGGCGAACGACGTGTCCGCCTACATCCCGACCAACGTCATCTCCATCACCGACGGCCAGATCTTCCTGCAGTCGGACCTCTTCAACGCCAACCAGCGTCCCGCTGTTGACGTGGGTGTGTCCGTGTCCCGCGTTGGCGGTGCCGCCCAGGTGAAGTCCATGAAGAAGGTCTCCGGCACGTTGAAGCTGGACCTTGCCCAGTACCGCGACATGCAGGCATTCGCCATGTTCGCATCCGACCTGGATGCGGCATCCCGCCAGCAGCTGACCCGCGGCGCCCGCCTGATGGAACTGCTGAAGCAGGGCCAGTACTCGCCGTTCCCGGTCGAGGACCAGGTCGTCTCCATCTGGGCCGGCACCAACGGCTACCTGGACGACGTTCCGGTGGAGGACATCAGCCGCTTCGAGTCCGAGTTCCTGGAGCACCTGCGCCACAAGTCCTCGATCCTGACCACGCTGGCGCAGACCAACGTGCTGGACGATGACACCGTTGCAGCCCTGAAGTCTTCGATCGTCGACTTCAAAAAGGGTTTCTTCGGCGAGGGTGACAACCACCTGGTAGGCGCCGGCCACGAGGAGCATGACGCTATCTCCGAGGGCGAAGTCGACCAGGAAAAGATCGTCAAGCAGAAGCGCTAGTTCCGCCCTGCCGGGTGTGCCGGACCGGATGGTCCGGCACACCCGGCGACGGAATGTTAGGAAAGGATAAGTATGGGAGCCCAGATCCGGGTCTACCGCCAGAAGATCAGCTCGACCACGTCGATGCGCAAGATCTTCAAGGCGATGGAACTGATCGCTACCTCGCGTATCGGGAAGGCCCGTGCGCGCGTAGCAGCTTCACTGCCTTACGCGAACGCGATCACGCGCGCCGTTTCTGCTGTCGCCAGCCAGAGCGAAATCGACCACCCGCTGACCACTGAGCCGGAGCAGATCCGCCGTGCCGCCGTCCTGGTAATCACCTCGGACCGCGGCCTGGCAGGTTCCTACTCGGCCAGCGTCCTCAAGCAGGCGGAAGGTCTCAACGAGCTGCTCCACGCCGAAGGCAAGGAAGTCAAGACCTACCTCGTCGGCCGCAAGGCCCAGGCCTACTTCGACTTCCGGAACCGGCAGTACGCGCGGGTCTGGACCGGAGGAACCGACGCACCAGAGTTCGCAACCGCCCGGGAAATCGGCGAAGCGCTCCTGGCAGAATTTGCGACCGACTTCGAAGAGGGCGGCGTGGACGAAATCCACGTTGTCTACACCCGCTTCAAGTCCATGGTCACGCAGGAGCCGACGGTCATCCGCCTGCTCCCGCTCGAAGTAGTGGAAGAGCAGGCCGCCTCCGAGTCGGATCTCCTGCCGCTGTACGAATTCGAACCGGAAACGGAGCGTGTCCTTGACGCGCTGCTGCCGCGCTACATCGAATCGCGTATCTTCGCAGCCATGCTGCAGGCGGCAGCCTCCGAGCTCGCCGCCCGCCAGCGGGCGATGAAGTCCGCAGGCGACAACGCGACAGACCTGATCAAGAAGTACACGCGACTGCGCAACACGGCCCGCCAGGCCGAGATCACGCAGGAACTTTCCGAGATTGTGGCCGGCGCCGACGCGCTTGCGTCCTAGCCTCCACAGCCCGGTTCCGCGTAACGAGCATCACCAAAGCTAAACTTAACCCCACGCCATCTACTGAATGAAGTGAGAGAGATGACTGCCACTGCTACCGAACACGTAGCCGCAACGTCCGGTGCAACCGGCCGTATTGCGCGCGTAATCGGCCCGGTTGTCGATGTCGAATTCCCGGCTGACGCAATCCCGTCGATCTACAACGCCCTCACCACCGAGATCACACTCAACGGTGAGACCAAGACCATTACGTTCGAGACCTCCCAGCACCTGGGCGACAACCTCGTGCGCGCCATCTCCCTGCAGGCAACCGACGGCCTTGTCCGCGGCACCTCTGTGGTGGACTCCGGCGCCCCGATCTCCGTTCCCGTTGGTGACGGCGTCAAGGGCCACATCTTCAACGTGCTGGGCCAGCCCCTGGACGTTGCCGAGTCGGAGCTGGACATCAGCGAACGCTGGCCGATCCACCGCAAGGCACCGAGCTTCGCTTCGCTCGAAGGCTCCACCGAGATGCTCGAAACCGGCATCAAGGTCATCGACCTCCTCACCCCCTACATCAAGGGTGGAAAGATCGGCCTCTTCGGCGGCGCCGGCGTGGGCAAGACCGTTCTGATCCAGGAAATGATCACCCGTGTTGCCCGCAACTTCGGTGGTACCTCCGTCTTCGCCGGTGTGGGCGAGCGTACCCGTGAAGGCAACGACCTCTGGGTTGAAATGGAAGAGGCAGGCGTCCTCAAGGACACCGCCCTTGTGTTCGGCCAGATGGACGAGCCGCCGGGAACGCGTCTTCGCGTGGCCCTGTCCGCACTGACCATGGCGGAGTACTTCCGCGATGTGCAGAACCAGGACGTGCTGCTCTTCATCGACAACATCTTCCGCTTCACGCAGGCCGGTTCCGAGGTTTCCACGCTGCTGGGCCGCATGCCGTCCGCAGTGGGCTACCAGCCGAACCTGGCGGATGAGATGGGCCTCCTGCAGGAGCGCATCACCTCCACCAAGGGCCACTCCATCACCTCGATGCAGGCCATCTACGTTCCCGCGGATGACTACACCGACCCGGCTCCGGCCACGACCTTCGCACACCTCGACGCGACCACGGAACTTTCCCGTGAAATCGCCTCCCGTGGTCTGTACCCGGCCGTTGACCCGCTGACGTCCACCTCCCGCATCCTGGACCCCCAGTACATCGGTAAGGACCACTACAACACGGCAGTGCGCGTCAAGCAGATCCTGCAGAAGAACAAGGAACTCCAGGACATCATCGCCATCCTCGGTGTCGATGAACTCTCCGAAGAGGACAAGATCGTCGTGTCGCGTGCACGCCGCATCCAGCAGTTCCTCTCGCAGAACACCTACACCGCAAAGCAGTTCACCGGCGTCGAGGGCTCCACGGTTTCCATCAAGGACACCGTTGAAGGCTTCGCAGCCATCTGCGACGGAGAGCTCGACCACATCGCGGAGCAGGCGTTCTTCAACGTCGGTGGCCTTGATGACGTTGAGCGCCAGTGGGCCAAGATCCAGGAACAGACCAAGTAGTATGGCTGAGCTTGAGGTTGAGATTGTCGCAGCGGACCACTTCGTGTGGTCCGGAGCGGCCAAGATGGTCAAGGCCCGCACCAGCGATGGTGAAATCGGAATCCTGCCCGGCCACTCGCCCCTGCTGGCGATCCTGGCCGAGGGTGAGCTGGCCATCCAGCCGGTGTCCGGTGACCGTATTGCGGTGGATGTCGACGGCGGGTTCTTCTCCGTCGACAACAACCGCGTGGTGATCGTTGCTGACAACGCCCAGCTGGGCGGCTCGGCTACCGCTGGGATCCGCTAGCACGACCTTGATGGACGCACCGGGTATTCCGTTCATCGCACTGGCAATCGCCTTCGGATTGCTGATTTTTGCACTGTGCCTTTCGGGGGTGCGCCGCTTCAACCTGCGGCGTGCCCTCGGCACGGTGGACGCCTCCATTTGCGTTGCTGGAAACAGCTGGCAGATGGGGGTTTGTCGTTATCAGGACAACGACCTTGAATGGTTCCGGCTGATCTCGCTCAGTGTCCGGCCCAAGTACACGTTCAAGCGCAGCTCGCTTGAGCTTCTGGGACGCCGGAAACCCACCGAGGCGGAGGCAGTGAAGGTCCAGCCCGACGTCGTCATCGTCGAACTCCGGTACGAAGGACAGGATCTGCGTCTCGCCATGAAATTCGACGCCTACACGGGTCTTTCGTCCTGGCTCGAGGCAGGTCCTGTCATCGGCGTAGGGACCTGGCGCTAGCCAGCGTGGACTGGATTGCAGATATCCGGCTGACGGACGGGCCCCTGTACGGAACCGTCCTGGTATTGGGAGTGGCCGGTGCAGCGTACCTCCTGGTGCCGCCCTGGCGTGGCTCGCCGGTCCCGCCCTACCGGCTCCGCGCCTGGTCCGTCCGCATCCTGATCGCCGCTGCGGCAGCGTGTGCGCTGGTGGGAACCATCCACTGGCTGCTCATCAACGTCTTCACCGTGTTCCCCGAGGACCTGCCAAATCCCGTGCTGCTGTGGCTGCTGCCGGGTGTCACCGCCGTCCTCCTTGCCATTTTCCGGCTTCCCGCCGCCAGGTGGGGCGGACGCGGAAGCGGCATCCTGGCAGCTTTGTTGGTGGTGCTGGTTTCGGCACTCCAGATCAACGCGTACTTCGGCCTCAACCGATCCATCAGCGATCTGATGGGCACTGCCCTGGCCCGGATCCCGGTGCTCGAGCAGGAGCTGATGCGGCATCCCGGCGAGGGCGACGGCCTGGCACTCCAGGGCTGGAAGCCTGCGGGCGAACTGCCGGCCGGCGGCGCCCTGCGCAAGGCAGCCATTCCCGGGACAAAGTCCGGGATGAACGTCCGGGACGCCTACATCTACCTGCCGCCGGCCTACTTTGCGGCCAACCGGCCGGCGCTTCCGGTCCTGGTCCTGGTGGCCGGCCAGCCGGGTGGACCTGCAGACTGGCTCACCGGCGGCGCGATCCGCGGCCACATGGATTCCTTTGCGGCTGCGCACGGGGGAGTTTCCCCCGTGGTGGTCATCCCGGATCCGAACGGTTCCCAGTCGGCCAACACCATGTGCATGGACAGCAGGATCGCCAATGCGGACACCTACCTTTCCCAGGACGTTCCGCAATGGATCGGCTCCGCACTGGCCGTGGACACCAATCACAGCCACTGGGCGGTGGGCGGCTTCTCCTTCGGTGGAACCTGCGCCGTGCAGATGGGAACCCGGCACCCGGAGGTCTACGCTGATGTTCTGGCGTTCTCCAGCGAAGCCGAACCGGCCATTGCGAAGGAACGGCAGAAGACCATTGACGCAGCTTTTCCCGGGCACCCCGAAGAGTTCACCCAGCAGACTCCACTGGAGATCATGAAACACCAACGGTTCGAGTCCAGCGGCATGTACCTGACTGCCGGCCAAAGCGATCCGGAGTTCGTAGCCAACCTCCACACCCTGGCGGCTGCGGCGCAGAAGGCAGGTTTCACGGTGCAGGCGCATGAGGTGGAGCACACGGGGCACTCGTGGGATACCTCCTCCAAGCGTTTCGCGGATGCCCTGCAGTTCCTTGGTTCGCAATGGGGCCTCCAATGGTGAGCACCAGGAACCCCGAGCGCACCGGGGCCATGATGTGGGCCGCCGTCGGACGTCCGGCGGTGCAGCAGGCACTGCAGACCCTCAAAGCCATGCCCTTTACCCTCAGTGTCCTCGCCGTCTTCCTCGTGGCCGCGGCCCTGACCGGGAGCTTCCTTGACGGTCCACCGGAGCAGCTCCTGGACACCGCCTCGGTCAGCGGTCCCGGCCTGCGCGGCGGCCGGTGGTGGTCACTTTTCACCAGCCTCTTCTTCGCCACCAACCCGCTCGCGTACCTCGCCGCGTCGCTGATGATCGTCCTGCTGCTCGGTCTGGCGGAGCGCAGGCTGGGACGCCGCGCCGCCGTCGGGCTTTTCTTTGGCGGCCAGTTCGCCGCCGTTACCGTGTTCCTGCTCGTAACCCAGTTGGCCGGCTACGTTGGCGATGGCTGGCTGGACACCATGGCCGACGACAGCCTCATTGGCCCCTATGCCCCGGTGCTGACCGCAGGCCTTGCCGCCAGCGCCCGCATTCCACTACTGTGGCAGCGGCGGCTCCGTACCACAGTGCTGTCAGTCTCGATCCTCCTGGTGCTGTACGTCGGCCACGCGGAAACGGTCATTGGCCTCATCGGGGCGCTGCTTGGCCTCCTGGCAGGGTGGTGGATCCAGGGAGACCAGGGACGCCTCCACCGGCACAGGTCCACGGGCCGCGAGACCAGGAACCTGCTGGCGCTCACCGTCGCGGTCTTTGCGGTAGGACCCATCCTGACCGGGATCACCCGGGCACCGACCGGCCCGCTGGCACTGCTGCGCGACGTGGTGCTCAGTCCCATGCCCACCCTGAACCAGCTGGTGTTCAACTGCGGAGCCACCGTGGATGCCTCCTGCCTGGAAACGGGACGGGCCGGCTTCGCCGGACCCTTTGGCCTGGCCCTGGCAGTGGTCCCTGTCATCCTGCTGCTGATCTGTGCGGACGGCATGCGCCGCGGCCGCCGTCTGGCCCTGAACATCGCCCTCGCCATCCAGCTTGCCGTGACGGCCCTTGCGGCGGTCTACCTGACCCTGTTCGCTCTGGTTCCTTCACGGCTGCAGGGCACCCACGCCTCACCCATGTCGTCCGCCTTCGCGCACGTGCTGCCGCTGGTGATCGTTCCCCTGCTGCTGGCGGTGGTCCTCTGGCTGAACCGCCGCCAGTTCCGCGTGCAGACCCGCCCCGGCGCCCGCCGGACGCTCGGCACCGTGGTATGCGGCACGTGGCTTGTCCTGGCCAGTTCCTACACCGTGGCCTGGTTCTGGTCCGGCGGATTGTCCCGCGACGGCGGCCTGCTGGGCCTGTTCGCCGAGCTTGCCCGGCAGTACGTTCCAGTTCCCATTCCGCAGCATCTCCGCCGGGTCTTCCCGGAGTCCGACAGTGCCGAGGCACTGCTCTTTGCCTATTCGGGCCCGGTGTTCTGGCTTGTCGCCCTCGGCGCGGTCCTCTGGGTACTGTTGGGCCGCCGCCACGGACTCCACTTCGGCAGGCAGGACCGGGACCGCGCCCGGGAGCTGCTGCACCAGGGCGGCGGCCCGCTGTCCTGGATGGCGTTGTGGGAGCCCAACTCGTACTGGTTCAGCCCGGACGGGGCAGGGGGCATGGCCTTCCAGCAGCACGGGACGGTGGCGCTGACCCTTGGCGGCGCTTTCGGTGACCGCGGGGCAGAGCAGCGGGTTACCGAGGGGTTCCTCGATTACTGCCGCAGCCAGGCCTTGATCCCCGCGCTGTATTCCTGTGACGACGCCATCTGGCCCATGCTGAAGGACCGGGGCTTTTCCCGGGTCGCCGTTGCCCAGGAGACGCGGCTGGCCCTGAACGAACTTGAGTTCAAGGGCAAGGAGTGGCAGAACGTCAGGACCGCCCTGAACCGGGCGGCCAAACTGGGGGTGCACGCCGTCTGGGGCTCCTACCACTCTCTGCCGGCGGCCCTGCGGTCACGGCTGAACGAGGTGTCTGAGGAGTGGGCGGCCGGCAAGTCCGTTCCGGAAATGGGTTTCACGCTTGGGGGAGTGGACGAGCTCGACGACGAGGAAGTCCTGTGCTGCCTTGCCGTGGACGGCCACGGCACCGTGCACGGCGTGACCAGCTGGCTTCCGGTGTACGACGGCGGGCGGCTGGTCAGCCGGACGCTGGACGTCATGCGCCGGGGCAGTGAGGGGTTCCCGGGGGTCATGGAGTTCCTGATTGCGTCAGCTGTCCTGGAGTTGCGTGGCTCCGTCGACGTGATCTCCCTTTCCGGTTCGCCGCTGGCCACCCGCCCGGAGCAGGCCGCCGGCGACGGCACCGAACGCGAAGGCGGGGACAACGCGGAGGCCGCTGACGATGGTGCGCAGAACCTCGTGCGGATCCTTGACCTGGTGGGCCATGCGCTGGAGCCCGTCTACGGCTTCCGCTCCCTGGCAGCCTTCAAGTCCCGGTTCAAGCCCGAATACCGTGCGCTGTACCTGTACTACCAGGACCCCCTGCACCTCCCGGCCATCGGCAGGGCCCTGACCCGGGCGTACCTCCCCGGCCTCTCGCTGGCACAGGGCGCCCGGCTGGTCCGCAAGCTGGTCAGCTGAATAAACACCGGAAAATGCCATGCGTTGAAACTGGTATTTCGGCCGCAATAATTAGGGCAAAACAATGGCCCCCGGCAATTGCCGGGGGCCATTGTTTTGCCTGCAGCCGCATTCAGCGGCCGGGCCGGAAACTAGACGACGGTTACGCCGGTGGCCTGGGGGCCCTTGGCACCCTGGCCGATTTCGAACTGAACGCGCTGGTTCTCGTCGAGGGTCTTGAAGCCGCCGGTCTGGATCTCGGAGTAGTGAACGAAGACATCGCCATCGGAGTCGTCCGGGGTGATGAAGCCGAAGCCCTTTTCAGCGTTGAACCACTTGACGGTTCCCTGTGCCATTTATTTCTCCTCATTATGGAACTTTTTAAGACCGGCACACCTCGTGCCGACCTTGGTCACTCCGCGAGAAGAATCCTGGATTGCCGTGCCCCGTGAGGGTCCGGCGCTGCAGGAGCTTCGCGCTCGCAACATGTCTTGCGAGCATGAAAAACACCTACACAAAGACTGAGATAAGAATTTCATGCCCGTTCCCGCAGGTCAACGGCTTGCGCTGGAAAAAGGATAAAAATTGGGTTAAAACCGCGTGACGGATAACCCTTCGCGGCCGGGCATCAATTAGGTGCCTTAAGCAACGGCAGTGAAATTAGAAGAGCCTGGATTCGCTGTCGTCGACTCCGCGCATGGCGTCGTAGTCCAGGGTCACGCAGTCAATGCCCCGGTCGTTGGCCAGCACCTTTGCCTGCGGCTTGATCTGCTGTGCCGCGAAGATTCCCCGGACCGGGGCCAGCAGGGGGTCGCGGTTAAGAAGTTCCAGGTAGCGGGTCAGCTGTTCCACGCCGTCGATGTCTCCGCGGCGCTTGAGTTCGATGGCCACCGTGGCGCCGTCCGCGTCCCGGGCCAGGATGTCCACAGGCCCGATCGCGGTGAAGTATTCGCGCCGGATCAGGGAGTACCCCTGGCCCAGCGTTTCGATCTGTTCGGCCAGCAGCCGCTGCAGGTCCGCTTCCACGCCGTCCTTGATCAGTCCCGGATCCACGCCAAGCTCGTGGGAGGAATCACTGATTTTTTCGTGGATGTTGATGATGAGCCGGTCGTCGGTCTTGGCTGACTGCACGGTCCACTGCTCCACGACACCAAGTTCGAGGTCCACGTCGTCGGGGGACGAGACCCGGAGTGTGGCCGGCGGGCTCATCCAGTTCAGCGGCTTGTAAGAACCGCCGTCGGAATGCACCAGCACGGAGCCGTCCGCCTTGACCAGCAGGAGCCGCTTGGCGAGGGGCAGATGGGCTTTGAGCCGGCCAACGTAATCAACGGAGCAATGGGCTATGACAAGTCGCACGCCGTACAGACTACCGCGTGGGCCCGCGCCGGCCGTCCCCGGTGCCGGGACGCAGGGCCGGGACCCAGGGCCGGGCGGGGTGCCCGTCGCCGCTGGGGCAGAATGGATACATGCCGCGTTCCAACCTTCCCCGCCGTCCCGTGTCAGGCAAGGGTCCTGTCTCCGGCAAGGGTGCGGGGCGGAAGCGGAACGGCGATGTTCCGGAGCTGGACCTGGAGCGCGCACGGGCAGGTATTGCCCGGCGGGAAAGCGCTCCCGACGGCGAATGGATGGTCCGCACCATGACGGCCAGGAACGCGGAGAAGACGTACATCTGCCCGGAGTGCTCCACGGCCGTGCTCCCCGGGGTTGCCCACCTGGTGGTCTGGAAGGACGACCACCTCTTTGGCGCAGCGGCAGGCCTTGCCGAACGCCGCCACTGGCACACCAACTGCTGGCTGACGCGCAGCTACCGGTACCGCTGACTCCCCGCTTCGCCGGACGGAGCCGCAAACCCTCGCCGGCGGAAGAAACCTCCTGCTGTCGCTAAGCTGGCAGGCATGACTTTTGATCCGGCGTCGTACGATTTCAGCCAAACCCGGGGCCCCGCTCCCATCCGCGCTTCCACGGTGCTGCCTGCCCGGCGCGAGAACATCGAGCTGCAAACCGAGGACGGCCACACGCTGGTGGGGGAGTTGGCGCTGCCTGAGTCTGGTCCGGTCAGGGCCACCCTGATCACGCTCCACCCGCTGCCCACGCACGGCGGTTTCATGGACTCGCATGTCTACCGCAAGGCCTCCTACCGCCTGCCGGCGCTGGCGGGCGTTGCGGTGCTGCGCTTCAACACCCGCGGCACGGCGTCCCCGCGGGGCACCAGCAGCGGAACCTTCGAGGAAGGGGTCGGCGAACGGTATGACGTGGAGGCGGCGGTCCGCTTCGCCGTCGACCGCGGCCTTCCCAACCGCTGGCTGGTCGGCTGGTCCTTTGGAACCGAGCTGGCGCTGATGTACGGCGCCGTTGAACCGGTGGCCTCGCAGATCGAGGGAGCGGTTCTGCTCTCGCCCCCGCTGCACCGCGCCACGGACAAGCACCTGCAGCTCTGGGCGGAATCGGGCAAGCCCCTCACCGTCCTGGTTCCCGAGCACGATGACTTCCTTCAGCCGGCCGAAGCAGCCGAACGCTTCAGCCTGGTCCCGCAGGCCCGCGTGGTGGGCGTTGCCGGCGCGAAACACCTGTGGGTGGGGGAGAAGTACGCGGCGCGGGTGCTCAACGACATCGTGGCGCAGGTCAGCCCCGGCCAGCCGGAGCTGCCGCAGGAATGGGACGGACCGGCAGCAACGGCGGGCGCGTAGGGCCGGCTGCCCAACGGGACCGGCCGCCGGACGGGCGGCCGGAGGTGCTTAGTGCTGGTCCTGGCGGACGATGTAGATTTCGCGGACGAGCAGCAGGACGGCCGCCGCGGTGGGGATGGCGATCAGGGCACCGAGCACGCCCAGCAGGCTGCCGCCGGCAATAACCGAGATCACTGCTACCGCGCCGGGCACGGCAACCGCCTTCTGCATGATGCGGGGCGAGATGAAGTACGCCTCGAACTGCAGGTACGCGAAGTAGCAGACAGCGTAGACGGCGGCTGACTGCCAGCCCTGGGTGAGGGACACCAGGATGACAACGATGCCGGCGATCATGCCGCCCACCAGCGGGATGAACGCCAGCAGGACCACCACGAACGCCAGGAGCAGGGCGAACGGGATGCCAACGATGGACATCACGACGAACGCGAAGGTGGCATTGAGCAGCGCCACGCAGGCCTGGCCGATCACGTAGTTGCCCACGGATCGGGTAATTTCCTCCGAAAGGGCGGCCACCCGCTTTCGCCGGGAGCGCGGAGCAAGCCGGTAGCCCCACTTCTTCATGGCTGGCAGCGCGGCGAGGAAGTACAGGCTCAGCACCAGCACGATCAGTGTGCCGAAGAGTCCGTTCGCCACTGTGGATCCGAAGCCCACCACGCCGCCGAAAATGCCGCCCATGGCCGCAGGGTCATTGACGAACTTGTCGAGTTCCTCGGTGATGCGGTCGCGGATGCCGAACTGGTCATCAAGGCTGCGGAAGAAGTCCGAGGCCATGAAGTTGCGCACCCAGTCCGGGGCCTGCCGCACGATCTCCGAGACCTGTTCGACGATCGTGGGGATGAGGGTGGCAAAGAAGCCGACGACGGCGCCCATCAGGACAGCCACCGACACAAGGATGCCGGCGGGCCGGGGAATCTTCCGGTTCTCCAGCCAGCCCACCACCGGCTCGAGGCCCAGGGCGATGAACAGCGCGGCAACGATCCACAACAGCAGCTGCGTGGTGTGCGAGCCGATCCAGTAGACCAGCAGGGCCAGCCCGACACCCACGGTCCCCATGAACCCCATGTAGAGCGGATGCTGCGGGGACATGCGCGGCCCTGGGTGGCCGAACTGCGGCTCCTCGTCGCCGGCGAGGTCGGAACCGGAGGCCTGTCCGGTGTACTCCGGAGGCATTTCGAACCGCAGCCTGGGCTGCGCACCGGGCAGGGGCTGGCGCAGCCGGCGGACCACCTCGGCGAGGGCCGCAGCGGCTGTGCCCCTGCGCCGGGCCGCCATTCCCAGCGGCGGCGCGGGAGCGGGAACAGGGCCCTTGGGATCCCGGGAATTTCCGGCGTGGGCCGAGGACGGGTCCGTCTTGTCTGTCACGTGTTTTTGCGGCCTGTTCCGTGCGTGGCGCCGCTTGCGCGGGCCGGTGTGATGATCATCGCAAACACTATCAGCAGGCTTGTCAGCAGACGCCGAAGGCGCCCGTCAGGGCTGCGCGCACCCGGGTCGGCGGCAGCCCCAAAGGGCCCTGTGGTAACAAAAAGGTTACTATTGGAGGCAAACCCCCGCTGATGATAGGTGTTTCCCTTGCGTTTAAAGACTGCAGCCGCACTTGTGCTGCTCGGCCTCCTGACACTTTTGGCCGGTATCGGCCAGAGAACCATCTGGGCTCCCTCCGAGACGTTCACCGCGTCCGTGCCGGCCGATGCCGCCGCCGCCCCGTTGACCGTCATTGACCAGAAGCTGCGCACCCTGCACGGCGGCACGGTCAAGATCGACATCCAGGGTGACGGAAACTTCATGCTGGCGACCGGCCGTCCGGACGATGTCAGCGCATGGGTGGGCCAGACAGCCCACAACACCATCACCGGCGTCTCCGCGGACGAAAAGTCCCTTACCGTTGAGCACACCGACGGTGAGGGCACCGCGCCCAACCCGGCCGGGTCCGATCTTTGGGTGTCCAACGAGAATGCCAGCGGCGAACTGGAATACACCTGGACCCCGCCTGCCGACGGCGACTGGAGCCTCCTGCTCGCCTCCGACGGCACCAAGCCGGCGCCTGCCTCGGTGTCCATGACGTTCCCTAATGACACCTCCACACCGTGGGCCGTACCGCTGATGGTCCTCGGCGGCCTGCTGATCGTCGGCGGCATTGTCCTGGCACTGCTCTCAGCCCGCAGGAAAGACGGCGAGGGCGATGGCGGCAGCAGCTACGCCCGCCGCGCCCGGGCCCGGAACGCGGGCGTCCAAAGCCAGGCGCCGTCGTCGTCCTCGTCCAAGGCCACCATGGTCGCCGCGGGTGTTGCTGCTGTTGTCCTGGCCGGTACCGGTACCGCGGCCCAGGCGGCCACCCCCAGCCCGTCTCCCTCCGGCACCGCCTCCTCCCAGCCGGCCAGGGACTCAGCGGCCGCACCCGTCCTGCTCGACGCCCAGTTCCGCCGCATCCTGGAGCAGGTCTCCAGCGCCACCGACGCTGCGGATGCCGCCAAGGACGCCGCAAAGCTGTCCGACCGCGTGGCGGGACCCGAACTGGAAATCCGCACCCAGAACTACAAGATCCGTTCCCAGGTGGGCTCCTACGAGCCGCGCATGCCGGTCCGTTCCACCAAGCTGCTGACCACCGTGGTGACCAGCGGCCGGGACTGGCCCCGCTCGGTGCTGGCAGTCACCCAGGGTGAGGGCAATGTGGTTCCGCAGATCCTGACGCTTGTCCAGCAGTCTCCGCGCGAGAACTACAAGCTGATGGAGACCACGCCCCTCCAGCCCGGCACCACGTTCCCGAACATCAGCCGGGGCGGCACCGAAACCCTCGCTCCCGCGGACAAGACCGGGCTCCTGTACAGCGGTGAAGAGGCTATGTCCGGACTGGCCGACAGGCTCACGTCCGCGGATTCGCCTTTCAAGGACAAGCTCGTCGAGGGCGAGTCCTCCCCCTACATTGCCGACACCCTCTCCTACCAGGCCGAGGTGGTCAAGGCCGGCGAGAACGGCAACTTCTCCTTCACCCACAAGGTGGTTCCCGAAAGCACCGTAGTCTTCCGGACTTCGGACGGCGGCGCCCTGGTCCTGGGCCGGATCAACTTCGGCTTCGAGGGCACGCCCAAGGCCGCCGGTGACAAGCTCAGCATTGGCGACGATGCCGCGGCCCTGGCCGGCGGCAAGGAAACCACCACGGGAATGGTGCTGAGCTTCGCCGAATCCATGGCGGTGTACGTCCCCCCGGCAGGATCCACGGACCCCATGAAGCTGGTCGCCGCCACCCGCGGGCTGGTCGGCGCAAGCTTCAAGTAGGGCCTGACGGCATTACCCCCGGCAGCGGCCGGAGTGGCTAGAGTGGGAAACATGAGTTCGCCAGCTTCCCGCCCAGTCCCTCCTGCCGCTGCCAGCCTGCTTAACCTGCGCGGCGCCGTCGACCTTTCCTCGCTGAAGCGCCCCGCCACGCCGTCCGGGCCGGCTGCCACCGGTCCAGCCGCCCCCGCCGCGGCCTCCCAGGGGCAGCAGCCGGACACGCCTTCCGGCACGCCCGAGCTCAAGGTCAACGTCACCGAGGCCAACTTCCAGCAGTTGGTGGAACTCTCCGTGCAGGTGCCGGTGGTGTTTGCTCTCTGGGCCCCCTATTCACCGGAGTCCACGAAAATGGTGGAGACCCTGGACCGCGTGGTGGCAAGCTACGGCGGCCGGCTGGTCCTCGGCGCAGTCGATATCGACGCCTTTCCGCAGCTTGCCCAGGCCTTCCAGGTGCAGGCGGTGCCCACCGCCGTCGCCGTCCTCAAAGGCCAGCCCGTCCCGCTCTTCCAGGGCGCGGCGGACGAACAGCAGGTGCGCAGCCTCTTCGATGAACTCCTGAAGGTGGCCGCAGCCAATGGCGTGACCGGCAGCCTGGACGCCGGTGCGGACGGCGAACCGGAGCCCGCACCGCTGCCGCCGCTGCACCAGGCCGCATTCGAGGCCATCGAGGCCGGCGACTATGCCGCCGCCGCCGACGCCTACCGCCAGGCCCTGAAGGAAATGCCCTCTGACCACGAGGCGAAGGCCGGGCTGGCGCAGGTGGAGCTGATGGGCCGGCTGCAGGCGGTCTCCGCCCAGGACAGCGAAGCGCTGCGGGCGCAGGCAGCCAACGAGCCGGACAACCTGGACGCGCAGCTCGGGGTTGCCGACCTGGACGTAGCCGGCGGCCACGTGGAGGACGCGCTGAACCGGCTGGTCGCCTTCATTGGCAGGAATTTCGGTCCGGACCGTGAGACCGCACGGGTCCGGCTGCTGGAGCTGTTCGATGTTGTGGGTACCGGCGACGAGCGCGTGGCCAAGGCACGCCAGGCCCTCGCGCGGGTGCTCTTCTAGTGCCGGCCCTGTTCCAGCCCCTGACGCTGCGGTCCATGGAACTGCAGCACCGTGGCTGGGTCTCACCCATGTGCCAGTACAGCTGCGATCCTGACGAAGCCCCCGGAGTCCCCAACGACTGGCACCTGGTGCATCTGGGCGGTTTTGCCGTCGGCGGTGCCGCGATGATCCTCACGGAGGCTGCGGCAGTGAATGCCCAGGGCCGGATCAGTCCCCGCGACGCGGGACTGTACAACGACGAGCAGGCGGCGGCCTGGCAGCGGATCATCTCCTTTGTGCACCGGAATGCGGCCGCGGGCGCTAAGATCGGCGTGCAGCTGGCCCATGCTGGCCGGAAGGCCTCCACTTACTGGCCGTTTTCCGGCCAGCACGGCAGCGTTCCCGCGTCCGACGGCGGCTGGGACACCGTGGGCCCGTCCACCACGGCCTTCGAAGGATATGCGGCACCGGCAGCGATGACGGCCGGGCAGATCGAAGGTGTCATTTCCGATTTCGCCGCTGCCGCCGGGCGTGCCGTGGAGGCCGGCTTTGACACCGTGGAGATCCACGGGGCGCACGGCTACCTCCTGCACCAGTTCCAAAGTCCGCTGATCAACCAGCGCGACGACGAGTGGGGCGGGGACGAATCCGGCCGGAACCGGCTGATGCTGGCCGTGGTGGACGCGGTCCGGGCCGCAATTCCGGATTCCATGCCACTGCTTCTGCGGATCTCGGCCACCGACTGGGCACCGGGCGGCGTGGACCAGGCAGCCTCGGTGCGCCTGGCCCGCGAGGCCGCTGCCCGCGGTGTGGACCTGGTGGATGTTTCCAGCGGCGGGGCGGTGGCCCACCAGCAGATCAAGCCGGGCCTGGGCTACCAGACCGGCTTTTCGGCCGCCATCCGCGAGGAGGCGGGAGTAGCGACCGGGACGGTGGGCCTGGTGACCACGCCCGGGCAGGCGGAGCATGCGGTTGCCACCGGCCAGGCCGACGGTGTCTTCATTGCCCGGGCTGCCCTGCGGGATCCGCACTGGTGGCTGCGCGCCGCGTTCGAACTGGGCTATGACCTGCCCTGGCCGCCCCAGTACGAGCGGGCCATCCCGCGCCGGACCTTCTGACCGGGGACCGCGGCATGGCACCCCCATCCGGCAGCGGGCAGCAGGGCGGGCTTGGCCGGCAGCTGGAAGCGAAGATCCTGGAGCTCCTGGCCTCGCGGGCACCGACGTCCACCATCTGCCCCTCGGATGCCGCCAGGGCTGTGGGCGGAGACACCTGGCGCGACCTCATGGAGCCGGCGCGCGAAGCCGCCCGGCGGCTGGTCGCCGAGGGCCAGGTCCAGATTACCCAGGGCGGCTCCGTGGTGGACCCCGCCACCGCAAAGGGCCCGATCCGGATCCGCAGGGCCCGCTAGCACCGGAGCGGGCGCCGGGGGTTCGGGCCTTGTTCAGCCCAGCAGGTCGTCCACGTAGCACCAGCGCCATTCCTCGCCCGGTTCGATGCTCCGCATCACCGGGTGGCCCGTCTCCTTGAAGTGCCGGCTGGCGTGCCTCCCGGCCGAGGAATCGCAGCAGCCAACGTTTCCGCACGCGAGGCACATGCGCAGGTGCACGGGGGTTGTTCCCTCGCGCTCGCAGCCGTCGCAGGACGGACCATCCGGGACGGGCGACGGCATGGCGGCCGTCAGGTGGTCACAGACGCCGCCCGGCTGGGACAACCCCTCACCCCCGCCGCCCTCCTCCGCAGACTCGAGTTCGTGGAGCGATGCATCGAGCATGGACTCCTCGACATCCAGCCGCTCCAGGACCTCGCTGAGCACTTCATGGGCGAAGTCCCCGCCGCGCCTGAGCTCCAGGACCTTGTCCCGTTCAGCCTCCAGCATCGCCATCCGCAGCTGCGCGTAGCGCTGGCTGGGGGTTGCCGCTTCGGCGGAGGACCTGCCCAGGCGTTCCCATGCCGCCAGCCCCCGCTCCTGGGTCCGCCGCCGGAGCATGTCCATGACCTCGGGCGGGTCGCTTTCGCGCCTCAACTGCTCCAGCCGCTCCATCCCGGCTGCGGTGGCCAGCTGCATCAGCGAGGCCTGGTTCAGGGCATCCTCCCGCCTGTCCGGTCCGGGGAGACCCAGCGCCCGGACCAGCGCGGGCAGCGTGAAGCCCTGCAGCACCAGTGTTCCGGCCACCACCACCATGGCGGCCAGGACCAGCACGTCACGGTGCTCCAGGTCGCCGGGCAAGGTCAGGACCGCGGCCAGGGTGACCACCCCGCGCATGCCGGCCCAGGACACGATGGCGGGGAACTGCCAGGGCGGTGCCGGGTCCGCCCGCTGAACGGAAGGAATCAGGCGGGGCAGGTACGTCGCCGGAAAGACCCACACGGGGCGCAGCAGCAGCACCGCCAGCAGGATAACGGCGCAGCCGAGCCATACCCGGCCCGCACCCAGCGAATCGTCCTGGACGCTGTCGATGATGGTCCGAACCTGCAGGCCAATGAGGAGGAACACCGCGTTCTCCAGCAGGAACTGCACGGTGTCCCAGTTGCTCCGGGCGCTTTGCCGGGCGGCGCCGTTGGGCATCGACGGCGCCTTGGTGCCCATCACCAGGCCGGTCACGACGACGGCGAGCACACCGGACGCGTGGATGGCCTCGGCGGGGAGGAACGCGACGAAAGGCGCCATCAGCGACGTTGAGGTGTTGATGGCGACGTTGCTGATCCGTTTCCTGATTTCGGTCAGGACGTACGCCACGGCGAGGCCCACCGCCAGGCCGCCGCCCGCTGCCACGACGAAGCCGCCCGCCACATCCAGCGCTGACACCGAACCGGCGATGGCCGCCACGGCGGCCCGGAGGCACACCAGCGCGGTGGCGTCATTGACCAGCGACTCGCCTTCCAGGATGTTCACGATCCGCCGCGGCATGCCCACCTTCCGTGCGATGGCCGTGGCCGCCACCGCATCCGGGGGGGCCACCACCGCGCCCAGGGCGAAGGCGGCGGCCAGCGGGATTTCCGGGAACAGCCACCACACCACCAGCCCCACTGCCAGCGTGCCGAAAATGACGTAGCCCACGGACAGCAACGCTATGGAGCGGCGGTTGGTCTTGAAGTCGAACAGCGAAGTGCGGAAAGCCGCCGCGTACAGCAGCGGCGGCAGCAGGCCCACGAGCACCAGTTCCGGGTTCAGCTCCACCTGCGGAATAAACGGCAGGAAGGAACCGGCCACCCCGGCCAGGACCAGGAGCAGTGGGACCGGGATATTCAGTTTGCGCCCCGCGGCGCTGCCGGCGCACACCACAGCAACGATCACCAGCAGGCCCAACGCGATGTCCATGAGGTTAGTCTCGCACTCCGCAGCGGATGCTCTGCGGACTAGGCTGGCATCATGACTGCTCCGCTTCCTGACCAGGCACCGAATCCCGCGCCTGTACCCGCACTTTCCATGCGTGGCCTGGCGAAACGGTTCGGGGGAAAAATCGCGGTGGACGGCCTCAGCCTGGAGGTGCCGGCGGGTTCGTTCTTCGGAATCGTGGGACCCAACGGCGCGGGCAAGACCACCACGCTGTCCATGGCCACGGGCCTCCTGCGGCCGGACTTCGGCACGGCAGTGGTGCATGGCGTGGATGTCTGGCAGCACCCGTTGGAAGCCAAGCGGCTCATGGGGATCCTGCCGGACGGCGTCCGCCTCTTTGACCGGTTGACCGGGGAGCAGCTGATCACCTATGCCGGGCTGCTGCGCGGCATGGACAAGGCAGTGGTGGCCGCGCGGGTGGGCGAGCTGCTGGCCGCCATGGACCTCACGCAGGACGCGGGGACGCTGGTGGTGGACTACTCCGCCGGCATGACCAAGAAGATCGCCCTGGCGTCCGCCCTGATCCACGCCCCACGGCTGCTGGTCCTGGACGAGCCGTTCGAAGCCGTGGACCCGGTATCGGCCGCGAACATCCGCTCCATCCTGGACCGTTACGTGGATTCGGGCGGAACCGTCATCGTGTCCAGCCACGTGATGGACCTGGTGCAGCGGATGTGCGACCACGTTGCCGTGGTGGCACGCGGCCGGCTGCTGGCGGCCGGCACAGTGGACGAGGTGCGCGCCGGGGCCTCCCTGGAGGACCGGTTCGTGCAGCTGGTCGGAGGCCACAGCCATACGGAAGGGCTGGAATGGTTGCGCACCTTCTAAGGCTGAAGCTCACGCTGCTGCGCAACGGCCTGCGGCGCAGCCCCTGGCAGCTGGTGGGCATGGCCATCGCCGGGCTGTATGCCCTGGGGGTGGTGGCGACCTTGGTCCTTGCCCTTGTCCTGCTGCGCAGCGCGGGCAGTGAGGCCGCGCACACGGCAATTGTCCTGGGTGGTTCCGCCGCCCTGCTGGGCTGGGGCGTGGTGCCGGTGGTGGCGTCGGCCACGGACATGACCCTCGATCCCGCACGCTTCACGACCTTCGCGATCCCTATGAAGCAAATGCTCACCGGTCTTGCCCTGGCCGGGCTGATCGGCATCCCCGGCCTGGCCACCGTCCTGGTGGGCCTGTCAACGGTGGTGACCTGGTCCCGCGGTCTGCTCCCCGCGCTCGCCGCCCTGCTGGGTGCCTGCCTGGGCATCATGACCTGCGTCGTCCTGGCCAAGGTGGTCACCACGGCGACGGCGAGCCTGGCCGCATCCCGGCGCTTCAAGGACGTCAGCGGCATCGCCTTAATGGTGCCCCTGGTCCTGCTGGGCCCCATCGTGGCATCGGTTGGCCGCGGCATCACGGCCTCGGCCGGGTTCCTGCCCGGGTTCGCCGGGACACTGTCCTGGACTCCGCTCGGCGCGCCCTGGGCACTCGGCGGCGACGTCGCCTCGGGCCGGCCCCTGCAGGCCGCGGCGAAGCTGCTGCTCTCCCTGGCGGTCCTCGCCGTCCTGGCCTGGTGCTGGAAGCTGCTGCTCGAGCGGGCGCTGGTCACGCCGCCCTACGCCGGCGCCGGGAAGCGCCGCGGCGGCAGGCTTGGCTTGTTCGGCGTCCTGCCGGCCAGCCCCACAGGTGCAGTGATGGCAAGGTCCCTGACGTACTGGGTGCGTGACCCGCGGTACTCGGGTTCGCTGGTGGTGATCCCGCTGCTGCCGGTGGTGCTGGCGTTCCAGGGAACGCAGACCGGCAGCTACGGCAGCCTGGCCTTCCTCGCCCCGATTGCGGCCTTCATCCTGGCCTGGTCCATCTCGGCCGACGTCTCCTATGACAACACCGCGTTTGCGCTGCACCTGGCCACCGGGGTCCGCGGAGCGGCGGACCGGCTGGGACGGGCCCTGGCGTGCATGACCTTCGCCCTTCCCGTGGTCCTGGTGTTCTCCGTCGGGTATGCCGCGTTCACCCGTGACTGGGCTGCGCTGCCGGGCCACCTGGGGTTCAGCCTGGGGATCCTCTTCAGCGGGCTGGGCCTGTCCTCGGTGGTGTCGGCCCGGTACACGGTCACGGTGCCGCTGCCGGGCGACAGCCCGTTCAAGAAACCGCCGGGCAACGTGGGGCAGACCCTGGCCGTGCAGTTCGTGGGAATGCTGGTCCTGCTGGTCCTGGTGCTGCCCGAGGCAGCGCTGCTGGTGGCACAGGCCGTCACGGGCAGTGCCCTCTTCGGCTGGCTCAACCTCGCCGTGGGAACGGTCCTTGGCCTGGGCCTGTTTCTCGCAGGGGTGAGGCTGGGCGGCAAGTGGCTCGATGCGCGGGGCCCCGAACTCCTGGCGCAGGTAACCGTCAACCGCTGACCGCTCCAGGGAAGGGACAATATGGAAATCGTGATCCTCGGCGGCAACCGGCAGATCGGGCGGCTGGCTGCCGACGCCATCGAGCAGCTGGTCCGGCGCAAGCCCGGCGCCGTCCTGGGCCTTGCCACCGGGTCTTCTCCGCTGCCCGTCTACGACGAGCTGGCGGCCCGCCATGAACAGGGCCTGGACTTCAGCCGGGCCTCCGCGTTCGCGCTGGACGAGTACGTTGGCCTGCCGGCCGGCCATCCGCAGTCCTACCGCGAGGTGGTGCGCCGGGAGTTCACCGACCGGCTGAACATCCCGCCGGAAAACGTGCATGGCCCCGACGGCGCCGCCGCGGACATCCCCGCGGCCTGTGAAGCCTACGAGCAGGCCATCGCCGCGGCAGGCGGGGTGGACCTGCAGCTGCTCGGCGTCGGAACCGACGGGCATATCGGGTTCAATGAACCGGGCTCGTCCTTCGCGTCCCGGACCAGGATCAAGAGCCTGGTCGAACAGACACGCCGGGACAACGCGAGGTTCTTCACCCGCCTCGCGGAGGTGCCGCACCACGTCATCACCCAGGGCCTGGGCACCATCATGGCGGCGCGGCATGTCATCCTGCTGGCCACCGGGGCGCAAAAGGCGCAGGCGGTCCGCGACTTCGTGGAAGGGCCCGTGGCGGCCATCTGTCCCGCTTCCGTGCTGCAGTTCCATCCGCACGCCACGGTCCTGCTGGACGAAGCCGCGGCGTCGGCCCTCAAACTGGCGGACTTCTACCGCCACACCTATGAGAACAAGCCCGCCTGGCAGGGCCTGTAACACCGTTCCGCAGGTGCCGGCAGGGTGCCCGGAAAAGTACGACGGCGGCCGGTGCCGGACCCCGGCACGGGCGTGCCGCCGTCGAACGCGCCGCCGGTGGAAAGGCTAAGATGGATGCCATGACTAGCATGACGGACCCTCTCGAGAACGACCCGATGCGCGAGCTTTCCGGGGCTGGAACGTCCACGGCCACCATTGAGCGCGAGGAACTGCGCCAGGAAGTGGAACCCGGGGACCGGGAGCGCTTCTCGCACTATGTGCGGAAGGAAAAGATCATGGAGTCCGCACTGACCGGGGAACCGGTCATTGCGCTGTGCGGCAAAGTCTGGACCCCGGGGCGGGACCCGCAGAAGTTCCCGGTCTGCCCCACCTGCAAAGAGGTCTACGAGGGCCTCCGGCCGGGCAATGACGGCGGCAATGGTCCCGGAGGGGACTCGGGCAGCAACAAGTAGTGACGGAGACGCTCTTTGGCGGCCCCACCCTGCCTCCGGCCTACCCGGAACGCGCAGCCTGGGGAACCGCCCCGAAACTCCGTGCCTGGCAGCAGGAAGCCCTTGACCTCTACCTGCAGAACAGCCCCCGCGACTTCCTCGCGGTGGCAACCCCGGGTGCAGGCAAGACCACCTTTGCCCTCCGGATCGCCTCCACGCTGATCGATTCGGGTGCCGTGAACCGCGTGACCATCGTCGCGCCGACGGACCACCTGAAACGCCAGTGGGCTGACGCCGCCGCCAGGGTTGGCATTGCCATCGATCCCAATTTCAAGAACTCCGACGGCCAGCACGGCCGGGGGTTCATCGGCGTCGCCGTGACGTACGCTCAGGTGGCCAGCAAGCCCCTGCTCCACCGCGCCAAGACCGAGGCCGCGCGCACCCTGGTGATCCTCGATGAGATCCACCACGGCGGCGAAGCCCTGTCCTGGGGTGACGGACTGCGCGAGGCGTTCGATCCGGCTGTACGGCGGCTCTCCCTCACCGGAACGCCGTTCCGTTCCGACACCTCGCCTATCCCGTTCGTGGAATACGCGGAGGACCGGGACGGCATCCGGCGGTCCAAGGCCGACTACACCTACGGCTACGGCAACGCCCTGCGGGACCACGTGGTCCGTCCCGTGATGTTCATGGCGTACTCCGGCCAGATGCGCTGGCGCACCAGCGCGGGCGAGGAGATGGCGGCGTCCCTGGGCGAGGCCGCGGTCACCAAGGACATCACCAGCCATGCCTGGCGCACCGCCTTGAATCCGGCGGGGGAGTGGATCCCCGCGGTCCTGGCGGGCGCGGACAAGCGGCTCAGCGAGGTCCGCCGCACCGTCCCCGACGCCGGCGGCCTGGTCATCGCCACCGACCATGAGGACGCCCGCGCCTACGCCGGCCAGCTCAAACGGATCACCGGCGAGTCGCCCACCGTCATCCTGTCCGATGACGCCAAGGCGTCGAGCAAGATCGAGGAATTCTCGGCCGGCGACAAGCGCTGGATGGTGGCCGTCCGGATGGTGTCCGAAGGCGTGGACGTCCCCCGCCTGTCCGTCGGCGTCTATGCCACCTCAACCTCCACGCCGCTCTTCTTCGCCCAGGCCGTGGGACGCTTCGTGCGTGCCCGCAAGCGGGGCGAGACCGCGTCCGTCTTCCTGCCCTCCGTGCCGCAGCTGATGGCCTTGGCCAACTCCATGGAAATGGAGCGGGACCATGCCCTGGACCGGCCGGAGAAGGAAGACGGCGACGGCCTGTTCAACCCGGAAGACTCGCTGATGGAGGAGGCCAACCGCGAGGAGAAGGCCTCCGACACCCTGACCAAGGGCAAATTCGAGGCACTGGATTCGCAGGCTTCCTTCGACCGGGTCCTGTTTGACGGCGGCGAGTTCGGCACCGGCGGCGAAGTGGGGTCCGACGACGAAATGGACTTCCTGGGCATCCC
This sequence comes from Arthrobacter sp. NQ7, assembly GCF_029581595.2. NCBI lineage: Bacteria > Bacillati > Actinomycetota > Actinomycetes > Micrococcales > Micrococcaceae > Arthrobacter > Arthrobacter sp. NQ7. The sequence continues at coordinate 127,315 of NZ_JARFXU020000002.1, read as the reverse complement.
CGGCCTGCTGGACGCGGAACAGGTGGGAACGCTGCTGCGCCAGCGCCAGCACGAGCAGCTGAACCGGAAGAACCGGAAGAAGCCCGCGGCGGAAAGCCAGGTCCCGGCTGTGCCCGATCACCGGATGCTGATGGACCTCCGCAACGAACTGGCCAAGAACGTCGCGGCGTGGGCTGCGCGGACTGGTACGCCCCACGGCGTGGTCCATACCAAACTGCGCACCGTCTGCGGCGGGCCGCCCGTGGCACAGGCCAACGAGGAGCAGCTGCAGGCACGGCTGCGCAAGCTCCAGGACTGGTTCATCGGCCGCAAATAGCGGTCAGGCGATGTCAGCTCCGCCAAGCTCCATCTCGGCTACGGCGTCTTCGAGGTCCTCCGCAATGCCTGCGGTCAGCGACCGCACCACGGTGACGCCGTAGCCGGCCTGGACGGCGTCGAGCGCGGTGGCCTTCACGCAGTAGTCCGTGGCAAGCCCCACCACCACCACGTCCTCCACGTCGTGGCTCTGCAGCCAGTCGTCGAGGCCGATGGCGTCCCCGTCAGGGTCCGTGATGTCCAGGCTGCCCGGCATCCCGCCGGCCTGGCGTTCCCCGGTGGGGACGGCGTCTTCCGGGGCCAGCAGGCCTTCGAACCCCGAGTAGGCGGCGGCGTACTGGCCCTTCCGGAAATAGGCGTCGATGTACTCGGTGTCCAGGTCCGGGTGGAGTTCGGCCCCGCGCGTGCCCGCGACGCAGTGCGGCGGCCAGCTGTCCTTGTAATCGGGGGAGTCGGAGAAGTGGCTGCCGGGCTCGATGTGCCAGTCCTGGGTGGCCACCACGTAGTCGAATTCGCTGTTGTGAGCGTCCAGGTATTCGCTGATGGCACCGGCCACCGCCGCGCCGCCGGTGACGGCGAGCGAGCCGCCTTCACAGAAGTCGTTCTGGACGTCCACAATGATCAAGGCGCGGGACATCAGTTCTCCTCGTAGATGGTGGGGATCGCGGCCTCACCGCGCTGCAGGCGGTTCACCACCGGGGGCAGTTCCCGCATGGAGTCCGCGTGGCGCTGCCGTGCACGGAGCACGCCCTCATGCCCGGTCCAGCCCGGCAGCAGTTCGCCGTTCTTCATGAACTGCTGCAGCAGCGGCCGGTCGTTGCCGTCGTCCTCCGGCCGGTGCCCCACGCCCACCACCTCTGCGGTGGCGGTGCCCCGTTCGTCCAGTTTCCGCAGTGCGTATTTCCGGCCGCCCACGCTGGCCTTGTTCTTGGCGGCCTTGGCGACGGACACGAAATTCCCGTTGTCGCCGGTCCGGCTGACCAGCTTGTACACCATGCTGGCGGTGGGGGCGCCGGAACCGGTCACCAGGGAAGTCCCCACGCCGTAGGAGTCAACAGGGGCTGACTGGAGTGCCGCGATGGCGTATTCGTCCAGGTCGGAGGTGACCACGATCTTGGTGTGTTCGTTGCCCAGGTCGTCCAGCAGCCGGCGCACCCACTGTGCCTGGGCCACCAGGTCGCCCGAGTCCAGCCGGACGGCGCCAAGCCGCGGCCCTGCCAGGTCCACGGCCGTGCGGACGGCCTTTTCGACGTCGTACGTGTCCACCAGCAGGGACGTGCCGTCGCCGAGCGAGGCAATCTGTGCCTCGAAGGCCTCACGCTCGGAGTCGTGCAGCAGCGTGAACGAGTGGGCGGCAGTGCCCACGGTCTTCACGCCGTAGCGGATGCCCGCTTCAAGGTTGGAGGTGCTGTCGAAACCGGCGATGATGGCCGCCCGCGCGGAGGCGGTCGCGGCCTCCTCGTGCGTGCGGCGCGAGCCCATTTCGATGCAGGGCCGGCCGCCCGCTGCGCTGACCATGCGGGAGGCTGCGGAGGCGATGGCGGTGTCGTGGTTGAGCACGGACAGCAGGTAGGTTTCCAGCATGCAGGCCTCGGCAAACGAGGCCTCCACGATCAGGATGGGGGAGTTGGGGAAGTACGCTTCGCCCTCGGCGTAGCCCCAGATGTCGCCGGTGAACCTGTAGGTGGCCAGGTAGTCGAGGGTCTCCTGGTTGACCACCCGGGTGCGCTCCAGGAACGCCAGTTCCGCCTCGCCGAAACGGAAATTCGCGATGCCTTCCAGGAGACGTCCCGTGCCGGCCACGATGCCGTAGCGCCGGCCGTCGGGCAGCCGCCGCGCAAACGCCTCGAACACCGACCTGCGGTGCGCCGCCCCGGAATGGAGGGACGCCTGCAGCATGGTCAGCTCGTAGTGGTCGGTGTAAAAGGACGTGCGGGGATGGTCCCAGCCGGCTGAGGTGCTCACGAAAGTCACTCTAATCCCCACCGGCTCCCAAGTCTCGCTCCGCTTCGCCGTGGGGCCCTCGCCGGTGTGGGCCCAACCCCCACATAGAATGGACAGATGACCATAAGCGTTGCGCCCGGCCCTGCTACGCAGGAGGGCACCCGGACCGGCACAGCAGAGTCCACCGACTCGCTGACCGCGCCGGACATCCCCTGGAACCTGGTGATCTGGAATGATCCCGTCAATCTCATGAGCTACGTCAGCTATGTCTTCCAGAGCTACTTCGGCTATTCGGAGAGCAAGGCGAACAAGCTGATGATGGAGGTCCACAGGAAGGGCCGGTCCATCGTGGCCTCGGGGAGCAAGGAACAGGTGGAACGCCACGCCGTTGCCATGCACGGATTCGGCCTCTGGGCCACCGTGGAGAAGGCCAGCGGCGGTTCCGGCGGCAAGGCAGGCAAGTCCGGTGGCCCGGGCCAGGGTAAGGGGAAGCGTGGCTAAGGCATTCAAATACGGACTCAAGGGCATTACCGGCTACCTTGAACCCACCGAACGGGACCTGCTGCGCAGCCTGATCGACGACGTCATCTCCATGCTGCAACCCGAGGACCGCACCGGGCAGGACCCGCTGGCGGCGCTGATCGGCCTCGACATGGATGTGGCGGAACCGACGGACCGTGCCGTTAAGCGGCTGCTCCCCAACGTGGTGAAGGACGACGGCGCCGCGTCCCTTGAGTTCCGCCAGCTCACCGAGCGGTCGCTGCGGGAAACGAAGATCGGCGCACTGCGGGCAGCTGCGCTGGACTTGGACAAGGACGAGATCGTGCTGACGCCCGAAGGGGCCAAGCACTGGTCCATGGCGTTGAACGATGTGCGCCTGGTCCTGGCCGAGCGGCTGGACATCCGGGACGAGGCCGACGCCGAGCATGTCCACCGCATGCAGGACTGGTCCCAGGCCGAGGACGTGGAAAGCTACCTCGCCCTGGTCTACAACTTCACCACCTGGCTGCAGGAGTCCCTGGTGCAGGCCATGCTGCAGTCGATGGAATCCCGCCGGTGAGGCCCGGCGGCCAGGGGGAGGCCGTCCAGTGTGACGCAGCAGACACGAGTTGCTGGACACAAGATCATGGCTGACGCTTCCGGGAACACCTATCCTCGAATAATCATGACTACAGTCCCGAGCACGGAACCACCGGCAGAAACACAGCCCGCGCCCGACGGCAGCGGACTTCCGGCCGCGGCTCCGGAAAACCGTCCCATCGGCGTCTTCGACTCCGGTGTCGGCGGGCTTACCGTGGCCCGCTCCATCATCGACCAGCTTCCCAACGAGTCCATCCTCTACGTCGGGGACACCGCCCACGGCCCCTACGGGCCCCTCCCCATCGCCGAGGTGCGCGCCAACGCCCTTGGCGTCATGGACGAACTTGTGGACTCCGGCGTCAAGCTGCTCACCATCGCCTGCAACTCGGCGTCGGCCGCTGTTTTGCGGGACGCCCGGGAGCGGTACACCGCCAAGTACGGCATCCCGGTCATCGAGGTCATCCAGCCCGCGGTGCGGCGCGCCGTCGCCGCCACCCGGTCGGGAAAAGTGGGCGTCATCGGCACGTCCGCCACCGTAGGGTCGCGTGCCTATGAGGACACGTTCGCCGCGGCTCCGGACCTGGACATCACCTCGGTGGCGTGTCCGGAGTTCGTCAGCTACGTGGAGGCAGGGGTCACCACGGGCCCGGCCCTGCTGGCGGTCGCGGAGGAATACCTGGCGCCGCTGAAGTCCGCCGGGGTGGACACCGTGGTCCTGGGCTGCACCCACTATCCGCTGCTGACGGGCGTCATCTCCTATGTCATGGGCGCCGACGTCACGCTGGTGTCCAGCGCCGAGGAGACGGCCAAGGACGTCTACCGCGCCCTGGCCACCCACAACCTGCAGCGCACCTCGACGCTCCCGCCCGAGCACCATTTCGTGGCCACCGGCGACGCCCGGCAGTTCGAGGTGCTGGCCCGGCGGTTCCTGGGCCCCGAGGTGCTCTCCGTCCGCCACGTGGACCACGTCGCCGCCCAGTACCCCACGGGCAGCCTGGCCCGCATCACCCCTGAAATGATCGCTGCCGCGCAAAGCGCGCAGGACCGGCCGCGGATTTCCAACTTCGTGGGCGGCGGGCTCGCCGGCGCCCGTCCCGCGGGACCGGCCCTGTGAAGCTGACCATCGTCGGATGCACGGGCTCCTTCCCGGGGCCCGGTTCCCCGGCGTCCTGCTACCTCCTGACCGCCACCGACGGTGACAGGACCTGGAAGGTGGTGATGGACCTCGGCAGCGGGGCCCTGGGGGCCATCCAGCGCTACACGGACCTGGAGGACATCGACGCGATCTTCCTCACGCACCTGCATCCCGACCACTGCATGGACCTGTGCGGGCTGCACGTCGCCATCCGCTGGAAGCCCGGCGGTTGGGGCCGTGGGCGGATTCCGGTGTGGGGGCCGGCCGCCACCGCCGACCGAATGGCCACCGCCTACGGGCTGCCCCTGGACCCGGGCATGCACGAAGAATTCGACTTCACCAACTGGACCGAGCGTGAATCCGTAACAGTGGGCCCGTTCACGGTCACCCCGTTCGCCGTCAACCACCCCATCGAGGAGGCTTACGCCCTCCGGGTCGAGGTGGTCGAGCCCGGCAAGGACGGCACCCCGGTGTCCCGGGTCCTGACCTACTCCGGCGATACCGATTCCTGTGCCGGCCTGGAGGAAGCGGCCAAGGACGCCGACCTGTTCCTGTGCGAGGCTGCCTTCGAGGAAGGCAGGGACGATGGCATCAACGACGTCCACCTGACGGGCAAGAGGGCCGGGGAGGCTGCCGCCGCGGCCGGGGCCCGCCGGCTCCTGCTGACCCATATCCCCGTGTGGACCTCCCAGACCACGGTCATGGCAGAAGCGCGGCCCGTGTTCCCGGGCGACGTCGCGGTTGCCGTGGCCGGGGTGCACTACACCATCTAGGCGGACCGCGCCCGGCGTCGGCCGCACCGGCACTCGATAAGCTAAAGGCATGACATCTGAAGCAACTGCAGTGCCCATCGTGCGTGCCGACGGCCGCGCCCCCGACCAGCTCCGGCCCATCAGCATCACCCGCGGATGGTCCAACCAGGCTGAAGGCTCGGCGCTGATCGAGTTCGGCAACACCAGGGTGCTGTGCACGGCCTCCCTGACCGCCGGCGTCCCACGCTGGCTCAAGGGCGAAGGCCGCGGCTGGGTGACCGCCGAATATGCCATGCTGCCGAGGGCCACGAACACCCGGTCCGACCGCGAGTCCGTGAAGGGCAAGATCGGCGGCCGCACGCATGAAATTTCCAGGCTGATCGGGCGCTCGCTGCGATCCATCATCGACACCAAGGCCCTCGGCGAAAACACCATCGTGCTGGACTGCGACGTGCTCCAGGCGGACGGCGGCACCCGCACGGCGGCCATCACCGGCGCCTACGTGGCGCTGGCGGACTCCATCCGGTTTGCCCGCGACAACAAGCTCATTGCCAGGAACGCCCAGCCCCTCCTGGACACCATCGCGGCCGTGTCCGTGGGCATCATCGATGGCGTCCCCATGCTGGACCTGCCGTACGTGGAGGACGTCCGGGCGGAAACGGACATGAATGTGGTGGTCACCGGTTCCGGCAAGTTCGTCGAGGTCCAGGGCACGGCGGAGGGCGCCCCGTTCGACCGGGACGAGCTGAACCAGCTCCTGGACCTGGCCCTCCTGGGCACCTCGGAGCTGGCCGCCATCCAGCGCGAAACCCTGGCGGACACCCTGTGAGCAGCCCCGCTCCGCGGCTGGTGCTGGCCACCCACAACAAGGGCAAACTCCGCGAGCTGCGCGAACTGCTGCGCGGGCAGGTGCCGGGGCTCGACGTCGATACGCAGGTGGTGGACGCGGCGGCGGCGGGTGCGCCGGACGTCGTCGAAACAGGCGTGACCTTCGCGGAGAATTCGCTGCTGAAGGCACGCGCGGTTGCCGCTGCCACCGGCCTGGTGGCCATCGCCGACGACTCGGGACTCGCCGTGGACGTCATGGGCGGAGCACCCGGGATCTTCTCTGCCCGCTGGTCCGGACGGCACGGGGACGATGCCGCCAACCTTGAACTGCTGCTGAACCAGCTGTCCGACGTTCCGGACGAACACCGCGGTGCCGCGTTCGTGTGCGCCGCCGCCCTGGCCATGCCGGACGGTGCGGACGGCCCGGGCCGCGAAGTGGTGGAGTACGGCCAGCTGGAGGGAATCCTGCTGCGCGAGCCGCGCGGCGCCGGAGGGTTTGGCTACGACCCGGTCCTGCAGCCCGCCGGCGAGGACCGCAGCTGCGCCGAGCTCTCGGCTGAAGAAAAGAACGCCATCAGCCACCGCGGCAAGGCCTTCCGGGCACTCCTGCCCTCGATTGTGGCGGCGCTGGAGGCAGCCAGCTAGGAGGACCAGCGAAAAAGGTGCGCACCCTGCGGGTGCGCACCTTTTTTGGTGGATCCAGGGACAGCCGCAGCTATTCGGGCCGGCTGCCCGGGATCTTGCGGTGGGTCTTGCGTTCCGCTTGCGGCTCGTGCTCCTCGATGTACTCATCGACGGCGTCCGTGCCGTAGGCCTGCGCCTGGCGCTTGGCGGCCAGGCCGCGCAGGATCTCGATACCGATGGGGATCACCGAGACCAGCACGATGGCGATGAAGATAATGTCCAGGTTGTCGCGGACCCACGGAACCTTGTCGCCCAGCAGGTAGCCGAGCAGGGTCACGCCGCCGCCCCACAGCAGGGCGCCGATGACGTTGTAAAGGAAGAACTTCCTCCTGCTCATCTGCGCCACGCCGACGATCACCGGGACGAACGTGCGGATGATGGGCACGAAGCGGGCCAGGATCAGGGCCTTGCCGCCGTGCTTCTCAAAGAAGGCATGCGCATTCTCCACGTTTTCCCGCTTGAAAAGCCGGGAATTGGGCTTGTTGAAGATGGCAGGGCCGGCCTTGGAGCCGATGAGGTAGCCGGTCTGGTTGCCGATGATGGCCGAGACCGCGACCAGCAGGGCCAGGAGCCAGATATTGAACTTGATGGTGTCCGTGGCCACCAGCAGGCCCGCTGTGAACAGCATGGAGTCGCCGGGAAGGAAGAAACCCACCAGCAGGCCCGTTTCGGCGAAGACGATCCCGCACACCAGCAGGACCACCCAGGGGGCGAGGGCGGGGTCGGCCAGGAAGACCTGGGGGTTCAGCCAGTCAGGCAGGAACGAAGCCATTTTCGGCTGCACCGGTCCCGCACCGCCCAGCATGGACACAGCGAGGTCACTCATCACAGGAAAGTTCACTCCTCAAGGGTACTTGACGGGCCTGCGGGACCTCCGGCGGTAAGGTAGGGGCCGTGGGTTTGGACTTTACGGCGATCGACTTCGAAACGGCCAACGGCTTCCGCGGCTCTCCGTGCTCGGTGGGGCTGACGAAGGTGAGGGGCGGGAAAGTGGTCGGGGAGGCCTCCTGGCTGATGCGCCCGCCAGCAGGCTACGACCATTTTGACTACCACAACGTCCGCATCCACGGCATCACTGCAGCCGATGTTGCCAACGCCCCCCGCTTCGGCGAGCTGTTCCCGGAAATCGGAGCCTTCATCGGTGACGACGTGCTGGCGGCCCACAATGCGGCGTTCGACCTGGGCGTGATCCGCTCGGCGCTTGAGGTGTCGGGCCTGCCCGGTCCGGCCTATGACTACGTCTGCACCGTGATGCTGTCACGCCGCTGCTACTCGCTGGTCTCCAATTCGCTGCCGTTCGCCGCCGAGGAAGCCGGCGTACCGTTGGTCAACCACCACGACGCCGCCGAGGACGCCCGTGCCTGCGCCGGGATCCTGGTCGACATCGCCGGGCGAAACGGCGCCAACAGCCTCGCCGAACTCTACCTGTCGCTCGGCCTGGCCATGCCGCGCCAGCAGGCGTTCGATCCCGCCACCGGCGACCTTTCAAAGCCCAGCCTGGCGGCCCTCGCCGGGGCATCCGGCAACGGCGCCGCCCTGGTCCAACGGTTCCAGTCCGGCTGGCCGGAGGAAGGGGCGAACCCGGAGCCCAACCTGGATGCCGAGCCGGGCCACCCGCTCTACGCGCAGACGGTGGTGTTCACGGGACAGCTCTCCATCGACCGTCCGGAAGCGAAGCGGCGCTCGGCCCGCTGCGGGGCACGGACGGAAAGCCGCGTCACCGGCCGCACCACCGTGCTGGTGGTGGGGGACGGGTTCGTCGCCTCCGACCTCCGGTCCGGACGGCTCACCGGCAAGGCCCGGCGTGTGCTGGAACTGCATGAGCGGGGACAGGCCATCGAAGTGCTCTCCGAGGGTGAGTTCCTGCAGATGGTGGGCGGCAGGGACATGCCGCACGGGCCGCAGGCCGCCGCAACGGAGACGCGGGACGGCGCCTGCACGGCTGCCGTCAGTGCCTGACCGTCAGTGCCTTACTGACGTGCAGGGCCGTTCGGATATGACCGCGCGGGGGGACGTTGCCGCAGGCTGCAGCACCATCAGCCTTCCCCGGTAGTGACCTTCACCAACTGATCCGCCATGCCCCGGACCACCTCCGGCCCCTCCAGGGCCGCAAGCCACTCCGCCGGCAGTCCGGCCTCCCCGTACAGGGCTCCCAGGATGTTTCCGGCCAGCGAACCGGTGGTGCCGCTGGCGGCGCCGAGGTTCACGGCCAACGCCACGGCGTCCCGGAAGTGCCGGTCCGGCTCCGTTTCTCCACCGGCAGCCGGTGCCGTGGACAGGACGGCGTAAAGCGCGACGGCGAGTGCTTCCTCAGCCAGCCTTCCCTCACCCAGGGCCTGGACGGGTTCTTCGGGGCCTGCCTCCTGCTTGCCTGGGTCCCGCTTGTCAGCGAGCCGCAGAGCCGCTTTAAGCCTCTGGGGGAGTTCGGGGGCCACATCCGGAAGTTCGGCTGCATGGGCGGTGACAGCGGCAGCCGCGTCCGCCAGGGCCGCGCCGGACACCAGGCGGTGGATTAGGAGGCTGAAGATCCCGGCACTCTGCCTGGCGGACGGATGGCCGTGGGTCAGGGAGGCGGCATCGGAACTCAACTTGTAGACGGCGTCGGACGCAATATGCGGAACGAGTCCGAACGGCGCGGAGCGCATCACCGTGCCAACGCCTTTCGCGCCCGGGTTCACCGGGCGGACGGACGTGCCCATTTCGCCGCCGGCGAGGCCGGAAATGCACTCCTGCTCCGGATGCCGCCGCTGCCGGAGCACTTCCTGGCCGTCGATCCAGCGGGGCTGGGGCATGGGCGCGGACGGCCCGGCGTCTTCGCCCTGGGAAGCCAGCCACCGAAGGTAGGCGAGCCAGAGGCAGGCGTTCACATCGGCGCCCACACCGGAGTTTGCCCATTCCAGGGCCTCCACCAGGCCGTCCACGGTGTAGAGGGTCAGCTGGGTGTCGTCGGAGAAGCGGGCCGGCCCGGATGGGTCGTCGAATACACCCAGGCCTCCCGGCTCTCCCGGGCCGGAGCGTCCGCGGGCGCCGGGGGCCGCGCCGGCTTCCACGGAATAGCCCAGCGCATCCCCCAGGGCGCCACCCAGGAGGCAGCCGTGGATACGGGACGCGAGGGTGGGTGCGGGAATGCCGTGCTCGGAGCTCATGGAGTAAATTTACCGTCCGCCGCAGCCCGCTCCGGACTCAACGCCAAAGCCGACGCCGAACCCAGGGCCGCGACCAACCCTGTGCCCTGTTCCCGGCCATGCCGGCGCCGGAAGCCACGCCCGCGGCCTGGCCTGCCGTCCAGCAAACGTACAGCCTCCGCTGGCATACTGCTCGGGTTGCCCGGTGCCGGTACCACTGGCCGGCGGCAGTCCCGCAAGCACCAGATTCCCAGACGCAAAGGTCCCATTATGAGCACCCCTGTCTCCGCCCGCGACGCACTGGAGCCCGGCACCACGGCCGCCGGGCACGGCGCTCTGCTGCCCCGCCTGGTGGCCGAGGCCTTTGGCAGCCTCTTCCTGGCGGTGGCCGGACTCGGCGTGCCGCTCTTCAGCATTCCGCAATCCAGCCCCGTGCCGGCGGCGCTGGCTGCCGGACTTGCCATTACCGCCGCGATGCTCGCCTTTGGGCACGTCTCCGGCGGACACTTCAACCCGGCCATAACCCTGGGGCACCTGCTGGCCGGCAGGATCCGGGCCGGCGCGGCGGCAGCGTACACGGCGGCCCAGGTGGTGGGGGCCCTGGTGGGCGCGCTTGCCCTGTTTGGAGTCCTCCGCACGCTGCCCGGTATTGCGGACAGCCGCACGGCTTTCGACACGGTGGCCGCCGGCTTCGGCGAGCACTCCATCATCCAGGCGCCGCTGGCCGCGGTCGTGCTGCTGGAACTGTTGGGGGCTGCGATCATCGTGGCGGTCTTCCTTGGCGCTGCGGGCCGTGGCGACGGCAACCGGACCGTGCCGGCCATCGCCGTCGGCCTGTCCTTCGCGGCGCTCCTGCAGCTGGGCCAGTCAGTGGGAAACCTGCCCTTCAACCCCGCACGTGCGGTTGCTTCCGCCGTGTTCAGCTCCGGCTGGGCAGTGGAGCAACTATGGGTCTTCCTGGTGGCGCCGCTGGCCGGTGGCGCCATTGCTGGTCTCGCGTTCCGGATCACCGCGGGCGCGGGGTCGGCAGCCACTGCCGGTGACGGTTTCGACGCCGGCAGTGCGGAACCGGGAGCGGCAGACGGTGACGTTGTGGACCGCGAAGAAGAGGACAGCGAAGGGGCAGAGGCATCTTCCGCCGGCAGCAGCCGCCCGGACATTGCCATGCCCGCGGCGTCCACCTCCGGCACGCCGGCCCGCGGGGACGGAAGCCGCAGCGTCAGCGAGGCCCAGGAATTCTTCGACGGCAAACGGTCCTGACCGCTGCGCCACGCGGCGCTTTCCGGGACTGTCAGTGGTTGCCGATAGCTTAGGGATATGCGGTTACTTCACACTTCCGACTGGCACCTTGGCCGTTCCTTCCACGGGGTAGGCATGCTGGATGCCCAGCGGGCCTTCATCGACCAGTTGGTGGCGGCCGTCGAGCGGGACAATGTTGACGTCGTCCTGATCGCCGGTGACGTCTACGACCGGGCGCTGCCTGGCGTGGATGTGGTGCACCTGCTCGATGACGCCCTCGTCAGGCTGACCGGCACGGGTGCCCAAGTGGTGCTGACCAGTGGAAACCATGACTCCGCCATCCGGCTGGGTTTCGCGGCGCGGCTGCTGGAGCGGGGCGGCGTGCACCTCCGCACCAAGGTGGAGGAGCTGCACCACCCGCTGCTTCTGCCGCTGGGACCGGATCAGGGCGGGAAGGAAGCAGTCCTGGCGGTCTACGGCATCCCGTGGCTTGAACCGCGGCTTGTCGCAGACCAGCTGGGCACGGACACGGCAAGCCACTTCGAGGTGACCCGCGCCGCTGCCGCCCGAATCAGGGCGGACATCGCGCAGCGCGCGGAATCCGCCACGGTACAGTCCGTGGTCCTCGCCCACACTTTCGCCAGCGGAGGCATCAGTTCGGACAGCGAGCGGGACCTCAGCATCGGCGGCGTCGGCGCGGTTCCGCTGGATCTGTTCGACGGCTTCAGCTACACGGCGCTGGGCCATCTGCACGGCCGCCAGACACTCTCCCCTTCAGTCAGGTATTCGGGATCGCCCGTGGCTTACTCCTTCTCGGAAGCGACCCACCAGAAGGGTGGCTGGCTGGTGGACATTGGAGCGGACGGCGTCACCTCCGTTACCGAGGTTCATTGGGAGGCGCCACGTTCCCTGGCCGTGCTGCGCGGAACGCTGGCGGACCTCCTGCAGGATCCATCCCACGAATGGGCCCAAACCGCCTACTGCCAGGTCACGCTGACCGACGCCCAGCGGCCTGCCTGTGCCATGGAGCGGCTCCGTGCCAGGTTCCCGGACACCCTGGTCCTCGCCTTCGATCCGCAGGGTGCGGCCGCTACAGCGCAGGCAAGCTACAGCACCAGGCTGGCAAGCGCCCCGGATGACCTCGCCGTGTGCTGCGGCTTCCTGGAGCACGCCCGGGGACGGGCCGCGGACCAGGCCGAAAAGGCTGCGCTCGCAGCCGCCCTGGACAACGTCAGGCTGCTGGAGGCATCACGGTGAGGATCCACCATCTCCGGATAACAGCGTTTGGGCCCTTCGCCGGAACCGAGGACATCGACTTCGACCGGCTGAGCGCCCACGGCCTGTTCCTGCTGAACGGTCCCACCGGCGCCGGCAAGACCAGCGTTTTGGACGCCATCTGCTTTGCCCTCTACGGCTCCGTGCCCGGTGCCCGTCAGGACGGCAAACGGCTGCGCAGCGACCATGCCGAACCCGGGCAGGAGCCAGCGGTCACGTGTGAATTCTCCGCCCAGGGCCGCCGGTTCGAGGTGACCCGCTCCCCGGCCTGGGAGAAGCCCAGTGCCCGGGGGAAGAACGGCTTCACGGTCCAGCAGGCCAAGACGCTGCTCCGCGAACGGACAGGCGGAGCCTGGGTGGAGAAGTCTGCCCGCAACGATGAGGCGGGCGCGGAGATCATGGCCCTCCTGGGCATGGACCGCGAACAGTTCACCCGGGTGGTGATGCTTCCGCAGGGGGACTTCGCTGCCTTCCTTCGCTCCAAGGCGGCCGACCGGCTGGACCTGCTGCAGAAACTCTTCGGGACCCAGCGGTTCGAGGCGCTGGAACAAGAACTCGCGCGGCAGGCTGCGGCCGCCCGCGAGGACGTCGCTGCCCTGTCCGCGCAACTCGGCGTCCTGGCCTCGCGTGCTGAAGCCGAAGCCGCTCCGCTTGAACTTCCCGACGACGGGGCCCCGCCGGCGGCCGACATTCCCGGACGCCTTGAATGGCTCCAGGACGCGGTTTCCCGCCGGCTGGCGGAGTTCACGGACCGCGCCGCGGCTGCGGACGCGGAAAGCCAGGACCGCCGCAGGGAGGCGGACCGGGAGGCGGCGAGGCATGAGCGCCACCGCAAACTCCAGGCAGCCGCCGCACGCCAAAGGGCCGTTGAAGAACGCGCCCCGGAGCTGCAGGAGCTCTCATCCCGGCTCGCCCGGCACCGGCAAGCGGAGGTCCTGCAGGGGCAGCTGCGGGCTGTGGACGCCGCCGGCGCCAAAGTTCACAGCGCCGAAGCCGCCGCCGAATCTGCCCTGACGTTACTCCGCCTGGCCGCAGGGGACGGCGGAGAACTGGCCCAGCTCGGACTGGAGGAGCCCCCCGCAGCCGCTGCCGCCGCAGCGCGGGCGTTCCCCGGGGAAGCAGACTCGTCCGCCGGAATTATGCCCGGAGCTGCCGGGGAACTGGGACGCCTGCGCTCGCTGCTGGCCGTCGTCGAGGCCCGCATCCCGGACGAAGACAAGCTCCAGGACCTGCGGAAGAGGCATCGCGGCCTCGCTGCCAGGCAGGACGGGCTTCAGCGGACGGTGGAGGAACTGGCCGACCGTCCGGCGCAGCTGCAGGCGGAACGCGAAGAGCTGACCCACGGCATGGACCGGCTGGAGGCCCGTTCCGTGGAGGCGGCCCTGCGCCGCAAGGAAGCCTCAGCGGCAGCGGAACTGCTGGATGTGGTCAGGCGGCACGGGACGGCGCTCACGGCCAGGGACCGGGTCAAGGCCCGCCATGGCGACTCGCGGGACGGGCTGTTGGAAGCAAAACGCCGTTGGCTCGACCTGCGGGAGGACCGGCTCGCCAATGCGGCATCGGAGCTGGCTGCCAAGCTGGTTGCCGGGGAACCCTGCCCCGTCTGCGGCAGTGGGGAGCATCCCGGCCCGGCCGACGCAGGCGGGAATGGCCCTGGCCTGGCCCAGGAGGAGGAACAGGCCCACAGCGCGTACGAGGCTGCCGAGGCAGCGCATGCCCTGGTTGCCCTGGAGCTCTCACAGGCGGAGCAGGAGGTGGCGGTCCTCGCCGGACAGGGTGGGACAACACCCCTGGACGACGCCCGGGCCGGGGCGGACGCTGCGCTTCAGGCAGCGGAGGACGCCGAGCGGGCGGCTGGGGAGCTGCTGGACAGGCGCCGGCGACTGGAGGCCGTTGACGCCGGCATCGTGCAGGCGCGGGCAGCGCTCTCCGAGGCCGAGGCGGAACTCTCCCAAACCACGGCGTCCCTGGCCGAGGTCGCCGGGCAGGCAGCGTCACTGGACAGCGCCCTCTCCGGCCTGCGCGGCAACCACAGCAGCCTGAACCGCCGGCTGAAGGCTCTTGAAGATGCCGCAGCGGTACTGGCCAAGGCCGTGGACGCCCAGGCAAAACTGGACGCCGCACGGGTGCAGGCTGCGGAGGCCCGTGAGCACCTGGACCAGGCACTGCCAGCTGCCGGCTTCGCCACCGCCGGCGAGGTCCGCGCCCAGCTCCTGGACGCCGCCGGGGCCGCCGCCGCGGAAGCCGCGATCAGGGCGGCGCAGGACGAAGCCGCCCGCGTGGCCGGATTATTCGAGTCCGAGGACATTGTGCTGGCACAGGCTGAGGCCGCCGACGGCTTCTCCGCGGACGAGGAACGGCTGGCAGCGCTGGCCGCCGCGGCCTCCGCTGCCCAGGCTGACGCCCGTGAGGCGGACCTGGCCGCGGGCATGGCCAGCCGCTGCCTGGCGTCGCTGACCTCCCTCGCCGCCGAATACGGGGCCCTGGTCCGTTCCTCCCGGGAGCCGGCGGAGCGCGCCCAGATGCTGACGCGCCTGGCTGACGCCGCGGCCGGCCGGGGTGAAAACACCTACCGGATGAGCCTGAACAGCTACGTCCTGGCTGCCCGGCTGGAGCAGGTGGCCCTTGCCGCATCCGAACGGCTGGTGGCCATGAGCGACGGACGGTACTTGCTCCAGCACACTGACGCCAAGGCGGCCCGCGGCGCCAAGTCAGGCCTGGGGCTTGAAGTCGTGGACCAGTGGACAGGCTTCCGCCGCGACACCTCCACCCTGTCGGGCGGCGAGTCCTTCATGGCATCGCTCTCGCTCGCCCTGGGACTGGCGGACGTTGTGCAGCAGGAGGCGGGCGGAGTGGAGATCGAGACGCTCTTCGTCGACGAGGGATTTGGCAGCCTGGACGAACAGTCCCTGGAACAGGTCATGGATGCCCTTGAAGGCCTTCGCGACGGTGGCCGGGTCGTGGGGCTGGTCAGCCACGTCGCCGAGATGAAACAGCGGATCGGTACGCAACTGCAGGTCCTCAAGAACCGTAACGGCTCCACGCTGCGGATCTCGGAGAGCCTGGACACCCTCCTCTGAGCCGGACCGATATAATCCAAAGTGTTACCGGGTTGCGCGCATCGGGAGGAGGGACGATGCGCACCAATTGAGCGAGCCCGGAATTGACACCACACAACACTCCTTCACCCATCTCCAGCGCCCCGGCGCCGGCCGCCACCAACGCTGACGGGCCACGCCCGCAAGCCGTGCAGGGGCCAGCACGGGGACGTTTTTCCCGGCTCCCACTCCTGGCCGGCCGCAGCTTCATTCCGCTGGGACTGTTCGCCCGGCTTCCCCTGGCGATGCTGACCGTCGGCACCCTGACCCTCGTCACCTCGGTCAGCGGCTCCTTTGCCGCCGGCGGCTCAGCGGCAGGTGCTGTGGGCATTGGTTCTGCGCTGGGCGCTCCCTTACTGGGTGCTTTGGCGGACCGGCGGGGACAACGGCCCGTCCTGCTTTTGGCCGCGGTGCTCAACACGGCAGCGGTGATGGCCCTGGTCTTTGCCGCGATGGCCACGGCAGCCGGGGATTTCCCGCCCGCCGTCCTCACGGCTGCCTTCGCGGCCGGCGCCTCCTGCCCCCAGGTGGGGCCCCTCGCCCGGGTCCGCTGGATGTCCCTGACGGCCAGCGGCGCAGGCGCGGGGGAGACCCGGGGAGATGGCGGCCGGGACCTTGATGCTGCGCTTTCCTATGAGAGCACCGCCGATGAGGTAACTTTCGTGCTCGGACCGGCCCTGGTGGGAATCCTCGCCAGCCTCGTGGCACCGTGGCTGCCGCTGGCACTGGCAGCTGCGATGACCATCACCCTCGTCCCGGCCTTCGCCGTGCATCCCACCCACCGGGCCGTGCCTGTCACCCGTGCCCGCAACGTGAAGCGCCGGCGCTTCGCCCGCACCGCCAGGCTGCCCTGGGCGGTCGCGCTGCCTGTCCTGGCAATGGTCTGCATGGGCACATTCTTCGGTTCAACCCAGGCTGCGTTGAGCGCCTTTTCCGCGCAGCTGGCCGGGTCGGAGATTGCCGGACTGCTGTATGCGGTCATGGGCCTGAGTTCGGCGGCCGCGGCGCTGTCCGTGGCCTACTGGCCCCGCCGCCTTGGCCCCGCGCTGCGGTGGGTGCTCTGCGCGGCCCTGATGGCCGGGCTGGCGTTCCTGCTGCTGGTCCCGTCGTCGCTGCCCATGATGGCCCTCGTTCTGCTGGTCCTCGGACTCCCGGTGGGGCCTGTCATGGTGACCGTCTTCGCCGTCGGCGGCACCCTTGCTCCCGCCGGCCGGCTGAGCACGGTGATGACGGCGCTTGCCAGCGGCATCGTCGCCGGAACCGCCCTCGGATCCTCCATCGGGGGCCAGCTGGCCCAGCTTCACGGGCCTGCGGCGGCATTCCTCGTCCCGGTCGGTGCAGCCGCGGGGCTGGCGCTGCTCGGCGCGGGAGCCGCCGTCGTGCTCTCCCGGAAGGCCTGAAAGAGCGGTTCCCACCGGGTGGGCCGGCCCTTCCCAGCTGTCAGGCGAGCTGGCTTTCGATCCTCGCCGCACTTTCCGCGATGGCGCTGCCTACCGTTTCCGGCGTGTGGGCCGAGCGGATATACACCACGGCCAGGGCCGCCGGCCGCCCGCCGGGCACCCGGATCGGGGCTGCCAGCGAAGACACCCCGGCGATGACCTCGTCATGGCTGGCTGCGTAGCCCTTCCGGCGTGCTTCCGATGCTTCCGGCCGGTACTGAATCCCTGTTTTCAGCCGGTCCCACTCCGTTTCAGAGAGGGCAGACTGGATAGCAATGCCCGGCGCCCCGGCGTTGATTGGGTGGCGGGTGCCCGGGTGCTGGGCCACGGTGGCCCCGGAGTGCCGGGGCTCCACGGTGACCAGCGTGATGCAGTCGTGGTGGTCCCACACTGCCACGAAGGCCGTCATGTCCAGGGAGTTCGCCAGCTGGGTGAGTTCCGGCAGGGCAGCGCTTTGCAGGTTCCGCGAGACGCCGCGGGCCAGGACGGCGAGGCCGGGGCCCGGCTGGACCCGCCCGGCATCGTCCCGCACCAGGAGGGAGTGGTCTTCCAGGGTGCGCAGGATCCGGTAAGCCACGGAGCGGTGGACCCCCATGGCGTCGGCCAGTTCGGCGATGGTCAGCGGGCCGGGGGCGGCCGCCAGGATCTCGAGGGCGCGGATACCACGGGACAGGGTCTGCGACGGCGAAGCCTGGGCCGGGGCACCGGTGGTCCGGGCTGCAGCTGGAGGAGTCATGGTGTCCATCCTAGGTTGCCGCCCTCCGGGCGTGACGCTTGTCTCATTGCACGGCGGGGCGGTATTGTCCTCTATACGAACTAACAGTTCCAATATAGAACTTCTTCTCCGCGGCTGTGGCCGCACATATCCCCATCCCGTGTTACGCATCACAAATACGTAGTACCCTATCGACTAACTGACCGTTCTGTCGGTAATTCTGAAGGCGTCCGGGCGGCCATGCTGCCCAATAAACAATGGAGTTTCAATGACCACACCTTCCAAGGTGGACACCCCCGCCGGCCCCAGTACCCGGCAGGAGGAACGCAAGGTCCTCGCAGGCACCCTCGTCGGTACCACGATCGAGTGGTATGACTTCTTCATCTTTGCCCAGTTGACGGCGACGCTGCTGTCGCCGCTCTTCCTGGCACCGCTGAACGAATCCAACCCGGGCCTTGCCCAGATCCTCTCCTTCGCCCTGATCGGCATCAGCTTCCTGTTCCGTCCGCTGGGGGCCGTGATCGCCGGACACCTGGGCGACCGCCTGGGCCGCAAGGCAATGCTGGTGTTCACCCTGGTGATGATGGGCGCCGCAACGGCCCTCATCGGCGTTCTTCCCACCTACGCACAGATCGGGGCATGGGCTCCTGTGCTGCTGATCCTGCTGCGCGTCATCCAGGGTTTCTCAGCCGGTGGTGAATGGGGCGGTGCCGCCCTGATGGCCGTGGAGCATGCCCCCATCAGCCGGCGCGGCCTGTTCGGCGCGTACCCGCAGATCGGCGTGCCCGTGGGCATGATCCTGGCCACCGGCCTGCTGTTTTTCCTCAACACCGGCATGTCCAAGGAAGACTTTGCCGCCTGGGGATGGCGCGTGCCGTTCCTGCTGTCCATCGTCCTGATCGTGGTCGGCTACCTGATCCGCCGCGCCGTGGCGGAGAGCCCGGTCTTCCAGGAAATGGCCCTGCGGAAGAAGGAAAGCAAGGCCCCCCTGGGTGAGCTGATCCGGAACCACAAGCTGCCCGTCCTGTACTCCACGCTCATCTTCATCGGCAACAATGCCGCCGGCTACCTGCTGATCGCCTTCTTCATCTCCTATGCCACCAAGACGCTGAAGATGCCCACCCCGCAGATCCTGCTGGCCACCACGCTGGCCTCCTTCGGCTGGCTGATCTTCACCCTCGTGGGCGGCTGGCTCTCCGACCGCATTGGCCGCGTCAAGACCTTCCTGATCGGCTACGCCATCGTCTTCGCCTGGATGATCCCGATGTTCGCGCTGATCGACACCAAGGACATCATGCTCTACGGCGTGGCCCTGTTTGTCCTGACGATCGGCCTGGGCCTGTCCTATGGTCCGATGTCCGCCATGTATGCCGAGATGTTCCCCGCCAACGTCCGGTACTCCGGCATTTCCATTGGGTACGCCTTCGGCGCCATCCTGGGCGGTGCCTTCGCGGCAACCATTGCCGAAACCCTGCTGCAGTCCACCAAGTGGGCCGGTTCGATCGGCATCTACATCATGGTCCTCTGTGTCATCTCCGCCGTCGGTGTTGTCCTGGCCAAGGAGACCAAGGGCCGCCCGCTCGGCGTCAGCAGCCACCACTGACCTGACGGCGCAGGCCCACCCACCGCCCATTGGATAGGTGGGCCCTCCCATGAAGCAGCAGGCCCGGACCGCCTGGTCCGGGCCTGCTGCTGTGCCTGGCCGTTCAGGCGGACAGAAATCGCACCGCGTCGTCGTCGGTCAACTGGCCGAACTGGCGGTACCAGCTGCCCACCGCGCGGAACTTGCCGGGCAGGTGCAGGCAGACCACGGCATCGCACACCCGCTCCAGCGACGCCTCGGCGTCCACCGATCCCACGGGCGCGGCGGCCACTACGGCAGCGGCACCCTCTTCCCTCATCGCTTCGACGGCGGCACGCATCGTGGCGCCTGTGGCCAGGCCGTCGTCGACCAGGATGACTGTCTTGCCGGAGACGTCCAGGTCGGCACCCGGATAAAGCTGTACCCGGCGGAGGAGTTCGGCGCGTTCGCGCTCCTCCACGCCGTCCAGCTGTTCCTGGCCAACGCCGTGCTCACGGACACGTTCCAGCAGGGGCCGGTTAAGCAGCCGGACCATCCGGCCGCGTGCCCAGGCGAGGGCGCCGTACGCCGTCTCCTCGTGCCCGGGGATTCCCAGTTTCCGCACCAGGACGGTGCCAAGGGGCAGGCCCAGGGCCTGGGCCGCTGCGGCCGCCACGGGGATGCCGCCGCGGGCGAGGCCAAGCACAACTGTGTCCTGACGTCCCTCGAACCGGGCCAGGGCGCCCGCCGGCCGTGCGCCGGCCTCCGTGCGGTCCTCGAAACGCGTACCCATCTGTCCCTCCCGGCACTGCAGCCTGCCCTCAACATACTCCTGCGCACGCTGCCATGCTCCGGCAGCGCCGGGCCGGTCAGACCGCCAGGAACGAAATAGCGGCCTGCTTGAATGCCCGGCTGGTGATGGCGTTGGTGTGGTTACGGCCCGGGAGGAGCAGCTGCTCGGCCATGGAACCGGCGCCGCGGGCCAGCTCGGCAAGCCGGGGCAGGGTACCGGCCCGTTCGTCCTTGTCACCCGCCACCAGCAGCATTGGAACGTGGGGGACCGCCTCGGCGGGATCGTAGGGCTCGGCCTTGATGGCTTCCACCAGGGACAGCAGGGCGAAGATGTTGTTCCCCGGCAGCAGCAGCGCCATTTTCAGGAGCTGGGCCGTGGATTCGTCCTTGATGGGCGTGCCGTCTGCCAGGTAGTCCTGGGCGGCGATGAGGTCGAACCCGGCCAGCGGATCCGAGTCGTTGGGCCCGCCGAGCACCACCCGGTGCACCAGCTCGGGCTGGGTCGCCGCGAACTCCCAGGCGAGCCGGGATCCCAGGGAGTAGCCCACCACGTCCAGGCCGCTGGAAGGGTCGCCGTCCTGCAGGGGGCGGGCACCGGCGTCGAACGCCGCCTGGAGCAGGTCCGCCCGGATCCGGCTGGGGGAGTAGGAGTCGCGGTCTTCAGGAGCTCCGCTGCGTCCGTGCCCCGGAAGGTCCACGGTGATGACCCGGCGGCCGGCGTCCAGCAGGGCCGACACCCAACCGGTGTCCTCCCAGTTGAGCTTGGAGGACGAGGAAAAGCCGTGCAGCAACAGCACCGGCCGGAGGCCTGCATCGGTGGCAGGGTCATGGACCGCCACATACAGCTGCGGGTCGGTGCCTTCGACGGTGTGCGCCTGCTGCTGTCCGGTGTGCCTGCCGCTCATGGTGTCAGTTTCCCCAATCAGGTACGGCGCCTGGGCTGGCCCGGCGCGTCGGTGCGTCTTGCTGGAAAGGTACGATCCACTCTACCTGTTGGCGGCTTGCTTCCTGCCGGTCAGCCGGGCCCCGGCGGCGCACGCTGCAGCGATCCCGGCGATCAGTGCGAACGTGCTGAAAAGCTGGACCCGGCTGGCGTCCGCACTCAGGCCGACGGCGAAAATCAGGCCCAGCAGGACCAGCCCCAGGATGGTCAGGCCGGGGAATCCCCTCATCCGAAGGGGCAGTGCGGTTCCATCCCGGGTGGCACGCCGCCGCAGGATCAGCTGGGACACCAGGGCGCTGCCCCATACCACCAGGCAGGTGGACCCCACCAGCTGGAACAGCGCCGGCAAGATCCGTTCCGGGAACAGCAGTTCAAGGACCGTGGCGATGAAGCCGAACGCCACCGACACTGCCACGGCGGGGAGGGGCACGCCTGATCGGTTGAGCCGGGTCAGGACCCGTGGCGCCTCGCCACGCTGGGCAAGGGAATAGGCCATGCGGGAGGCTCCGTAGAGATTGGCGTTCAGTGCAGAGAGGAGCGCGACGACGGCCACCAGGGTGATGGCGGTGGAGGCACCGGGGATCCGTGCGGCGTCCAGCACCCCGGCAAAGGGTGAGGAAAGGCCTTGGGACGTGGCGGGGAGGACGGCGGCAATGACGAAGACCGAGCCGATGTAGAAGACCAGGATGCGCCACACCACGGTGCGGATGGCCTTGCCTACGCTGCGTTCAGGATCTTCCGTTTCAGCAGCTGCCACCGAGACAATTTCGGTCCCGCCGAACGCGAAAATCACCACGAACAACGCAGCCGCAACACCCCCCAGGCCCTGGGGTGCAAAGTTGCCCGTGAGGTTCTGCATACCCGGCGAGGCCACTCCGGGCAGCAGGCCAAGGAGCAGTGCTGCCCCCACGGCAAGGAACAGGACAATTACAGCAACCTTGAGGATGGCGAACCAGAACTCGAACTCCCCGAAGTTGCGGACTCCGGCCAGGTTGACGCCGGTGAACACCACCATGAAGAGCAGCGCCAGCGCCCACACCGGAACCACCGGCCAGACGGAGAACAGCAGGCCGGCGGCACCCAGAGCCTCCGCGGCGATCACCACCACCAGCTGCAGCCACCACAGCCATCCGATCGTGGCACCCGCCGTCCGTCCCAGCGCCCGCTGGGCGTAAACGGAGAAGGCCCCGCTGCTCGGATTCGCCGCCGCCATTTCACCGAGCGCCCACATCACCAGGATGATCAGTGTTCCAGCCACCAGGTAGGAGATGAGGACTGCCGGGCCGGCTGCCTGGATGCCGGCGCCCGATCCCAAGAACAGCCCGGCGCCGATGGCACTGCCGAGCCCCATCATGGTGAGTTGGCGCGGCTTCATGCTGTGCCTGGTGGCGGTGGGGGGGGGGGGTCTGAGGCGGGGCGGATGTGGTCCGGTCAGACTTCATCGTCATAAGGATGGGCACCTTCTGGGGCTTGGTTCGATGGTTCCGGTCCGGGAGGGTCCGGAGGTCCTTGTGGGACCTCTTGAATTTACCGTCTCCGGTCCGGCGCCAAAAACGGGGGAAGGAGCCGGCCCCGGCCCGAAGGCGGACTCATAGGGAGACGGATGGGCAGGCCACCTTCGGCGGCTGCCAAAATCCCCGGCGGAAATATTTCCTTTTCCGGTCCTGCGCCCCGTAGAATTAGTTTTGGTCAAGTTGACCATAACTAGCGTACGGCGGCCCATCCGGCAGCCGGGGATGGCGAAAGGCGGTGGACCGCTTGTACTACAGCTCGGCGAATGTTTCCGAGCGGCAGGCCGCGCCGCCGTCGCTGGCCATCTCCACGGTGATCTTTGCGCTCAGGCCCAGCGAAACCTCCGGCCGCCCCACCCTGTGGCTTCCCCTGGTCCGCCGGATCCGTGAGCCTTTCAAGGGAATGTGGGCTCTGCCCGGAGGCCCGCTCAGCCACGATGAATCACTCCAGGACGCCGCCGCCAGGAACCTCCGGGAAACCACGGGCCTGGCGCCCCGCTACCTTGAGCAGCTGTACGCCTTTGGCGGCCTGCACCGCTCACCCACCCAGCGGGTGGTTTCCATCGTGTACTGGGCCCTGGTCCAGCCAACGGAGGCTGCGCTCGCGGACGAGTCAGAGAATGTCAGGTGGTTCCGCGCGGACCGGCTCGGCGACCTGGCGTTCGACCACAACGCCATCGTGGACTACGCCCTCTGGCGGCTGCGCAACAAGCTTGCCTACGGGTCCGTGGCCTACCACCTGCTGGGCGAGTACTTCACCCTGGCCCAGGTCCGCGAAGTCTACGAAGCAGTCCTTGACCGGCAGCTGGATCCGGCGAACTTCCGCCGGCAACTCAAATCCACCCCGGAAATCGAAGAAACCGGGGAGTACCTCCAGGGCGGCAAGCACCGTCCGCCACGCCTCTACCGCTTTACCGGCCGGCCAGGCCTTGACCCAGACAACAGGAGCACACCATGAGCAGCGTCAACACGGCAATCCAGCTGATCACGCGCGAGCAGGCCGAAAAGGGCGCAGCGGCCGAACGCAGTACCTGCAGCCCGGCGCTGGCCAAGGGCCCGTGGGACTATGACCTGGCCGAGGCACTCGCCGGTGTGCCCGCGTACGGCCCCGGCGCTTCCAGCGCAGACCCCGCCCCGGCCTCCACGCCGCGCCAGGGCCAGCTGCCGGACGAGTACAAGCTGGCCAGCGACGCCGAACTCGGCGAGCGGATCAGGGCCGCCAAGGCCGCGCTGGGGGAGCGGGCCGTCATCCTGGGCCACTTCTACCAGCGCGACGAAGTGATCCAGTACGCGGACTTCGTCGGTGATTCCTTCCAGCTCGCCAACGCCGCATTGACCCGGCCGGACGCCGAGGCCATCGTCTTCTGCGGCGTCCACTTCATGGCCGAGACCGCGGACATCCTCTCCACCCCGGAGCAGGCGGTCATCCTGCCCAACCTCGCCGCCGGCTGCTCCATGGCGGACATGGCGGACGAGGACTCGGTGGAGGAATGCTGGGAGCAACTGGCAGAGATCTTCGGCACCGAGCCCGACGCCGACGGCCGGGTTCCGGTCATCCCCGTCACCTACATGAACTCCTCTGCCGCCCTGAAAGCGTTCTGCGGTGAACACGGCGGCATCGTCTGCACATCCTCCAACGCCAGGACCGTGCTCGAGTGGGCGTTCCAGCGCGCACAGCGGGTGCTCTTCTTCCCGGACCAGCACCTGGGCCGCAACACCGCGAAGGCCCTGGGCGTCCCCCTGGAGCAGATGCCCATGTGGAACCCGCGCAAGGACCTGGGCGGCAATGACGAACAGGCGCTGCTGGATTCCCGGGTCATCCTCTGGCACGGGTTCTGCTCCGTCCACAAGCGCTTCAACGTGGCCCAGATTGAGAAGGCCCGCGCGGACTTCCCCGGCGTCCAGGTCATCGTGCACCCCGAATGCCCCATGGAGGTGGTGGACGCAGCCGACTCCGCCGGTTCCACGGACTTCATCAAGAAGGCCATCGCCGCCGCCACCGAGCCGACGACCTTCGCCATCGGCACCGAGATCAACATGGTGAACCGGCTTGCCGCCGAGTACCCGCAGCACACCATCTTCTGCCTGGACCCGGTCATCTGCCCCTGCTCCACCATGTACCGCATCCACCCCGGCTACCTGGCCTGGGTGCTGGAGGAACTGGTGGCCGGCCGCGTGGTCAACCGCATCACCGTGGACGACGACGTGCAGGCCAACGCCAGGACGGCGCTCGAGCGCATGCTCGCTGCGAGGCCCTGATGACGCGCCGACTCGCCGTCGTCGGAAGCGGCATCGCCGGGCTCTACGCCGCGCTGCTGGCTGCCGATGCCGGCGCGGACGTGGT
Organism: Arthrobacter sp. NQ7; assembly: GCF_029581595.2. NCBI lineage: Bacteria > Bacillati > Actinomycetota > Actinomycetes > Micrococcales > Micrococcaceae > Arthrobacter > Arthrobacter sp. NQ7. The sequence continues at coordinate 102,535 of NZ_JARFXU020000002.1, read as the reverse complement.
GCTGCTGACCAAGGGCACGCTGGACAACAGCAACACCTGGTACGCGCAGGGCGGCATTTCGGCGGTGTTGGATGAGCCAGCGCCGGGGGACACCGTTGCCGCGCACATCGCCGACACGCTCCGGGCCGGTGCCGGCCACTGCAACGAGGATGCCGTCCGGCTGATGTGCACGCAGGCGCGCCAGGACATTGCGGGCCTCCAGCGCTACGGGGTGGCCTTCGATGCGGGGGATGAGGGCACCCGACGTGAAAGCAAAGGGAACGACGGCGGCCCGGCGCTTGGGCTGGAAGCGGCCCACAGTGCCCCGCGCATCCTGCACGCAGGAGGCGACGCCACGGGTGCGCGCGTCGCCGGCGCGCTCATCGAGGCCGTGCTGTCCCGGCGGGACGAAGGCAGGCTCACACTCCTCACCGGCGCCTACGCCAACGCACTCGTCATCCGGCACGGCCGCGTGGCGGGAGTCGACTACCTGCACGCCGGCGAAACCACCTGCCTTGAGGCGGACGCCGTCCTGCTCGCCACCGGCGGAGCCGGGCAGCTCTTCGCCCAAACCACCAACCCCGCCGTTGCCACCGCCGACGGCCTGGCGCTCGCCGTCCGCGCCGGGGCAGCCACGGCAGACCTGGAGTTCTTCCAGTTCCACCCCACCTGCCTGGCCAGCGCAGCCACCGCCCACCCGGACAGGCTGGACGGGCCACTGCTGATTTCCGAAGCCGTCCGCGGCGAAGGCGCCGTCCTGCTCGACTCCAGCGGCCGGCGCTTCATGCAGGCGTACCACCCCGACGCCGAACTGGCCCCGCGCGACGTCGTCTCCCGCAGCATCGCCCTCCACCTCGCCAAACTCGGCGACCCCACCGGGCACGTCTACCTGGACGCCCGCGCCATCGAGGAGTCCAGGGGCGCCGGCTTCCTCCAGCAGCGCTTCCCCACCCTCACCCGCAGGACCCTCGAAGCCGGCATCGACTGGACCCGCGAACTGGTCCCCGTCGCCCCCGCCGCACACTACTGGATGGGCGGAGTCGCCACCGACCTCTCCGGCCGCACCAGCGTCCCCGGCCTCTACGCCGCCGGCGAAGTTGCCTGCACCGGCGTCCAAGGGGCAAACCGGCTGGCCAGCAACTCCCTCCTGGAGGGACTCGTCTTTGGCCGCCGCGCTGTTGAAGACTTCCTCTCCGGTGACTACGACGGCGGTGCTTGGGTGGCGCCTGACGGCGCTCCTCCGCGTGCCGGCTCGGCCGCGGGCGGCCTCCCCTTGACGCACGCTTCCGGAGCACCCTCAGGCGCCGAGGTTCGTCCCGGTGTGGGTGCCGCTTATGAAGGGCAAACAGCGGAGCGGTCAGGTGCGCCAGGCGGGAGTTGGCCGTCCAGCTTCGGTGGGGGAGAAGGTGCCGGAGAGCCCTTTTCCCGGGAGGCCCTTCGGCGGTTGATGACTGCCCGTGCCGGGGTGCTGCGCTCCGGGGAACTGTTGGCTTCGGCCGCCGGCACCCTTGCCGCCTGGGCCGCCGTCGTCCGTCCTGATGCTGACCCGAACTCCGCTGATCCCCTGGCGTACGAGGACCGGAACCTTTTGCTGGCCGCGCAGCTGCTCGTCTCTGCTGCGCTGGACCGGACCGGATCCCTGGGCGCCCACTACCGCAGCGACATCCGCGAAGAATCCGACCGTCCGTCCCCGCTCCGTCCGAAAGCGAGCCTGCTCCATGACTGAACCCGCCGTGATCGACCAGGCGGCCGCCCTGCGCCCCGCCCTGGACCTCACCCTTCCGTCCGCGCCCGTACGGGAGATCCTGGAACGGGCCTTCGCCGAGGACGCACCCTCCGGGGACATCACCTCCCAGCTGCTCATTCCGGCCGGCGCCACCGCCACCGCCGTCCTCAACGCCCGGGTCCCCGGCGTCTTCAGCGGGGCCACCGTGTTCCGGGACGCAATGCAGCTGGTCGACCCCGCTACCCGCGTGGAGCTGCTCGTGGCGGACGGGGAATCGTTCGACGCCGGCACGCACCTCGCCCGGGTCAGCGGCAGTGCGCGTTCGGTGCTGCTCGCGGAACGGGTGGCACTCAACCTGGTCCAGCGGATGTCCGCGATCGCCACCAGGACCGCCGAGTTCGTGCGCCTGGCCGGGGGTACGCGCGCCCGGATCACCGACACGCGCAAGACAACCCCGGGCCTGCGCATCCTGGAACGGTTCGCGGTGCGGTGCGGCGGCGGTTCGAACCACCGGTACAGCCTGTCCGATGCCGTCCTGGCCAAGGACAACCACCTCGCCGTGATGACCGGCGGGGACCCGGCGAAGCTCACCGCCCTCCTGCTGGCCGCCAAGGCACAGCTGGGCCACACCACGCACTTCGAAGTGGAAGTGGACCGGATGGACCAGATCGAACCCGTCCTGGCCGCCGGCGTGGACACCATCATGCTGGACAACTTCACCGTGGAGGAGCTGAAGGCCGGGGTGGCCCTCATTAACGGCCGTGCCACCGTGGAGGCCAGCGGTAACGTCAACCCCGGCACCGTCGCGGCCATCGCCGGCACAGGCGTGGATGTCATCTCCGTGGGTGCCCTCACGCACTCGGTCGCAGCCCTGGACCTGGGCCTCGACGTGGAACTTGCCGCCGGGTGACGCTGCCGTGATCTTCCTCGACGCCGCCGCCACCACCCCCGTCCGCCGCGAAGTGCTGGACGCCATGTGGCCATACCTTACGGGGTCTTTCGGAAACCCCTCCAGCCACCACACCCTCGGCGAAGCTGCCGCAGCCGCGCTGGCGGAGGCACGGGCGGCCGTGGCCGGCGTGCTCGGTTGCCGGCAGGGCGAGGTGGTGTTTACGGCGGGGGGAACGGAAGCGGACAACCTGGCCGTCAAGGGAATCGCCCTGGCCCGGCAAGCCGCCGACCCGCGGCTGGACCGCGTGGTGATCAGCGCCGTCGAACACCCAGCGGTGCAGGAATCCGCGCGCTACCTCGAACGCTTCCACGGCTTCACCGTGGACGTTGTCCCGGTGGATGGCACCGGCCGCGTCACGCCCGCGGCGCTGGCGGGGGTGCTCCGGCCGGAGACCGCGCTGGTGAGCATCATGTATGCCAACAACGAGGTGGGCACCGTCCAGCCCATCGCCGCGCTCGCTGAACTGGCCCGCGCCCACGGCATTCCGTTCCACACCGACGCCGTCCAGGCCGCCGGCTGGCTGCCCTTCGATACGCGGGCGCTCGGCGTGGACGCGATGAGCATCTCCGGGCACAAGCTGGGGGCACCCAAAGGCTGTGGCCTGCTGTTCGTCCGGAGCCGCACCAGGCTGGAGCCGGTCATCCACGGCGGCGGACAGGAACGGGGCCGGCGGTCCGGAACGGAGAACGTGGCTGGTGCGGTTGGCTTGGCCACCGCCCTCAGGCTGGCCGGAGAACGCCAAGAAGATCAGCGCGAACGGGTTGCCGCGCTGCGTGACCGTTTCATCCACGAGGTCGTGGCCGGCGTTCCGGACGCCGTCCTGACCGGCCATCCCAGTGAACGGCTGCCGTCCGTGGCATCGTTCTGCTTCCCCGGCACCAGCGGCGAGTCCGTGCTCCTGGAACTTGAACGGCGCGGCGTGGTCTGTTCCAGCGGCTCCGCCTGCGCCGCCGGCTCCGATGCGCCCTCGCCCGTGCTCACCGCCCTCGGGGTACCCGCCGAGGTGGCGCAGACCGCGGTCCGCTTCAGTTTCGATTCCTCCGTGAGCCAGGAGGATTTGGACCATGCGGCCGCCGCCGTCAGGGCCGCCGTCGCCGGCGTCAGGAACCTGGGCGCGGGCCACGGCCGCTAGGCGGGTGGACGCCCCGATCAGCGGTGGCGGGCCCGGCGGAAGATCCAGTGCCGCAGCATGCTGAAGCGCACCGCGGTGGCCAGGAAGCCGGACAACGTGGTGGCCAGGAGTTCATCGCCCACCGTGGCGTCCGGATTGAACCAGTGCAGCACGCCCAGGCTGCTGCCGGTGATCACCAGGGCCACCGCGATCACCACCAGGCCGTTGAGGTGGTCACGCGTTCGGCGCTGCTGGCCCGCAATCTTGAATGTCAGCCGCCGGTTCAGGGCCGTGTTCAGCAGGGAGGTCAGGACCAGTGCCACCGCGTTCGCCAGCTGGGCGCCTAGCCACGGCCGCAGCAGCGCGTAGAGCCCCAGCGAGGCCGCCGTGCAGATGACGCCGACGCCGGAGAAGCGCAGCAACTGCCGGATGACCGGAAAACGCAGGATCCCGCGGTAATGCCTGGTAGCGGGCAATCGCCGGGCGGGGGACTCCTGGACGGGCGACTCCTGGATCGAGGGCGCTGCCGGCCCTTCCCTCACGCGGCGGCACCGGCGGCACGCTTAGTGCCGCGGGCAGGGGACAGTGACGGAAGGCGCAGGGGGCGTCTGGAAACAACCACCATGAATCAGTACAGCTCGCCCACGGGAATCTCCACCGCCAACCGGTTGGACGGCCCGGGGAGCGGGCACGCCCACGCGTCGTTGTAGGCACAGGAGGGGTTGTAGGCGAAGTTGAAGTCCAGGACGTACCGGGCGCTGGGGCCACTGCCGTTGACGCCGTGGAAGGCGCCCTTGATGGTGTCCAGGAGGTAGCGGCCGGCGCCGTAGGTGCCACCCGGCTGCCCGGCCGTGGCGTCGCGGAACGGCACGAAGATGCCCCCGCCGTAGCCGTGGAGCTTCCACACGGCCAGCTGGCCCATTTCCGGCAGGTCGAAAGTTCCCAGCCGGACAAAGTGCACCACGCCGTCGGTGCCCGTCTCGACGCTCATCTCCCGGCCGGCGCCTTCCTTGGTCAGCGGCACGTGGAACCGGTAGATGGGATCGTAGTCGGCGGTCTTCAGCCCGGAGAACCGGGCCTTGTCCGCGGCAGTCAGCGCCGAGGCCGGATGCGTGCCGAACATGAGGTCGCGCTGGTGTCGCCAGTACGAGTGCGCCTCGGCCGGGCTGTCGGCGGAGATCCGGCGGACATTGTCGTAGAGGGCGAACGTCCGCAGCCGCCAGTCGACGATATCCAAGGCGGAGATGTCCGCGGGGTTGTCTTCTGCTGCGCCGAGCTGATCTTCCGCCATAGCCCCAGCCTAGTCGCAGGGCAGGGCAGCGAAAGTTCGACGGCGACACGGCGGCGCGTGCGCGGGCGGAGGATGGCAGGGGACTGGCGGAGGGCGCTGCCGGCAGCGCAGGGAAACACCGCCGTGCCGGCCGCCGGCGCGGGTGTGCCGCCGCTAGGCTGGCTCCCATGACAGGCACGCCGCGATCGTCCGTTCTTTCCGCCATGTCACTGGTGGTTGCCGCAGTGCTGCTGGCGGCCTGCTCCGGGCCGCAACAGGCAGGCCCGGGGTGGACGGCCCAGCCGGCAACGTCGGGACCGGCGGCGTCCGGAACAGCGGCTGCCGGATCAGGGGCCTCGGGGACGGCATCGGCCGCTCCGGACGGGGCTGGCGGCTCCCAGGCTTCCGCCTCCGCGACGCCGGGCGAACCCCGGGCCGCGGCCACTGCCGCTTCCTGGAAGACCTTCTCGGACCCGGCAAAGACGGTCAGTTTCGACCTGCCGTCGGACTGGATCGCCCAATCGGTGGCGCCGGAGGAAGGTGTCCTTCCCGGCGGACTGAAGGTCGAGGTGAAGAAGCCCGACGGTACCTTCGTCGCCGCGCTCCGGACCGGGCTGCCGCCGTCGACCCCTGACTGCCCGGACGACGCCCGGCATCCGTATACGGTGATCAGCAGCGTCCCGTTCGACCTTGCCGCCCAGGGCGGTGCCGGAACCATCCCGCCGCGGATGGTCTACCGGGTCATCCAGGGGTACCGCTACTTCGGGTCCTACGGCATCACCAACCTCGTCGGCGGCACGGACGGCCGGGCGTGCGAACTGCGCAACGTGGTCCGTGGTCCGGACGGCAAGGGGGACTACTCCTTCGGCGACCTGGTGGTCCTGAAGGCATTCGCGCCCGATGAAAAGGTGGCCCCCGCGCAGGCCTTCGATACGCTCGCGCAGGCAGCCCAGTACGTCAACGACAGTTCCGACTTTGCCAACGTGCAGCGGATGCTAATGTCGCTGAAGGTCAAAAACTAGTCCCGCCGCCCGCACCCACCAGGTACCGGGGCGCGGACTTCCCGTCCGCCCCCAACACCCCCGGAGAGACATGGAACGTTCTGTTTCCGCACGCCTGGCTTTCAAAACCAGCGCCAACACCAAGGTGGCCATGGCCATCGCCGTCGCGAGGAACAGCGGGTACTCGTCCTTCGCAGAATCCCTGTCCGTCCTGGCCGGCGGGGAAGAGGTCCGGCTCACGGAGATCTCCGACCATCACGGCGGACGCTTCCACTACATGGAGTTCGCCGAGCCCACGGACGTGACGGTGGACTATTCAGCCACCGTGTCCGGCCGCGGCATTCCGGAAGACGCCAGCCTGGCGGACCGGATCCGCTACGTAAGGCCCAGCCGCTACGCCGAATCGGACCGGCTGCTTCCCACGTCCTACGCCGAATTCGAGGGGGTCCAGGGGGCCGGCCTGGTGCACGCCGTCCGGGATTGGGTCAACGGGGAGCTCCGCTACATCAGCGGCTCGTCCCGCGGCACGGACGGTGCCGTGGAGACGCTTCTGAGCAGGCGCGGCGTCTGCCGTGACTTCGCCCATCTGGCCATCGCCCTGCTCCGCTCCAAGGACATCCCCGCCCGCCTGGCGGCCGTCTACGCGCCCGGACTGAGCCCCATGGACTTCCACGCCGTGGCCGAGGCCTACGTGGAGGGCGCCTGGCACGTGATCGACCCCACCGGCCTCGCCCCGCGGGAATCGATGCTGCGGATCACCGCCGGCAGGGACTCCTCGGACACGGCCTTCCTCTCCACCGTGGGCGGCAGCCTGGCGTTGAACCAGCTGCGGGTCACAGCCGTGGTCAACGGGGACCTGCCCGCAGAGGATCCCTCCCGGCTGGTGCAGCTGGGCTGACCTGGTGCAGCTGGGCTGGCCCGGTCCAGCTGGGCTGGCCTGGTCCAGCTGGACCGGGCAGCCCGGGCGGCTTCCGCCCGGGCTGCCCACCGGCCCTTCCCGCCCGTCCCGCCTGCCCGTGAGGCGGCCCGGCCCATGCCGGGCCTAGCGGGGCAGCTGGCCCAGCGAATTCCGCAGCTTGTCCGTCAGGCGCATCAGTTCTTTTTGCTCGGCGGCGGTCAGTGCCGGGCCCACCAGCGCGGAAATGTCCCGGACATGCTCGCGGCCGATGTCCTTCTGCAGCTCCCGTCCTTCGTCCGTCAGCTTGAGCAGCACGCCGCGGCCGTCCTCGGGCGCCGGCATCCTGGCCACGAGTCCCCGCTTTTCCAGCCGTTCCACCAGCCGGCTCAGGCTGGACTGGCTCAACAGGACGTTGTCGTTAAGCTCGTTGAGCCGGAGCCAGCCGGACGGACACCGGCTGAGCGTGAACAGCACGTCGTACTCATTCAGCGCCAGCTTCCGGAACGCCGGCCCGGACTGCAGCCTCCGCATCACGGCGACCTGCGCCCTGAACAGCGATTCCCACGTTTCGGCAGCCAGCCGCACCGGCGATTCCGATCCCCCCGCAGCCACTACGCCTCCGACGTGGCTTTTTCGGCGTCCTGCGACGCCAGCAGGGCGGCGACGCGGCCCGCGTGGGTGGGCGGCTCGGGGACGTGCGCAGGCTTGAGGGCCGCGTATTCCTTGCGCAGCACCGGGAGCACTTCCTCGCCGAACAGGTCCAGCTGCTCCAGGACGGTCTTCAGCGGCAGTCCCGCGTGGTCGATGAGGAACAGCTGGCGCTGGTAGTCCCCAAAGTACTCGCGGAAGGTCAGCGTCTTTTCGATGACTTCCTGCGGGCTGCCCACCGTCAGCGGCGTCTGGGAGGTGAAGTCCTCCAGCGACGGGCCGTGGCCGTACACCGGGGCGTTGTCGAAGTACGGGCGGAATTCCTTGACCGCATCCTGGGAGTTCTTCCGCATGAAGAACTGGCCGCCGAGTCCAACGATCGCCTGGTCCGCCGTGCCGTGGCCGTAGTGCTCGTACCGTTCGCGGTAGAGGCCGATCAGCTGCTGGTAGTGCTCCTTGGGCCAGAAGATGTTGTTGGCGAAGAAGCCGTCACCGAAGTACGCGGCCACTTCCGCGATCTGCGGGGTGCGGATGGAGCCGTGCCACACGAAGGGCGCCACGCCGTCCAGCGGACGGGGCGTGGAGGTGAAGTTCTGCAGCGGGGTGCGGAACTTGCCGGACCAATTAACGGTGTCCTCATCCCACAGCTTGCGCAGGAGGCTGTAGTTTTCGATGGCCAGTTCCACCCCGTCCTGGATGTTCTTGCCGAACCACGGGTACACCGGGGCGGTGTTGCCGCGGCCCAGGACCAGGTCCACGCGGCCGTCGGCAAGGTGCTGGAGCATGGCGAAATCCTCGGCGATCTTCACGGGGTCGTTCGTGGTGATCAGCGTGGTGGCCGTGGAGAGGATGATCCGCTCGGTCTGCGCGGCGATGTAGGCAAGCGTGGTGGTGGGGGAGGAGGAGAAGAACGGCCGGTTGTGGTGCTCGCCCAGGGCGTAGACATCCATGCCGATTTCCTCGACCTTTTTCGCGATGGCCACCGAGGCCTTGATGCGTTCGTGCTCGGTGGGAGTGCGGTCCGTGGTGGGGTCCGTGGTGATGTCGCTGACGCTGAAAACACCGATCTGCATGATGTGCCCTTCCGTTGCTGGACTTGCTGACTTGGTTTAAGTCTAAACCAATTTAGATGCATTTGCATCTATTGCCTCCTGCAACGCCCTGCGGCAGGGATTATTCCCGCGCATCCTCTTCCGGGCTTGAATGCACCGATGCCCGCACCGCGGGGTGCGGTACGGGCATCGGTCGGGTCACTCGGACTATTCAGCGCCGCCGGGAGCAGCGCGCCGGCCGCTGACCTTGGGCACCTGGCCGGTGGTCCAGTCGCGGAACTCGCCGTCCACGTCCGGGCCGGGGCCGAATTCGGGACGGTCCTTCAGGTCCCGGAGCAGTGCCTTCTTCTCGCGCCGTCCCTCGACAAGCCGGTACAGGACCGGGACCAGCACCAGGGTCAGCGCGGTGGATGACACCAGTCCGCCGATCACCACCACGGCCAGGGGCTGCGAGATGAAGCCGCCCCCGCCCGTGAGCCCCAGGGCCATCGGGGTCAGGGCGAAGACGGTGGCCAGGGCGGTCATCAGGATGGGACGCAGGCGCTGCCGTGCGCCGTTGGTGATTGCATCCGCCACGTTCATGCCGGGGCGCCCGTCGCGCGGCTGCCGGTACTGGTTGATCAGGTCAATCAGCACAATGGCATTGGTCACCACGATGCCCACCAGCATGAGCATGCCGATCAGCGACGGCAGCCCGAGCGGTACGCCGGTGATCACCAGCAGGGCCACGGCACCGGTCGCTGCGAACGGCACGGAGACCAGCAGGATCAGCGGCTGGATGAGGGACTTGAAGGTGGCCACCATGATCACGTACACGATCGCGATGGCCGCCAGCAGGGCAAGGCCAAGCTGCCGGAAGGATTCCGCCTGCTGGGTGGTGGCGCCGCCGATCTGGGCGGTGACCCCCGGCGGCAGCTGGACGTCCGCCAGGCGCTTTTGGACTTCGGTGTTCACGGCGCCCAGGTTGGAGCCCGACGGCGTGATGGACACTTTGGCGGTGCGCTCACCGTTGCTGGCGGTGACGGACACGGGGGCGTTCACAAGGTCCACCGAGGCTATGCTTCCCAGCGTCACGGGGCGGCCGCCAGCGGGCAGCGGGATGTTCCGGACGGCGTCGATGCTGGTGAACCGGGTGCCCTTGCCGATCCGCACGGGGAAATCATTGGTGTCGATCCGCACCGTGCCGGCGGGGATGGGGCTGATGGTTGAGGCCAGGACCCCCGCCACCTGTTCCTCGTTCAGTCCCGCGGCCACGGCCTTGGCCCTGTCCACCTTGACCTGCACCACGGGCTGGCTGGCGGCAAGGTTGCTCGCCACTTCGCTGGTGCCCGGCACGCCGGTCATGGCCGCCACCATCGTGTCGCTGGCGGACTGCAGGTCCTCGCTGGTGGCTGCCTTCAGGGTGATGTCGACCGTGGAGGAGGTGCCGAAGCCGCCCTGCTGGGTGCCCACGGACACCTTGCCCGAGTCGGGCACCTTCGCCAGTTCCGACCTCACCGTGTCCTGGAGCTTCTCCTGGTTCGCCTTCTCGTCAGTGACCACGGTGAAGGTGGAGTTCGAGGAACCGGTGGAAGTGAGCGCCGCGAAGCCGGCCTGGGCGTTGCCGGAGGTGACCTGGACGTCCTTGATGCCATCGATTCCGCGGAGGACTTCCTCGAGGCGGATGGCGGCGGCGCTTGTGTCCGCAAGGCTGGTCCCGGGCGGGAGCACCTGCCGGACCGTGAGGCTGTTCTGTCCGGAATTGCCGAGCAGGTTCGTGGCGAGCAGGGGGGTCATGGCACCGGTGGCACCGAGGACCAGGACTGCTGCCAGCAGGGTGATGACCGGATGCTTCTGGGTGGACCGAAGGATGGGCAGGTAGCCGCGCTGCAGGCGGCTGCGCTGTTCGGCGTCGTGCGCTTTCGCCGTTGCCTCCGCGGCGGTCCGGCGGGCCTCAGCGGACCCCGCAGCCATTCCTGTCGGTGTTCCCTTGGGGTTCCTCAGGAACCAGTAGGCGAGTACCGGGACGATGGTCAGGGACACCAGCAGGGACGCCAGCAGTGCCATGGTCACGGTCAGGGCGAAGGGCCGGAACAGTTCCCCGGCGAGTTCGCCGACGAAGGCAATGGGCAGGAACACCGCCACCGTGGTCAAGGTCGAGGCGGTAATGGCGCCGGCCACTTCCCGGATGGCGGTGAGGATGGCGGCGGACTTTTCCTCGCCGTAGCTGAGGTGCCGCTTGATGTTCTCGATCACCACGATGGAGTCGTCCACCACGCGGCCGATGGCGATGGTCAGCGCGCCGAGCGTCAGGATGTTCAGCGAGTAGCCGGTGGCGGAGAGGCCAATGAAGGTGATCAGCAGGGACAGCGGAATGGACACTGCGGTGACCAGCGTGGACCGGGCGGACATCAGGAAGAGCAGGATGACGGCGACGGCGAAACCGAGGCCCAGCAGGCCTTCGGTGGTGAGGTCCTTGATGGACTTCTCGATGAAGGGTGCCTGGTCGAAGACCGGGGTGAACTTGGCATTGGAGCCCAGTTCGGTTTCCAGGTCCTTGAGCGAATCCCGCACCGCGTGCGAGATGCCCACCGTGTCGCCTTCGGGTTTCTTTGTCACCGACACTGCCAGCGTCTCAGCCCCGTTGGTACGGGTGATGGAGGTGCGTTCATCGTCCTTCAGGGACACGTCGGCCACAGAGCCAATGGTGGCGGCGTTTTTAGCGCCGGCCAGGGGCAGCGCCTTGATGGCGTCAAGGGAGTCCACGGGGCTGCCGATCTGCAGCGAAAGGGTCTTGCCCTGGTCCTCGAGCGTGCCCGCGGGGACCAGTGCCCCGTTGCTGGAGAGGGCGTCGCGGATGGCGGTGAGGCTGGTGCCGTTGGCCGCGACGGCGTCGGGACGCGGCAGGATCTCGATGTGCTGGGACGCGCCGCCGGTGACATCGGCGCTGCGGACGCCGTCGATCTTCTGCAGCCGGGGCACGCTCAGCCGCTGCAGGTCGGCGTTCAGTTCGCTGAGCGGCTTGTCCGACGAAACTGCGAGGAAGACGATGGGAAAGTCACTGATGCTTCCGGCGATGGCCTGCGGCTGCACATCGGCGGGCAGCGTCCGCTTGGCGTTGGAAATGGCCCGGTCGATCTGGTTCCGGGCCCGGTCCAGGTTGGAGCCGTAGGTGAACACCATGGTGATCTGGGAAACGCCCGTGCGCGACGTGGAGGAGGTGGATTCCAGCCCCTCCACGCCGTTCAGCGCCTTTTCCAGCGGACCGCTGACCTGCTTGTCCACGACTTCCGGTGACGCGCCCGGCATTGAGCTGAGCACCGTGATCTGCGGGAACTCAATCGAAGGGATGAGCTCCTGCTTCAGCGACGAAATGGTGATCACGCCGAAGACCGAGGCGAAGACCGTGATCAGTGCGATCAGGGCCCGGTTCGCCAGGGAAAGATGGGCCAGCCGGAACATGGGTGGTCTCCTGGGGGTCTAAGTGACTGGTACATGCCCTGGGGGTGCCAGCCGCTGGCCCCGCAGGGTCAGCGGCTGGCGCGAACGCTCTCCAGCTGGAGGGACTTGGCCGTGGCCCGTTCCAGCTCCGTGGCGAGCTCCGGATTCTCATCCAGCTTCACCCCGTAGCCGGGCATCATGTCCTTGAGCTTTGCCTGCCAGCCCTTGAAGTTCTTGGGGAACGTCTTCTGGAGGAGCTCGATCATGATGGGGACAGCGGTCGAGGCTCCGGGCGAGGCGCCCAGGAGCGCACCGATGGAGCCGTCGCGGCCGGCAATCACTTCGGTGCCGAACTGAAGGATGCCGCCCTTTTGCGGGTCTTTCTTGATGATCTGTACACGCTGGCCGGCCGTAATGAGTTCCCAGTCCCCGCCCTTTGCCTCGGGGTAGTACTCGCGCAGCGCCTCAACCTTCTGGTCGTGCTTCTTGACCACTTCCTTGACCAGGTAGGCCGTGAGGTCCATGTTGTCCTTGGCCACGGCCAGCATGGGAATGATGTTGCCCGGCCGGATGGACAGCGGCAGGTCCAGGTAGGAGCCGTTCTTGAGGAAGTTGGTGGAGAAGCCTGCGTACGGGCCGAACAGGAGTGACCGTTTTCCGTCAACGTAGCGGGTGTCAAGGTGCGGGACGGACATGGGGGGAGCACCCACGGACGCCTGGCCGTAGACCTTGGCGCTGTGCTGGGCGGCGATGGCCTCGTCCGTGCAGCGGAAGAACTGGCCGGAGACGGGGAACCCGCCGTAGCCCTTGCTTTCCGGAATGCCGGAGGCCTGCAGCAGGTGCAGGGCTCCGCCGCCGGCGCCGACGAAGACGAATTTGGCGTGGATCTTGCCGTGCTCGCCGGACTTGGGGTACTTCAGCGACAGGTCCCAGCCGCCGTCGGACGCCCGGGAAATGCCGGTGACGTCATGGCCGTAGTTGATCTCGACGCCGTTGTTCCCCATGTAGCTGATCAGCTCGCGGGTCAGGGCGCCGAAGTCGACGTCCGTGCCCTCGGCGGCGCGGGTGGCGGCGATGCGCTGCTTGGGGTCGCGGCCCTTGACGATCAAGGGGGCCCACTTGGCGATCTGCGCGTGGTCCTCGGAGTACTCCATGCTCCGGAACAGGGTGTGCGGCTTCAGTGCCTCGTAGCGGGTCTTCAGGAACCGTGTGTGGTCCTCGCCGATGACGAAGCTCATGTGCGGGACGGTGTTGATGAAGCCCTTGGGCGAACCGATCAGGTTGTTGTCCACCAGGTGGGACCAGAACTGGCGGGAGAGCTGGAACTGTTCGTTGATGAGCAGTGCCTTGGCGGGGTTGACCGAGCCGTCTTTGGCTGCGGGCGAGTAGTTGAGTTCGCAGAGGGCGGCGTGACCCGTTCCTGCGTTGTTCCACGGATCGGAGCTTTCGAGTCCCGGCTGGTCCAGCCGTTCGAACAGCGAGATGGTCCAGTCCGGCTCCAGCTGCTTGAGGAATGCCCCCAGCGTGGCGCTCATGATGCCGCCGCCTATCAGGACAACGTCGGCGTGTGGGGTCTTGGAAATGAAGGTCACGATCAGTCTCCGATTGCAGCGGCTCTGGCTGTCACAGAATATCCCCGTGCAGCCCGCATACTGAAATTGGCCGTGCCCGTCAAGGCTTTAGCTGGACCTTCGTGAAAACTTCGTTTAAGACCGGCGACGCGGGGTAGTTCAGCACCCGGTCCGACAGCGCCAGCGCGGAGATGGGGAAGGCGATGGGAACGGCCGGCACGGTCGCGGCGATCTGGGAGTTGATGCTGTGATAAAGCTCATCCCGTTCCTTCCCGTCAGGCAGTCCACGCGCCCGGTTGATCTTCGAAAAGACCTGCGGATCCTGGTACCCGAACTCGCCGTTCTTCTGCCCGAACAAGGGGCCAACGAAGTTGTCCGCATCGGAGTAGGAACCGTTCCAGCCGAGGATGTGGAACGCGTGGTCGCCGGCGGACTGGACTTTGCGGAGGTAGCCGTCGGACCAGTCGACGGGCACGGGCCGGATGTTGAACCCGACGGCGGTGAGCTGGCGGCTGAGCTCGGCGTACACCTTCTCCGGTGTGGGCAGGTACGGGCGGGTGACATTCAAGGGGTAGTAGAACTTCAGTTCCTCGCCCGCGTAGCCGCCGTCCTTGAGGTAGTCCTTGGCCTTCAGCGGGTCGTGGCCAAGCTCCGGCGCGTCGTTGTTGAAGCCGCTGATCTTGGGTGGCACAAACTGCGTGGCCTTCGCCGTGTTGTCAATGAAGAATTTCCGGATCAGGGTGTCCTTGTCGATGGCAAGCTCCACCGCCTGCCGGATCTTCTGGTTCTGGAGGACGGGGATGTCCTGGTTCATGCCCAGGTACATCACCGAGAACGGGTCGCGCTGGACGATCTGCTTGCCGCGCTTGACCAGTTGGTCGAAATTTCCCACCGTTACGGCGTCGTAGCCGTCGATGGTGCCGTCCAGCAGGGCCTGGAGCCGGGCCTGGGGGTGGTTGTAGGCCCTGAAGTTGATGGTGGCGATCTGGCCGCGGTCACCCCAATACCTCTTATTGGTGGCCAGGGTGACACTGTCGCTGCCCCACGCCCCCATGGTGAAGGGGCCGGTGCCGACGGGGTTGGTGGCGAACGCGGACATCACCTGGCCGCCCCGGTTCTGGTCCAGGACATCCGCCTTGCCTGCGGCGAGGGCTGCAGGCGATGCCATGGCGAAGGCCGGCAGGGTCAGGGCCTGGAGGAACGCGGTGAAGCGCTGCGTGAGGTCGATCTGGACGGTGTCCGCCGCGACCGCCGTGCAGCTCTTGAAGATCGACAGCTCCGGCTCGTCCGAATGCGCCTTGAAGACATCCTTGAAGGAGCTGCCCGGGGCCTGTTGGCGAAGCTCGGCAGGGAAGGCGAACCACCGGTTGAAGTTGACGCAGACGGCGTCGGCGTTGAACGGCGTGCCGTCCTGGAACGTCACCCCGGTGCGGAGCTTGAAGGTGTAGGTCCGTCCGTCGTTGGACTCGTTCCATTCGGTGGCCAGCAGCGGTGTGGGTTTGCCGGTGGTCTGGTCCACGCCCACCAGGCCTTCGAGGATCTGCCGGGTGATGCGCTGGGATTCCACGTCGTTGGACAGGGCCGGGTCCAGTCCCAGGGGCTGGGCGGCGGTGCCGAAATTGAACGTTGCGCCGGGTTCCGACGGCGGCGAGCTGGGTGTCCCGGACGTGGGGGAGGGGGACGGCATGCCCGTACATGAGGTCACGCCCAGAGCCATGAGGACGGCGCCGGCTTTGATGACCGTCCGCCGCGATGTACTGCTGGGCACTCGTTTATCACCTCTGGATGCTGCCGGTTCCGCCGCTTGCGGGCCGGGACCCAGTCTAGAGGACTGGGCCTGGAGCCGGTCCCAGGCAGGGGCGTGACGCGCCAAGGCCGGGTCCGCTGGTTGCCAGCGGACCCGGCCTTTTGGGGGGCCTGGAGGGTGCCTACCCGCGCATCGGTCCTACTTGGGCATCAGGACCGAATCGACCAGGTAGACGGTCGCGTTCTTGGTCTTCACGCCGCCGCAGATGACGTTGGCGTTGTCCACCTTGAGGTTGTCTCCGCTGCCGGTGACGGTGACGGAGCCGCCCTCAACCGTTGCGTGGGTGCCGGCGATCTTGTCCGGGGTGATCTGGCCGGGCACTACGTGGTAGGTGAGGATCTTGCTCAGCAGGGCGTCGTCCGTCTTCAGCGTCTCGATGGTGGCGGCATCGATCTTCTTGAAGGCGTCGTCCACCGGTGCGAAGACGGTGAATTCGCCGCCGTTGAGCGTGTCCACCAGGTCGACCTTGGGGTTCAGCTTGCCCGAAACCGCGGCGGTGAGCGTGGTCAGGATGGGGTTGTTGGAGGCGGCGACGGCCACCGGATCGAGGGCCATGCCTTCAACCGATCCTGCGCCCGTGGGTACCTGCTGGGCGTAGGCGGCGCAGCCGGGGCCAACCAGGTTGGCTGCCGGATCCATGCTGGCTGCCGAGGAGCTTGCCGACGGCGAGGCCATGGCGGAGCTGGACGGGGAGGCCATGCTGGAGCTGGGGGAGGATGCCATCGGCGCCGACGACGCCGAGGAGCCGGAGGTGCTGCCGGATCCGCCACATGCCGTGAGGCTGAGCAGAGCGGCCGCTGCAACGCCTGCGACGGTGAAAGTGGTGCGCTTGAAGGTCTGCATTTCAGTTCTCCTAGGATTGTTCGTCCTGCCGCCCGGACGGTGTGTCCACGGCGTGCAGTCTGCCTTTCGGTAAGCACCTGCCCTTGGCTGGTGTCTCAATGGCTATTCGCCGGGTGGGCGGCGGTGGATGGGTGGATCCTGGGAGTTTTTCTATTCGGGGCAGAAATTGGTGGCAGGACGCCGGGTGGTTAACGCAGGAATCCCCCGGCAAAAGCCGGGGGATTCCGCTGTGCGCAAGGGGGGACTTGAACCCCCACGCCCGAAGGCACAGGAACCTAAATCCTGCGTGTCTGCCAATTTCACCACTCGCGCCCGGCATCCGGAGGCGTAGAACGTACGACGGCGGATGCCAGTTTCCATTGTAGCGTTGCCCCGGGACGGGCCCGGGCAGCCACGGCTGGGTCAGGCGTCCAGGTTGAGGTCCCTGCGAAGCTTGGCCACATGGCCCGTGGCCCGGACGTTGTATTGGGCCAGGGCAACGTTTCCGTCCGGGTCCACCACCACAGTGGAGCGGATCAGGCCCTCATAGGTCTTGCCGTAGTTCTTCTTTTCGCCCCAGGCCCCGTAGGCCTCCGCCACCGCGTGGTCCGCGTCGGAAAGCAGGGGGAACGTCAGTTCCTCTTTGGCGGCGAATTTCGCGAGCTTCTCGACGGGGTCGGGGGAGATGCCCAGGACCTCGTAGCCGGCCGCCTGCAGGGAGGCGAGGCTGTCCCGGAAATCGCAGGCTTCCTTGGTGCAGCCGGGCGTGGCAGCCGCGGGGTAAAAGTAGACAATGGTGGAGCGGCCGGGGCGCGGGTCCAGGCTGACGGCTTTGCCGGTTGAGTCGGGCAAGGTGAAAGCGGGTGCCTTGTCACCGGTAACGAGTCTTTCGGCCATTGTTTTTCTCCTTGTTGCGGGCGGGACACAACAGCCTAGTAAGCAGGTGGACCGAGTGCTAATCGGCATTTGGCTATACTTGCTGCTATGCCTGATATGGATCACTGGCCCACAGGGCGCCTCCTGTCCACTGCTGCGCGCCTCGTAGAACACTCATGGAATGAAAAACTCGGTGCCATCGGACTCACCCACGCCGGTGTTATCGCCATCGAGGTCCTTGCCGCGCAGGGACCCATGACCCAGGCGCAGCTGGCGCAATATGTCCGCGTCCAGGCCCAGACCATGGGCAAGACACTGAGCCGCCTGGAGGCCCACGGCCACATCGCGCGTGTCCGCAGCACTTCCGACCGCCGAAGCCACGTGGTGTCGCTGACGGAACAGGGCAAGGAGGCAGTTGCCCAGGCCGTGGAGATGGAGCGTTCGGTGCTCGCATCGGCGTCGATCGATCCCGAACTGCTGCGCCAGGAACTCAAGGCCGTGGTCCGTGAGCTGGCGAGCCAGTTCTCCACTACTCCCGCCAACGCGGGCGCCCTGGTGGACAACGCAGCAAAGTAGCTGCCACTGATTTTCAAGGAAAGCGCGGCCCCGGTTGATAAAACCGGGGCCGCGCTTCTTTGTGCCCCCGGCCCGCGGCGGCAGCCGCGGCACCGGACCCAGCACAAGGAAAACGAGGGAACAACAAAACAGCCGTGCATAACAAAACAGCCGTACACAACAAAACAGCCCCTGGTTTGTGTTTCCACAAACCAGGGGCTGTTTTCCCAGTGGTGCACCCCCCGGGACTTGAACCCGGAACCCATTGATTAAGAGTCAATTGCTCTGCCAATTGAGCTAGAGGTGCATCTTTTCGCTTCCATCCCCGGGCTTTTTCTTTCCCGTTGATCTCCGCAACGACATGAAACTCTACACGAACTTTTGGTGCAAGTGAAATCGGCGCCTCCTCCGGTGCCCGGCTCACGGCAGGGGCCGCAAAATCAGCGCAAAATCAGGGTTTTCGCCGTTGGTGAGCAGCCATAACCGGCCGTCGGGAGCGAGGATTACGTCGCGGATCCGCCCATACTGCCCTGTGAAATAGGCCACAGGGCTGCCGGCTTCCGTGCCGTTCAGCGGCACTGCCCACAGCCTTTCGCCGCGGAGGGCACCCAGGTAGGCCGTGTGCTCCCTTATCTCAAGGCCGCTGGGGGACGAGTCCCGGGTGGAGGGCCACACAAGTTTGGCGTCCTGGAACCCGGCACGGTGCGGCGCGCCGGTGACCTCCGGCCAGCCGTAGTTGGCCCCCGGCAGGATCAGGTTCAGTTCATCATCCACGTCCGGCCCGAATTCGCTGGCCCAGAGCCGGCCCGATTCGTCCCAGGCCAGGCCCTGGACATTGCGGTGTCCGAGGCTGTAGACGGCGTTGCCGAACGGGTTGCCCGGGGCCGGGGCGCCGCCGGGGGCGAGCCGAAGGATCTTGCCGCCCAGGGCGTTCGGGTCCTGTGGCTGCTCACGCCGCTGGGCGTCCCCGGTGCCCACGTACAGGAAACCATCAGGGCCAAAGCGGATCCGGCCGCCGTTGTGGGTTCCGGCTTTTGGTATCCCGGAGAACACCGTCTCAGGCCGGCCCAGCGCCGGCTGGCCGTCGCCGGTGCCGCCGAGGGTCAGCCGGACCACCCGGTTGTCGTCCTGCGCCGTCAGGTAGGCGTAAAGGTAGTGGTCCGCGCCAAAGTCTGGCGAGAGCGCCAGGCCCAACAAACCGCCCTCGCCGCCAGGCACTACCCCGGGGATCCTGCCGAGGGCCGTGGCCCTCCCGTTCCGGACAGCCTTGATCAGGGCGGTGTCCCGCTCCGAAATGACGGCGGTGCCGTCCGGAAGGAAGACCGCGGACCACGGCGTATCCAACTGGAGGTCCAACCGCTCCTGTATTTCGATGGCGGGGCGGCCGACGGCGGTTCCCGGCGCAGTGCCCGGGGTGCCGCTGTCCGTGGCCGGCGCGGGAGGCATGGGAGGTCCGGTGCAGGCGGCCAGGGCAAGGCAGAGGCAGGACATGGAACAGGACAAGAGAAGAAGGTGCGGCTGCACCAGAAGCCGGGCCAACAGGCGCTGGGCGATCCGGAACGCGCCGGTCAGCCGGCGGGGAAAGCAGGGAAGGCCCGCCGCAATGCGGCGGGCCTTCCTCCTAGTAGAGCCGTTTGCGCCGGGGAGCCCGGAAGCCGGCAGCCTCTGCATGGGCAGCTGACTCGAACCAGACTTCCGCCCTGGTCTGCTCATAGTCGGGATGTCCTTCTTCGTAATAGACCATTTCGGAAGCATTGCCCTTCACGGTGTAGTCCGCAGGACCGCTGCCATCCGGGCCGGGAGCGGCGGAGCCGGCGCCATACGGCTCATCGGCAGCGAGGTGCCCGGCAGGCGATGTGGCCGTGAGGCCATCTCCCTGCCCGGATGGCTCGCTATGGTCCGCCCCGTTCTCCACCAGCGCGGACGACTGTGTCCGGTCCAGCATTTCAGCTTCCGCGGCACCGCCCTGGATGCCGGTGGATACCTGTGGCGCCCGTTCCTGTGGCGCCGGTTCCTGTGGGGTGGTGGATACCGCCGGTTCCTGTGGGGTGGTGGATACCGGCGTCTCCGCCTGGTGCCCGGAGGCCGGTCCGCCGGCCTGCTCCGCGGCTGCCCCGCCGTCGTCGTCGGCGCTTTCAACTGCCGCGGACTCGGCGCCGGGGAGCGTGGGGGCATGGGGTGCGGTGTATTCGTCATGGTGGACGGGGCGGGGCGCCGGCTGCGTTTCCTGTTCCGTTGAGGCCGTCGCCCGGGGCTCCGCTTCATCACGGGTAGCCGCGCCGGGCGATGCCGGGGCAGCGTCTGCGTTACCCGTCGCAGAGGATCCGGAGCGGGGGCCGCTGCCGGCCTCGGACCACTGGGTCTCCCACTCAGCCTGGTCCTCGGCCCGGGCCTGCTCCGCCTGGTCCTGGCCGGGGCCTTCGCCTGTGTCCGGGCCGGAGGCCAGGTGTTCCACCCGGCCGGTGCTGCTGCCGGAAGACGCTGCCGCCGGCCGGGATGAAGCCGACGAGTCGAGGGGTTCCTCCGCCGTGGCCGGCGCGGCAGGCTCGGCAGGCCGGCCAAAGCCCGCTGCCGTGGGAATGCCCGTGGTGCCCGCGGCAGCGGCGGATGCCGCGGCACTGCCGCCTTCCAGGGCTCCGTCACTGCGGGGCCTGTCGCTGCGGGTGCGGTCTGCCGGCGCGCCCGGGGTACCGGCTGACTTATTGCGGTTGAGCAGCCACCAAATGACGGCGGCAATGGCTACTACGAGAATGATCCAGAAAACAATGTCCATGGCAAGCCCTTCGATCCAGATGGCCGGGTGTCCTGTCCCCGACGCTACGTGGGGTCACCACCGCTGTCCAGAGACGCTGTCCAGAGTCGCCGTGCAGAGAAGCTGTGCAGAGACGGCGCAGGTGGCGGGGTGAGGGCCCTTCATGCAGGGGGCGCCGGAAAGGCGGTGCGGGCGGAAGCGTCCCGGATGGTGGACTGCCGGTTCCCCGGCCGGTTCCGCCGCATCGGGCCCGCTTCGGGATTTCACGGTCGTTTTCGTGGGCGCCGGAGCCCTAGACTTTCCCCATGAGCGACGCCCAGACCGAAACTGCGACCAAGCCCGACATCAAACCCCGCAGCCGGGTGGTGACCGACGGCATCCACGCGGCCCCCGCCCGCGGCATGTTCAGGGCTGTGGGCATGGGGGACGACGACTTCGCCAAGCCCCAGGTGGGTGTGGCCAGCTCGTGGAACGAAATCACCCCCTGCAACCTCTCGCTGAACCGGCTCGCCCAGGGCGCCAAGGAAGGCGTCCACGCCGGCGGCGGCTTCCCCATGCAGTTCGGCACCATCTCCGTCTCCGACGGCATCTCCATGGGCCACGAGGGCATGCACTTCTCGCTGGTGTCCCGCGAGGTCATCGCCGACTCCGTGGAAACCGTCATGCAGGCCGAGCGGATCGACGGCTCCGTTTTGCTGGCCGGTTGCGACAAGTCCCTCCCCGGCATGCTCATGGCTGCTGCCCGCCTGGACCTCGCCTCGGTCTTCCTCTACGCCGGCTCCATCATGCCGGGCTGGGTCAAGCTCGAGGACGGTTCCGAGAAGGAAGTCACGCTGATCGATGCCTTCGAAGCGGTTGGCGCCTGCGCGGCCGGCAAGATGAGCATGGAGGACCTTACCCGCATCGAAAAAGCCATCTGCCCCGGCGAAGGGGCCTGCGGCGGCATGTACACGGCCAACACCATGGCCTGCATCGGCGAGGCCCTGGGCATGTCACTCCCCGGATCCGCCGCCCCTCCCTCGGCAGACCGCCGTCGTGACGAATTCGCCCGCAAGTCCGGCGAGGCGGTGGTCAACCTCCTGCGCCAGGGAATCACCGCCCGCGACATCATGACCCGGGAGGCCTTCGAGAACGCCATCGCCGTCACCATGGCATTCGGCGGTTCCACCAATGCCGTCCTGCACCTGCTGGCCATCGCCCGCGAGGCAGAGGTGGAACTGACCCTGGACGACTTCAACCGCATCGGGGACAGGATCCCGCACCTGGGCGACCTCAAGCCGTTCGGGCGCTACGTCATGACCGACGTCGACCGGATCGGCGGAGTGCCCGTCATCATGAAGGCGCTGCTGGACGCCGGCCTGCTGCACGGCGAATGCCTCACCGTCACCGGCAAGACCGTTGCCGAAAACCTCGAAGCCATCAACCCGCCCGATGTGGACGGCAAGATCCTGCGCGCGCTGGACAACCCCATCCACAAGACCGGCGGCATCACCATCCTGCACGGCACCATGGCCCCGGAAGGCGCCGTGGTCAAGAGCGCCGGCTTCGACGCCGACGTCTTCGAGGGCACCGCCCGCGTCTTCGAGCGCGAGCAGGGCGCCCTGGACGCCCTGGACAAGGGGGAGATCAAGGCGGGGGACGTCGTCGTCATCCGCTACGAAGGTCCCAAGGGCGGACCGGGCATGCGCGAAATGCTCGCCATCACCGGGGCCATCAAGGGCGCGGGACTCGGCAAGGATGTCCTGCTCCTCACCGACGGCCGCTTCTCCGGCGGCACCACCGGCCTGTGCATCGGCCACGTTGCACCGGAAGCGGTCGACGGCGGCCCCATCGCCTTCGTGAAGGACGGCGACCGGATCCGCGTGGACATTGCCGCACGCACCTTTGACCTGCTGGTTGACGACGCCGAACTCGAAGCCCGCAAGGTGGGCTGGGAGCCGCTGCCGGCCCGCTACACCAAGGGCGTGCTGGCCAAGTACGCCAAGCTGGTCCACAGCGCCAGCCAAGGCGCCTACACCGGCGTGTGATCCCTTCCCAGCCGATGCGGCGGGGCCGCCGCATCGGTTGGGGCGCTCGGGATCCCGCTTATTGAGCCAACCCGCCTTTTGCGGTCGGCTAGAGTAAGGCTGGAGGGGTGGATCCCGTCCAGGGATCACAACGTGGACTCCTCTGTCCACATGGTGAGATTGGGTGGTCGCTCGTTGACACCCGTCTTGCCAAGAGGGAAAACTGAACGCATGACTTTCGTTACCGCCGGCACCGTCGTCGTCCTTACCAAGCGCGTGGCACATTAGCCTCCACTGGTAACGAACCGTCACGCGCGAACCCCTCACAGAGCCACCAGGCTGAGGGGTTTTTTTATTTCCTCCGCTTTAACCAGTTCCACAACCAACAGAAGATCCACAAGGAAGAGTCCGATGAGCAAAGGATCGCCCATCAGCCCCTCGCTGATGGCCACCAAGTCCGCTGGAGCCGCCAAGGCTCCGGAACGCGCCGACCGGACGGCTGACCATGCCGCCGTCGTCGCCGACCTTGCTGCCGTCTCTCCTGTCCTTGGGCCGAACAACGTCGTACCCCCGACGGTGATGACCGGCTCGCAAGCAATCGTCCGCTCGCTCGAAGAACTCGGCGTCGACGACATTTTCGGTTTGCCCGGTGGCGCGATCCTGCCCACCTACGACCCCTTGATGGCCTCCACCATGAACCACGTGCTGGTCCGTCACGAACAGGGAGCCGGCCACGCCGCGCAAGGCTACGCCATGGTCACGGGGCGGGTGGGCGTCTGCATCGCCACCTCCGGCCCCGGCGCCACCAACCTCGTCACCGCCATCATGGATGCCCACATGGACTCCGTGCCCCTGGTGGCCATCACCGGCCAGGTCTCCAGCGGGGTCATCGGCACCGATGCCTTCCAGGAAGCGGACATCGTGGGCATCACCATGCCCATCACCAAGCACTCCTTCCTGGTGACCGACCCCAACGACATTCCGCATGTCATGGCTGAAGCCTTCCACCTGGCCTCCACGGGCCGCCCCGGCCCGGTGCTGGTAGACGTGGCGAAAGATGCCCAGGTGGGCCAGATGACGTTTTCCTGGCCGCCGAAGATCGACCTGCCCGGCTACCGTCCCGTTACCCGGGGCCACAACAAGCAGGTGCGGGAGGCGGCCAAGCTGATTGCCGCCTCCACCAAGCCCGTCCTTTACGTTGGCGGCGGTGTGGTCAAGGCGCATGCTTCCGCCGAACTGCGTGCCCTCGCCGAAGCGACCGGCGCACCTGTCGTGACCACCCTGATGGCCAAGGGCGCCTTCCCGGACTCGCACCCACAGCACGTCGGCATGCCCGGCATGCACGGCAGCGTTTCCGCCGTGACCGCCCTGCAGCAGTCAGACCTCCTGATCACGCTCGGTGCCCGCTTCGATGACCGCGTCACCGGCGTCCTGAAGACCTTCGCGCCCAACGCCAAGGTGATCCACGCCGACATCGATCCCGCGGAAATCTCCAAGAACCGCACCGCGGACGTGCCCATCGTCGGTTCCGTAAAGGAAATCATCCCGGAACTGACCGAGGCAGTGCGCAGCCAGTTCGAGGCGTCCGGCACCCCGGACCTGACCACCTGGTGGGCCTTCCTGAACAACCTCAAGGAAACCTACCCGCTGGGCTGGACCGAACCCGACGACGGCCTGATTGCCCCGCAGAAGGTCATCAAGCGCATCGGTGAACTGACCGGACCCGAGGGCGTCTACGTGGCCGGCGTGGGCCAGCACCAGATGTGGGCTGCCCAGTTCATCAAGTACGAGCGCCCGCACGCCTGGCTGAACTCCGGCGGCGCCGGCACCATGGGCTACGCCGTCCCGGCGGCCATGGGCGCCAAGGTGGGGGAGCCGGACCGCGTGGTCTGGGCCATCGACGGCGACGGCTGCTTCCAGATGACCAACCAGGAACTGGCCACCTGCGCCATCAACAACATTCCCATCAAGGTGGCTGTCATCAACAACTCCTCGCTGGGCATGGTGCGGCAGTGGCAGACCCTCTTCTACGAGGGCCGCTACTCGAACACCGACCTCAACACCGGCCACGACACCGTCCGCATCCCGGACTTCGTCAAGCTGGGCGAGGCCTACGGCTGCGCCTCGTTCCGTGTTGAACGCGAAGAGGACATCGACGCCACCATCCAGAAGGCCCTCGAAATCAACGACCGCCCCGTGGTCATCGACTTCGTGGTGAGCCCCAACTCCATGGTGTGGCCAATGGTGCCCGCCGGCGTGAGCAACGACCAGATCCAGGTTGCCCGCAACATGACCCCGGAATGGGAAGAGGAAGACTGAGCATGAGCCGCCACACACTTTCCGTCCTGGTTGAGGACAAGCCCGGCGTCCTGACCCGCGTGGCCAGCCTCTTCGCCCGCCGCGCCTTCAACATCAACTCCCTGGCCGTTGGCCCCACCGAAGTGCCGGGCGTTTCCCGCATGACGGTGGTGGTCGACGCCGACGGCGACCTCATCGAACAGGTCACCAAGCAGCTCAACAAGCTGGTCAACGTCATCAAGATTGTTGAGCTCACCCCAGAATCTTCCGTACAGCGCGACCACATCCTGGTCAAGGTACGTGCGGATGCCGCAACACGCCTGCAGGTAACCCAGGCCGCAGACCTGTTCCGCGCCTCAGTGGTGGACGTGTCCACCGACTCCGTCGTCATTGAGGCCACCGGCCATCCCGAAAAGCTCACTGCACTGCTTTCAGTGCTGGAGCCCTTCGGCATCCGCGAAATTGTGCAGTCCGGCACCCTGGCCGTTGGACGGGGATCCCGCTCCATGAGTGACCGGGCGCTCCGTTCCGCCTAGGCGTCCAGCCACGGCGGGACCGCGCCCGTAACCGCAGCACCGCAAGACCACTATCTACAACCACTCAAGAGGAGTTACGCAAGTGACTGAAATGTTCTACGACGACGACGCCGACCTGTCGATCATCCAGGGCCGCAAAGTTGCCATTGTTGGCTACGGATCCCAGGGCCACGCCCACGCGCTCAACCTGCGCGATTCCGGCGTCGAGGTCGTCATCGCCCTGAAGGACGGCTCCAAGTCCACCGCCAAGGCACAGGACGCCGGCTTCACGGTCAAGAACGTCGCCGACGCCGCCGAATGGGCCGACGTCATCATGATCCTCGCGCCGGACCAGCACCAGCGCGCCATCTACAACGACTCCATCAAGGACAAGCTGACCGCCGGCAAGGCCCTGGCCTTCGCCCACGGCTTCAACATCCGCTTCGGCTACATCCAGGCTCCGGAAGGCGTCGACGTCATCCTGGTCGCCCCCAAGGCTCCGGGCCACACCGTCCGCCGCGAATTCGAAGCAGGCCGCGGCATCCCCGACATCATCGCCGTCGAACAGGACGCATCAGGCAAGGCCTGGGACCTGGCAAAGTCCTACGCCAAGGCCATCGGCGGCACCCGCGCCGGCGTCATCAAGACCACCTTCACCGAAGAGACCGAAACGGACCTCTTCGGCGAGCAGGCGGTCCTCTGCGGCGGCGTTTCCCAGCTGATCCAGTACGGCTTCGAAACCCTCACCGAGGCCGGCTACCAGCCGCAGATCGCCTACTTCGAGGTCCTGCACGAGCTCAAGCTCATTGTTGACCTCATGTGGGAAGGCGGCATCGCCAAGCAGCGCTGGAGCGTTTCCGACACCGCTGAATACGGCGACTACGTCTCCGGCCCGCGCGTCATCACGCCCCAGGTGAAGGAAAACATGAAGGCCGTCCTGGCCGACATCCAGTCCGGTGCCTTCGCCAAGCGCTTCATCGAGGACCAGGACAACGGCGGCGTGGAGTTCAAGGAGCTCCGCGCCAAGGCTGAGCAGCACCCCATCGAGGAAGTCGGCCGTGAACTGCGCGCCCTCTTCTCCTGGCAGCAGCAGGACGCCGACTACGTGGAAGGCTCCGCAGCCCGCTAAGGCGGCCGGGACAACCCCATAGATGGCAACGGTGAGGCCGGGTTCACACTTAACAATGTGAGCCCGGCCTTTCCGTCGGCCTAGACTTGTTTCCATCCCCAGGACTGCAACGCAGAGGATCAGCCGTGTCAAAACCCGTAGTACTGCTCGCCGAAGAACTTTCCCCCGCCACCGTCGAGGCCCTCGGCCCGGACTTTGAGATCCGCCAGACCGACGGCGCCGACCGTTCCCAGCTGCTCTCGGCAATCAGTGACGTGGACGCCATCCTGGTCCGCTCCGCCACCCAGGTTGATGCCGAAGCCATTGCTGCGGCCAAGAACCTGAAGGTCATCGCCCGCGCCGGGGTTGGGCTCGACAACGTGGACATCAAGGCCGCCACCCAGGCCGGCGTCATGGTGGTCAACGCCCCCACGTCCAACATCGTCTCCGCGGCCGAACTCACCGTAGGCCACATCCTCAGCCTCGCCCGCCACATCCCGCAGGCCAGCGCCGCCCTGAAGGACGGCGAGTGGAAGCGCTCCAAGTACACCGGCATCGAACTGTTCGAAAAGAAGATCGGCATCATCGGCCTGGGCCGCATCGGTGCCCTGGTGGCAGCCCGGCTCAAGGGCTTCGACACCAAGATCCTCGCCTACGACCCCTACATCACCTCCGCCCGCGCCGCGCAGCTCGGCGTGCAGCTGGTCACCCTGGACGAACTCCTGGCCCAGTCCGACTTCATCACCATCCACATGCCCAAGACGCCGGAAACCGTC
Organism: Arthrobacter sp. NQ7; assembly: GCF_029581595.2. NCBI lineage: Bacteria > Bacillati > Actinomycetota > Actinomycetes > Micrococcales > Micrococcaceae > Arthrobacter > Arthrobacter sp. NQ7. The sequence goes on along the minus strand of NZ_JARFXU020000002.1, from coordinate 75,392 downwards.
GGCATGCTGGGCGCGGACGCCTTCAGGAAGATGAAGAACACCGCCTACGTCGTCAACGTCGCCCGCGGCGGCCTCGTCGACGAGGAAGCCCTCTTCACCGCACTGCAGGACGGCGAGATCGCCGGCGCCGGCGTCGACGTCTTCGCCAAGGAGCCCAGCACCGACCTGCCGTTCTTCAAGCTCGACAACGTCGTGGTCACCCCGCACCTGGGCGCCTCAACGGACGAAGCCCAGGAAAAGGCCGGCGTCTCCGTGGCCAAATCCGTCCGGCTGGCCCTCGCCGGCGAACTGGTGCCGGACGCCGTCAACGTCGCCGGCGGCGTCATCGCCCCCGACGTCCGCCCGGGCATCCCGCTGATCGAGAAGCTGGGCCGCATCTTCACGGCGCTGACCCACGCATCCCTGACCCAGTTCGACGTCGAAGTGGCAGGCGAAATCTCCTCCCTCGATGTCAAGGTGCTGGAACTGGCCGCGCTGAAGGGGATTTTCGCCGACGTCGTCACCGAGCAGGTGTCCTACGTCAACGCCCCCGTCATCGCCGAACAGCGCGGCATCAACGTCCGCCTGATCACCACCCCGGAGACCGAGTCCTACCGCAACGTCCTGACCCTGCGCGGCGCCCTCAGCGACGGCAGCCAGATCTCCGTGGCCGGCACCCTGACCGGCCCCAAGCAGATCGAGAAGCTGGTGGGCATCAACGGCTTCGAGGTGGAAATCCCCATCAGCGAGCACCTGGTGGTGGTGGCCTACACCGACCGGCCCGGCGTCATCGGAACCATTGGCCACATCCTCGGCATGAACAACATCAACATCGCCGGCATGCAGGTGGCCCGCTCCAACGAGGGCGGCCAGGTCCTTGCCCTGCTGACGATCGACAGCTCCGTTCCCCAGCAGGTGCTGGACGCCATCAAGGCCGGTATTGGCGCCGAGATGGTCCGGGAAGTGGACCTGGAAGACTAACGCGACACACCGGCCGAAACGCCGTAACCGCATCTCCGCTGGGGTACCTCCACGCGGAGCCACGTATGATTGGCCGGTCTGCTTACAATGGCTTGGTCCTGATTCAGGACCGTAGCCGGCAGGCCGGCCAATACCTTTTGCACATCCGTCCGCCATGCTCCACGTCTGCCCGGGCGGATGGAAGTGTGCGCACGCAATCCAGGTTTCAGGGAGTTCCATGAACGCCGTCCAGAGGTTCATCAGAAGCAGGGTGCTGCTGTTGACCGCGGCCATCTTGATCGCAGCCATGTGCTTGTCGGTCCTCGTCCAAAGCCAGTCACAGGCTGCGCTCAACCGGACGGTTGATGAAAATTCGAGGGGGCTCTACGACATCCTGGTCCAGGCCAAGGCCCCCGCCGGAGCCCTCCTGCAGCCGGAGATCGCCAACGGTGCCGGCGGCATCGGCTTCGACCAGCTCGATTCCATCCGGAAGCTGTCCGGCACCTCGGTGGCCGCCCCCATCAGCCTCGTGTCCCGGGTGACCCAGAACCTGGAAACACCCCGGCTCGACGCCATGGACTACCTCGGCTACAACGCCGGACTCGCGGGCACCGCCACGGCGGACCAGGCGGCCGGCGCCACCGCGCCGGACAAGTGGCCCGCCGCTGAATCGGTGCTGACCGATGCTGCCAAGAAGTACCGCCTGACCGCCAGCGCGGTCAGCTCCGACGGCAACTCCGAACAGACGCTCTTCAAGACCACCGCCGAAGGAACCCTCGGCAAGGCCCGCCTCGTGGAGGAGAAGGCCCAGGGCGGCAGCAGCATCCGCATCGCCGCCCCGGCAGGGGAGACCGGCATCAAGTTCCCCGCCCCCGCCGGTGGATCCGAACACAACCTCTTCAACCTCTCCGTGGCCCTGCCGCTGGCACCCGAGGTCACCGAATCCGTCGTGGCCGTGGACCCGGCCGCCGAACGCGCCCTGCTGGGCTCCGCCGGCGACTTCCTGGCACCGCTGGAGAAGGCGCCGCCCGCAGACGCCCGGGACGCAGGCGCCGTGGGCCGCTACCTGGAAGGGCTGTTCACCAACGGCATCAGCATGGACCAGCTCAAGGAGGGACCGGACTTCCTGGGCGTCAAGCTCAAGTACTGGGCCCCCCTGATGACCCAGTACCAGCAGGCCAAGCGCACGGGCCAGCTGACCAGCGGCTCCCAGGCTGTTCCGCTGATCGTGCGTTCCGGCACGTCCCTGGACCTGAAGTACAACGTCAAGATCGAGGAAATCGACGACGCCGGCAAGGTGGTCAAGGACGTCGGCACCGTGTCGAAGTCCCTGGGCAAGGATTACCTGCCGTTCGTCTCCAAGGACCCGTTCGTGCTGTCCTGGCCGGGCTCCACCGACCACTCGTCCCTGCTGGGCAACAACGGCAACTTCAACCCCGGCCTGTACACGCCGGCCAAGTGGAGCACCGACTTCGCCGGTGCCCCCAAATACACGGACGGTGACACCGCGGCCAACGGCGCCGTGGACAAGGCCGCCGTGCCGGGCGAATGGGTCACCGTCAACCGCCTGCCGGACAAGGCAGCCAACGGCGCGCCCGTTGACCAGACCCAGCGCGACCCGGTGGACGAACGGTCCTACCGGGACAACCTCTCCACCGGCCAGCAGCAGGCCGCAACACCGCTTCCCATGGTGTACGGCACCTTCGACCCGGCAGCCGTGGAGGCAGCATCCGGCGACGTCAACAAGCTCCCGCTGGGCGGGTACGACCCCACGCCGTTCTCCCTGGTCAAGGATGCCGCCGGCAAGGACGTGCCGCAGGCAGAGCTGAAGCCTTCGCTGAGCGCCACGGGGCTGGCCAGCCAGTCCGCCGGCGCCATCACCGACTACTACGGCCTGGCAGCTGCCCGCGGCTACAAGCAGAACGCCGCCGTCATCGATGCCGTCCGCGTCCGCGCCAAGGCGCCGGGCAGCTGGAAGGACGCCCAGCCGGAGGTTGAGAAGCTTGCCGCCGAGATCCGCGACATGGGCCTTGACGCCACCGTGGTGGCCGGGTCGGCCCGCGAGGACACCAGTATCTTCGTCCCCGGCTACTCGAAGGACGGAGCCGGCAAGGAGTCCGCGCTCGGAACCGTGAATCAGTCCTGGGTCCGGCAGAACGCCGCCGAAGCTGTCACGGGGGCGCTCTCCGGAACCAACATCACCCTGCTCTTCCTGACGCTGTGCGGAGCGGCCCTGCTGACCGGCGCGTCCACCGTGAGCTACATCCGGAAGCGCCGCAGCGAAGCGGGCACCCTGCGGGCCATGGGATGGACGCAGCGGCGGATCCGCAGCTGGGTGCTGGAGGAATTCGGCGTGGGGGCAGTGCTCCTTGCCGCAGTCGGCATCCTGTTGAGCCTGTTGAGCTGGAGCCTGGCCACCGCGCTGGTGTGCGCGGCCGTCCTGGTCCTGTACTGCGGCGCCGCACTGTTTGCGGCCCAGCAGCTGCGCCACCGCGACGAGATCGACCAGGAGCCGCAGCATGACGAGCGGCTCATCCCGGTTGACTCCCCGCTGACCTTCGCCAACCGGCAGCTGTCCACGAACAAGTTCAACACCCTTGCCCTGGCCGTCGCCGTCGGCGTCTTCGGCGCGGCCGTGGGCGGCCTCATCGCCCTGCTGATCGACATCCCGCGGGCAGCTGGAGCCAGCGCCCTCAGCGGCCTGGCCGCTGCCAGCGTCACCCTGCCCAGCATCCTGTTGGCGCTTGCGGGCGTGGCCGTGGGACTTGTGCTGACCCTCGTGACGGGCCGCTTCGAGCTCAACGCCAAGCGCCAGTACCTGGGAATCCTCCAGGCCATGGGCTGGAACCCGGACATGCTCCGCCAGGTCCGGTTGTTCGAAAACGCGCTGGTGGGAACCGTGGCCCTGCCCCTGGGCGTGCTGGGCGCCCTGGGCATCGGCCTGCTGCTGGCCCCCTACGCAGCCATCTGGGCTGCGGTGGCCGGCCTGCTGGCTGTAATTTGCTGGATACCGATTGCAACGAAAGTAGTCCAATGACAAACCCGACGAACGTCCAGCGCAGCCGCCGGAGCGGCTCCAACGAGGTCCCCCTGCAGACCCGTGCGAACACCATCGTCAAGTCCGCGGACCACGCCACCCCGCTGGAGATGCGCGACATCACCATCCGCTACGGCGGCGGCAAGGGCGGGGCCGAGGCCGTCAGCGTCGTCGAAGGCTTCGACCTGACGCTGCACGCGGGCGAGATGCACTGCGTCGCCGGCCGCAGCGGATCCGGCAAGACCAGCATCCTCACCGTCGGCGCAGGACTTACCCTGCCGACGTCGGGCCGGGTCTTCTGGGAAGGCGATTCCCTCGAAAGCATGGGCGACGACGAAATCGCCGACCGCCGTCGTGCCCTCATCGGATACGTCGACCAGGGCGGTGCCCTGATCGACGGCATGAGCGCTCTGGAAAACGTGCTCCTGCCCGCCGTCCCCGACGGCGAAGTGGACCAGAGGCGCGACATGGCCAAGGACCTGCTGGATCTGGTGGGACTGGGCCGGCGCATGCGGCACCGCCCGGCCCAGCTGTCCGGCGGTGAACGGCAGCGGGTGGCCATTGCCCGCGCCCTGATCCTTGGCACCAGGGTCCTGGTGGTGGATGAGCCCACCGCATCCCTGGACCGCGCCTCCGCCAACCGCATCATCAGCATCCTGAAGGACACCACCAATGACGGCATTGCCGTGCTGGTGGCCTCGCACGACCACGAACTGGTCCGGCTCAGCGATACCCTGACAGAACTGATCTAGCCCACCCCTCCGTACCGAAGGTAACCGTCCGACCGTGACAGCTTCAGAGAAAACGCCGTTCTACATCACCACGGCCATCACCTATCCCAACGGGGTGCCGCACATCGGCCACGCCTACGAGTACATAGCCACCGATGCCATGGCGCGGTTCAAGCGCCTGGACGGCTATGACGTGATGTTCCTGACCGGCACGGACGAGCACGGCATGAAGATTGCCCAGACCGCCGAAAAGGAAGGCATCACGCCCAAGGAGCTGGTGAACCGGAACGCTGAGGTCTACAAGGCGGCGCATGCCGCCCTGGGCATCAGCTACGACCGCTTCATCCGCACCACGGACGAGGACCACTACGCGGCGTCCCAGGCCATCTGGAAGAAGATGGAAGCCAACGGCGACATCTACCTGGACAAGTACGAGGGCTGGTACTCCGTCCGGGACGAGGCGTTCTACGCCGAGGATGAAACGGTGGTGAAGGACGACGGCGTGCGCTACTCGAAAGAGACGGACACCGAGGTCACCTGGACGGCGGAGGAGAGCTACTTCTTCCGGCTGTCCGCCTACCAGGACAAACTCCTGGCCCTGTACGGGTCCCACCCCGAGTTCGGCGCCCCGCAGTACCGGTTCAACGAGGTCATCAGCTTCGTCAAGCGCGGCCTGGAGGACCTGTCCATCAGCCGGACCACCTTCGACTGGGGAGTGCCGGTCCCCGGCAATGACAAGCATGTCATGTACGTCTGGGTGGACGCGCTGACCAACTACCTCACCGGCGTTGGCTACCCGGATACGGAGTCGGAGAAGTTCCGGAAGTACTGGCCAGCCGACGTCCACATCATCGGCAAGGACATCTCCCGCTTCCACGCCATCTACTGGCCGGCCTTCCTGATGAGCGCCGGGCTGGAGTTGCCCAAGCGGGTCATGATCCACGGATTCCTGCACAACAACGGGGTCAAGATGTCCAAGTCCCTGGGCAACGTGGTGGCCCCGGCAGACTTCGTGGCCAGGTACGGCCTGGACCAGGTGCGGTACTTCTTCCTGCGCGAGGTGCCGTTCGGCGCCGACGGCAGTTACAACCATGAGGCCATCGTGGGCCGGATGAACGCCGACCTGGCCAACAACTTCGGCAACCTCGCCCAGCGGTCCCTGTCCATGGTGGCCAAGAACTGCGGTGCAGCCGTGCCCGCTCCGGGGGAGTTCACGGCCGCGGACGCTGCCATCCTCGCCCAGGCCAACGGACTGCTGGAAGCGGCACGGGCCGCCTTCGACAAGCAGGAATTCAGCCGCGCCCTGGAGGCCATCTGGGCCGTGCTGCACCACACCAATGCCTACTTCGCCGAGCAGGCGCCGTGGGTGCTGCGGAAGACCGACGTCGAACGCATGAACACCGTCCTGTACGTGACGCTCGAGGTGCTGCGGATCGTGGCCATCCTGTCCCAGCCCGTCATGCCGGACGCCACCGCGAAACTGCTTGACGCCCTGGGCCAGGCGGACGGCGATGCCCGGCTGTTCGCGGCGATCGCCGCCCCGATCGTCCCGGGCACCCCGCTGCCGGCGCCCGCCCCCGTCTTCCCCAAATTCGAGGAACCGGCGGAGTAACGCTCCCGCAGCCCGCGCGGGGATGCGCTCGTGTCCACAAAATGAGACAGGTTGACCAGCATATGGATGGCTTGGCTACCCTGAAGACATGAGCGCATCCTCCATCGATCTTGCAGTTATTCCCGGCGACGGCATCGGCCCCGAGGTCATTGCCGAAGCCCTCAAAGTCCTGGAAAAGGCTGTGGCCGCGGAGGGTGTGGAGCTCAAGCCCACGCACTACGAACTGGGTGCCGAGCACTGGCTGCGCACCGGCGAAACCCTTCCGGACCATGTGCTGGCGGACCTGAAGACCCGCGACGCCATCCTTTTCGGCGCAGTCGGGGCCGCTCCCGGCGACACCCGGATACCGTCCGGCATCATCGAGCGTGAACTGCTCCTCAAGCTCCGCTTCAGCCTTGACCACTACGTCAACCTGCGCCCCTCCCGGCTGTACGGAACCGTCGGCAGCCCGCTCGCCAACCCCGGCACCATCGACTTCATCGTGGTCCGCGAAGGTACCGAAGGCCCCTACGTCGGCAACGGCGGCACCCTGCGCGCCGGCACCCCGCATGAGGTTGCCACCGAGGTTTCGCTGAACACCGCACACGGCGTGGAGCGCGTTGTCCGCGACGCGTTCCGCCGCGCCAGCGCCCGGGAGCGCAAGCACGTCACCCTGGTGCACAAGCACAACGTCCTGGTCTTCGCCGGCCACCTCTGGAAGCGCACCGTCGAAGCCGTGGCACAGGAGTTCCCCGAGGTCACCCACGACTACCTGCACGTGGACGCCGCCACCATCTTCATGGTGACAGACCCGTCCCGCTTCGATGTCATCGTCACGGACAACCTGTTCGGCGACATCATCACCGACCTCGCCGCGGCCATCACCGGCGGCATCGGCCTGGCGGCCTCCGGCAACATCAACATGGACCGCACCGCGCCGTCCATGTTCGAACCGGTCCACGGCTCCGCCCCGGATATTGCCGGCCAGGGCAAGGCCGACCCCACCGCGGCCATCCTCTCCGCGGCCCTCCTGCTGGACCACCTTGGCTACACCGAAGCCGCCCGGAGGATCGAAGCCGCCGTGGTTGCCGACGTCGAAAAGCGCGACGGCACCGCACGCGGCACCAGCGCCATCGGCGACGCCATCGCCGCCGGCCTCTAGCCCGCGCCGGGGCCTCCGGCATCGGGCGTAAGCTTGTCTCGAATCACCAAATGCCGCCCCGCCGTTCAGCGCTGAACCAAGGGCGGCCGATCGTGGAGGAACCATGACCCAGACCGCCCATGGCGTCGAATTCACCCGGCAGCCTTCGGCCAACCCGAAGTCCGCCGAAGAGCGTGCAGCCATCCTGGCAAACCCGGGATTCGGCAACTACTTCACCGACCACACCGCCGTCGTCGACTACAGCGTTGACGCGGACGGCAACGGCGGCTGGCACGATGCCCGGATCGAACCGTACGGTCCGATCGTCCTGGACCCCTCCGCCGCCGTCTTCCACTACGGCCAGGAGATTTTCGAAGGGCTCAAGGCCTACCGGCACGCCGACGGCTCCGTCTGGACCTTCCGGCCGGAGGCCAACGCGGCGCGGCTGAACAAGTCCGCCCGCCGCCTGGCGCTGCCGGAACTGCCGGCCGAGTACTTCCTCGGCGCCATCCGCGAACTGGTGGCCGTCGACAAGGAATGGGTGCCCTCCGGCGACGGCGAGGCCCTCTACCTGCGGCCCTTCATGATCGCCACAGAGGCCTTCCTGGGCGTGCGCGCCGCCCGCGAGGTGTCCTTCCGCGTCATCGCCTCACCCGCCGGCAACTACTTCGGCGGCGAGCTGAAGCCCGTCTCCATCTGGATCTCGCGGCAGTACGCCCGCGCCGGCCGCGGCGGCACCGGCGACGCCAAGTGCGGCGGCAACTATGCGGCCTCGCTCATCGCGCAGCAGGAGGCGGAGGCCAACGGCTGCAAGCAGGTCCTCTTCCTTGACCACTTCAATGATGACGCCGTGGAGGAACTGGGCGGCATGAACGTGTTCTTCGTGATGAAGGACGGTTCCCTCGTTACGCCTGCCCTCACCGGCACCATCCTGGAAGGCGTCACCCGGATGTCGGTGATCCAGGTGGCCAAGGACATGGGCCGCGAGGTCGCGGAGCGGAAGATCACCCTGGACGAGTGGCGCGACGGCGTTGCCTCCGGCGACATCACCGAGGTCTTCGCCTGCGGCACCGCAGCCGTGATCACACCCATCGGCGTCCTCAAGGACGCCACCGAGTTCATCGGCTCCGAGGACGCGAAAGCGGGGGAGACCACCATGGCCATCCGGGAAAAGCTCCTGGGCATCCAGACCGGCGCAGAGCCGGACACCCACGGCTGGCTGACCCGCGTGGCCTAGTTCTCCTCGCAGGACGTACGACGGCGCCTGCCGGGCTTTGGTCCCGGCAGGCGCCGTTTCCGTCTGCAAGGATGGGTCAGTGACCTCTGTTTCCGGCCCCGGCCTGCAGCGCAGCTCCCCGCTTTCGCAGTTCATCCTTGCCCCAAACCCAGGCCCCATGAGCCTGGACGGCACCAACTCCTACGTCCTGGCCGCCCCCGGACAAGACTCCGTGGTGGTCGTCGACCCCGGCCCGGCGGACGAAACGCACCTGCGGGCACTTGCCGGTGCCGGCGCCGTCGAACTCATCCTGGTGACCCACCGCCATGCCGACCACACCGCCGGCTCCGCCCGCCTGCACGCAGTGACCGGGGCGCCGGTCCGGGCCGCGGACCCCACCCACTGCCACGGCGGGGGAGAGCCCCTGGCCCACGGGGATGTCCTCCGGGCAGCCGGGGTGGAGATCACAGTCCTGGCCACGCCCGGCCACACCTCGGACTCCGTCTGCTTCCACCTGCCCGCGGACGGACCGGCCGGTTCGGTGCTGACCGGCGACACCGTCCTGGGCCGCGGAACCACCGTCCTGGACTATCCCGACGGCACGCTGGGCGACTACCTTGCCTCGCTGGACCGGCTCGAGGCGCTCGGGCCGGCCACCGTCCTCCCGGCGCACGGCCCGGCCCTGCCGTCCCTTGAAGCCATTGCGCGCAGTTATCGGGCACACCGGGAGGAACGGCTGGCCCAGATCCGCGCGGTGCTGCACCGGCTGGGCCGCGACGCGTCCGTCGGTGACGTCACTGACGCCGTCTATGCCGACGTCGGGCCTTCCGTCCGGCGTGCTGCCGAACTCTCCGTGGCCGCGCAGCTTTCCTACCTGCGCGGCGGCGACGGGCAGGGCGCTGCCGCTGGGACGGTAGGGTAGGAGCCATGCGTATTGCCAGGTTTGTAGTCGATTCCGATCCCCTGTACGGCGTTGTGGAAGGTGAACCGGGCAGTGAGGAAATCACTGTCATCCACGGCGACCCCTTCTTCAACGGAGTGGAGCGCACCTCCGTGCGGCACAAGCTGGAGGACGTCCGGCTGCTGGCCCCGATCATCCCCCGTAGCAAGGTGATTGGCGTCGGCCGGAACTTCGTGGAGCACGCCCGCGAACTGGGCAACGAGGTGCCCGCCCAGCCGCTGCTGTTCCTCAAGCCGAACACCGCCGTCGTGGGTCCGAACGACCCCGTCGTGCTGCCCGAATTCTCCGAGGAAGTCTCCTTCGAAGCCGAACTCTGCGTGGTGATCGGCCGCATCTGCAAGGACGTTCCGGAAGACCGCGTGGACGACGTCATCTTCGGGTACACCTGCGGTAACGACCTCACCGCACGCGACGTGCAGAAAACGGACCTGCAGTGGACGCGCGCCAAGGGCTTCGACACGTCCGCCCCGCTGGGGCCCTGGATCGAGACCGACCTGGATACGGAGGACCTGCAGATCCAGGGCAGGCTCAATGGCGAGGTGCGCCAGGACGGCAGCACCAGCCAGATGATCCGCGGCGTCCGCGAACTGGTGTCCATCGTCTCGCAGGCGTTTACCCTGCTCCCTGGCGACGTGATCATGACCGGTACCCCTGCCGGAGTGGGGCTGGTCAAGGAGGGCGACCGCTTCGAGGTCGAAATCGAAGGGATCGGGCGGCTCTCCAACCCCATCGTCCGCCGCTAGGCAGGGCCGCCGGCGGGAAGGAGGCACCCGGGCAGGCGGGTAAAGTTGAAGCCACTATGAGTATCGCTTCTTCGTCACCTGCCGCCTCCATCCCGCCCGTCACCGCAGAAACCCCCGTCCGGGTGCGTTTCTGCCCCTCGCCCACGGGCACCCCGCACGTGGGGCTGATCCGGACCGCCCTGTTCAACTGGGCCTACGCCCGCCATACCAAGGGCACGCTGGTCTTCCGGATCGAGGACACGGACGCGGCACGGGACAGCGAGGAGAGCTACCACCAGCTGTTGGACGCGCTGAAGTGGCTGGGCATCGACTGGGACGAGGGCGTTGAGGTGGGTGGCCCGCACGAGCCGTACCGGCAGTCCCAGCGCGGCGACATCTACCAGGACGTCATCAAGCGGCTGCACGACGGCGGCTTCATCTACGAATCCTTCTCCACCCCGGAGGAGATCGAGGCGCGCCACCGAGCCGCCGGCCGGGACCCCAAGCTTGGCTACGACGGCTTTGACCGGCACCTGACCGAAGAGCAGCTGGCGCAGTACCGGGCAGAGGGCCGGCAGGCAGTCCTCCGCCTGCGCATGCCGGACGAGGACATCACCTTCACCGACCTGGTCCGCGGCGACATCACGTTCAAGGCCGGATCCGTGCCCGACTTCGCCGTGGTGCGCGCCAACGGCGCCCCGCTCTACACGCTGGTCAACCCGGTGGATGATGCACTCATGGGCATCACCCATGTCCTGCGCGGCGAGGACCTGCTCAGCTCGACGCCCCGGCAGATCGCCCTCTACCGGGCGCTCTACGCCATCGGCGTTGCCGAGTACATGCCGGAGTTCGGCCACCTGCCCTACGTGATGGGCCAGGGCAACAAGAAGCTCTCCAAGCGTGACCCCGAGTCCAGCCTCTTCCTGCACCGCGAGCGGGGCTTCATCCCCGAAGGCCTGCTGAACTACCTCTCCCTGCTGGGCTGGTCCCTGAGCGCGGACGAGGACATCTTCACCGTCGAGCAGCTCGTGGAGCACTTCGACATCCACGACGTCCTGGGCAACCCGGCCCGCTTCGACCTGAAGAAGGCCGAAGCCATCAACGGCACCCACGTCCGGATGCTCGAGCCCACGGTGTTCCGCGACCGCGTGGCGCACTACCTGCGCGAAGCGGACCTGGTGGGGGAAATCCTGACGGACCGCGAGGAAGAGATCCTCACCGAGGCCGCGCCCCTGATCCAGGAGCGCATCACGCTGCTGGGTGAAGCCCCGGACATGCTCGCCTTCCTGTTCAAGGCCGACGACGCCATCGATATTGCCGATGACGCCCGCAAGGGCCTGCCGGCCAACCTTCCCGAGGTGCTCGATGCCGCCATCGCCGCACTGGAACCGCTGGCGGAATGGACGGCGGAGAACATCCAGTCCGCCCTGAAGCAGGCCCTCGTGGAAGACATGGGGATCAAGCCGCGCCTTGCCTTCGGCCCCGTGCGGACCGCAGTCTCCGGCCGCCGCGTGTCGCCGCCGCTGTTCGAGTCCATGGTGATCCTGGGCAAGGAGTCTTCCCTGCGCCGGCTCCGCGCCTTCCGCGGCTGATGACGGCTCCCAGCGAGGCACCGGCCGGAACCCCGGATATCCGCTTCGGCGTTGTCCGCGGTGTCCTGTTCGATATTGACGACACCCTGGTGGACCTCGAGTACTCCATGACCACCGCCCTGCGGGAGGTCAGCGAACATCTCCTGCCCGGCCTGGACCAGGCCGGGTGGGAGCGGTTCGGGCGTATTTTCACCCACGAAACAACGCATTACTACGACCGGTACTTGGCCGGGGAGATCACGTTCAACGAGCAGCGGCTGCTTCGGGGCAGGGCAGCCTTGGGCCACTTCGGCGTTGACCTTTCCGACGGCGAGGAATCACACCAGTGGCTGACCGCCTATATGGAAAAGCAGCCTGCCTACGTCAAGCCGTTTCCGGATGTGGCGCCCCTGCTGGATGCACTGGACCGCGCCGGGATCCCCTACGGTGCCGTGAGCAACAACGTCCACGACTACCAGCGGGCCAAGCTGGACGGTGCCGGCCTGGAGCGCGTCAAGCACCTGGTGGGGACGGACACCCTCGGCGTCGCCAAACCCGACCCGGCGATCTACCTCGAAGGCGTCCGCCTGCTCGGCACCAGCCCTGCCGAAACACTTTACGTGGGTGACAACCGCCTCCTGGATGCGGAAGGGTCGACGGCGGCAGGGCTGGCAGGCGTGTGGCTCAACAGGGTGGGTGAAGTTGTTGAGGGCTTCGACGGCACCGCCGTCAGCACCCTGGCCGATCTTCTCCCGCTGTTCCTTCGATAACAGCCCCGGGCTACGCGCGGGGCCGCAGGGCCCGCCGCCGCAGGACCAGGTACGCCACGGCCGCAGCGGCCACCAGGCACCCGACCAGCAACAGCGCCACGGCCGGGTTGTCCAGCCATGATGACGGCGACACGGCCGCCACCTTGGTGTGCAGTTCCTTGGTGCCGGCGGCGATCCGTGCATTGCCGTCGGCGAGCTTTCCGGCCCCGTCAGCGAGTTTGCCCGACCCGTCATCCAGCTTGCTGTTGCCGTCGGCGAGCTGCCCGGTTCCATCGGCCAGCCGCGCTGAACCTGACTGCAGTTGGCCGGTTCCACCACTGAGGGCCACGGTGCCGTCCGCGAGCGCCTGGGTTCCCGCCAGCAGGCCGGGGTCCGCCGGATCGCCGCCGCCATTGATTCCCGCGCTGAGCCTGGTGGTCCCGTCCTGGAGGTTGTTGGCGGCATAAATCAGCCCGGGGCGGTCCGGATCGCCCGGCACGCCGTCCATACCCACCCGGATCTTCGCCGTTCCCTCGGCCAGCATGGAGGTACCCAGCACCACGCCTGGGTTCTGCGGGTCTGTCGCATTAAGCTTTTCCGCCAGGGTTGCGAAGCCTGCCTTCAGCCGCCCCGCACCAGTGTCCAGCTGGCTGGCTCCCGTGCTCACCCTGGCCGTTCCTGACTTCAGCTGACCAGCGCCGTCATTGAGCTTTGCTGCCCCCGCATCAAGCTGGGCCGCCCCTGCGAAGGCCCGCCGCCCGCCGTCGGCAAGCTTGGCAATCTGGTCCTTGACCACCGCAAGCGGCACCAGGCCCCCTGGGCCGTTGGCGGCGGCCTCGAGCTGGTCCAGGCCCTGGCTGAGCGCGGCGAGTCCATCGCCCTTGGTGGGGTCGTTGCCGGCTCCGGGATAACCCTTCAGCTGGGCTGTCCCGTTTTTCAGAGTTGCAGTCCCGGCGGCCAGGCCCGCTGCGCCGGCGTCCAGCTGGGCCGCACCCGCCGCGAGCTGCCCACTGCCCGCCGCCAGCTGCCCCGCACCGTCGGCAAGGTTGTCCGGCGCGTTGCCGGCCTGCGTGGGCGTCAGGGCTGCGGAGAGGGCGACGGCGCCTGCCTGCAGTTTCCGAGCCCCGTCATCCACTTGGTAGACGCCGGGCACCAGCTTGTTCAGGACGTCGTTCTGAAGCTTCGTGGTGCCGGCGTGCAGCTTGTCCACCCCTGGGGCAAGCTGGTCCCTGACGCCGGAGAAAATCCTGCCGGCGCCCGCCTGGAGGGCTGAAGCCCCGGCGTTGAGTGCAGAGCTGCCTTCCTTGATTTTGGCGGCGCCGTCCTCCACCTGGGCTGCACCTTTGTTTGCTGCCCCCGCGCCGGTGGCGAGCTGGCCTGAACCATCCTTGAGCTGGGCAGCTCCGGAGGCCGCCTGCTCGGCGCCGTCCATCAGCTGGGCGGCTCCATGTGAGATCTGGCCTGTGAGGTAGGTGTAAAAGGCTATGAACAGGGTCAGCAGCACGGAGAGCGCGATGATGGCGATCGGTCTGGACCGGGTTCCGGGCTTGGTTACTGCCATGGTTTCAGTGCGGGTTGTCAACGCTGACACTTCCTAACTTTCCGCCGGACGACGCTGCCCGGGGGTATGGACCGTGGGTGGTAAGGTGTTCCCGTTTCCTCGTGGGGGCCCGCTCAACAGGGCCGGGGGAGTTGTTACCGATGGGTAACTTACTCGAGGGTAACCATAGCCTCGGGCCGGTCGCAAGGGTTGCGGCGGATCGGCCGACGAAGGAATCTTCTGCCCGGGCGCGTCCCGATTTGTGCCAGCCGAAAGTCTCGGGTAAAGTAATTTCTCGTGCTGAGGCGCACGGAGCAGGGAAAATGCCCTGAAAACCGGCCCGAAAGTGCCATTGGGATATGGTGTAATTGGCAACACTACGGTTTCTGGTACCGTCATTCTAGGTTCGAGTCCTGGTATCCCAGCTCTGGTTTGAAGGCTGATTTTCAGCCCCAAAGCAGCAGGTTTCCATCCGGTCCGCCGATTTGAAACCATAGCGAGGTGTGTGAAATACTCACTGAGCTGAACAGCGGAAACGCTGTCAAAAGTACCTGGCCCCATCGTATAGCGGCCTAGTACGCCGCCCTCTCACGGCGGTAACGCGGGTTCGAATCCCGCTGGGGTCACCAACAGAATGGTCCCGGGCAACAGCCCGGGACCATTTTTGTTATCCCAAAAACAGAGCCTGTTGGCCCAGACGCCCCATCACGTCCCGCCGTGTTTTTGGGAACGCCCCATCACGTCCCGCCGTGTTTTTCGGAACGCCCCATCACGTCCGTCTGGAGACGCGCGGGAAATCCCCGCCGGTCGACACGCCGGCTCCGGTCCCCTTGGCGCCTCAACTGGCATGATGTTGCTGTGACCTCCCACAACGAGCACGGCCCTGTCCCGCCGGAGCAGCACACCGCGGCGGCGTTGGCGCTGCTGGAGGAGATCCGCGGCGGCCTGGACAATGTGTCGCTGCCGCTTGCCCTGCCCGGCGTGGACCGGGTGCGCAGGGAAACCACGACAGCACTGGCCCAGCTGGATGACTACATCCTTCCCCGGTACCGCAGCCTGGACGCCCCGCTGCTCGCCGTCGTCGGCGGTTCCACCGGCGCCGGCAAGTCCACCCTGGTGAACGCCCTCGTGGGGCATTCCGTTACCAGGGCCGGCGCCATCCGGCCCACCACCCGCCAGCCCATCCTGCTGCACAACCCCGCGGAGGCCACGTGGTTCGAGGGCCCGCGCGTCCTGCCTGGCCTGGCCCGGACCCGCGGGACCCTCGCCGGCAGTCCCGTCTCGGCCAATCAGCCCGGTGAACTGGCCGGCGCCGCCGCGTCGCTGGTGCTGCTCGCCGACCCCGCCGTCCCTGCAGGAATCGCCCTGCTCGATGCCCCCGACGTCGATTCCATCGCAGACCAGAACCGCCTGCTGGCCGGTCAACTGTTGGCTGCAGCCGACCTGTGGATCTTCGTCACCACCGCCAACCGGTATGCAGACGCCGTCCCGTGGAAGCTCCTGCTCGACGCCGCAGCCCGGGACATCACCGTTGCCGTGGTGCTGGACCGCGTGCCGCCGGGAGCCGGGCAGGAGGTGGGCCAGGACCTCCGCGGACTCCTCGACCGCGAAGGGCTGGCGGGGAGCCGGCTGTTCACCATCGCCGAAACCGTCCTGGAGCCGGCTGGAATGCTGCCTGCCGGCGCGGCCAATGAACTGCGGGAGTGGCTGGCGGCACTGGCTGCCGACGCCGCCGGGCGGGTCTCGGTGGCGCGCCGGACGCTGAACGGCACCGTCCGGGCACTGGCCGGGCGAGTTGCCGGAATCGCCGGGGCGGTCCGTGAACAGGACAATGCGGCTGCCCGCCTCGAATCCGACGCCGCTGCGGCCTACGCGGATGCCGCCAACCGAATCCTGGAAGCCACCCGCGACGGTGCGCTGCTGCGGGGGGAAGTGCTGGCCCGTTGGCAGGACTTTGTGGGCACGGGGGAGTTCTTCCGCGCCCTTGAACAGAACGTGGGCCGTTTCAGGGACCGGCTCGGAGCCTTCTTCCGCGGCGAGCCTGCCCCGGCAGTGCGCGTCGAGGCTGCCATCGAAACCGGATTGCAGGCGGTAATCGTGGACGAAGCAGCAAACGCCGCGGAAGATACCGACCGGCGCTGGCGTTCCGACCCTGCCGGCCGCCAGTTGCTGGGTGCGGACGACCTCTCCGGAACGGGACCGGGTTTCGCGGACCGCGCGGCAGCCGAGATCCGCGCCTGGCAGGAAGCGCTCATGGAATTGATCCGCACCGAGGGCCAGGGAAAACGGACCCAGGCGCGGTGGCTGTCCTTCGGCATCAACGGGCTGGGGGCTGCACTCATGATTGTGGTGTTTTCGATGACCGCCGGACTGACCGGCCTCGAAATCGGCGTGGCGGGGGGAACTGCCGTGGTGGGCCAGCGCCTGCTGGAGGCTGTCTTTGGGGAGGATGCGGTTCGCCGCATGGCAGACAAGGCGCGTGAGGACCTTGCCAGGCGCTGCCGGCAACTCCTGGCGGATGAACAGCAAAAGTTCCTGCAGCGACTGCCTGCCGAGGACCCTGCCCGGGCCCAGCGGCTGGCCGCCCAGGCCAGTGACCTTGCCCGGCTGGCGGAGAGCGCGTGAGCCGCCACTCCGGAGCCCGGGAGTCCACCCGGCTGGACGGCCGGCTCCAGGCGCTCGAGGATGCCCGGGAGCTGGGGGAGGGAATCCTTCCGGATGATGCACTGCGGCAGGTCTTTGACGTCCTGGAGCGCGCCAGTTCCCGGCGGTCATTGTCTGCCGACCACACCGTGGTGGGTTTCTTCGGGGCAACGGGCAGCGGCAAGTCCTCCCTGTTCAACGCCGTCAGCGGGGCGGAGATTGCGACGGCGGCAGCCCGCCGCCCCACTACATCGGAACCGCTGGCAGGTGTCTGGGGAGCATCGGGCAGCGAGGCCCTCCTGGACTGGCTGGAGGTGGGAAACCGGCACCACGCGGGTCCTGTGGACGGCTTCGCCGACGAGCAGACAGGACTGATCCTGCTGGACCTGCCCGATTTCGACTCAACCCATAAGTCCAACCGGGAGATCGTGCAGCGCCTGGTGGGCATGGTGGACGTCATGGTCTGGGTGCTTGACCCGCAAAAATATGCGGATGCTGCCGTCCACCACGGCTTCCTGGCACCGCACGCTTCCCACGGTGCCGTGACCCTCGTGGTCCTGAACCAGATAGACCGGCTGCCCGCCGATGATGTCCAGCCGGTGCTTGATTCCCTGCACGCGATCCTCGCCGGCGAGGGGCTGGGACAGGTGGGCGTACTTGCCACATCCGCACTCACAGGGGCGGGGATTGAGGACGTCCGGGCAGCCATCCGGAAGGTGGCCCTGCAGCGCCAGGCCCAGTCCCGGCGGCTGGAGGCCGACGTCACGGCTGCGGCGGAGGTCCTGCGGCGTGCTTCCGGTGAAGGCGATGCTGCCGGCGTCCGCCCCGGGGCAAGGACGCGCCTGGCGGAGGAACTTGCCGTGGCGGCCAACGTCCCTGCCGTGGTGCGGGCCGTGGGGCAGTCCTACCGCCTTGAGTCCGTCCGGCGCACCGGCTGGCCCGTGACCCGCTGGCTCGCCAGGTTCCGGGCAGACCCGCTGCGGCGGCTCAATTTGCGCAGCAGCTCTCCAGCCGCCGTGAACAGGACCTCATTGCCGCCCGCCGGCGCCCCCGAACGGGCTCGCGCCGATGCGGCGGTCCGGGAATTCGCGGATTCGGCCAGTGAGGGTGCGCCGGGCCCCTGGCGGGCCGCCATCAGGAACGCCGCGCGCACCGGCCGGGACCGGTTGCCCGATGCCCTGGACCAGGCCATTGCCGGGACCGACCTTGGCGCCAACCGCAGGGCCTGGTGGTGGGGCGCCTTCAACGTCGTCCAGTGGCTGGCGCTGCTGACCCTCGTGGGCGGCCTGGGCTGGCTGGGCGTCCTGGCCGGCCTGGGCTACCTCCAGCTGCCGGTCCCCGCGGTGCCGCGCGTTGAGGGGTGGCCGGTGCCCACCCTGATGATTGCCCTCGGCCTGGCGCTGGGAATCCTCCTGGCCGTCACGGGCCGGCTTATTGCGGCAGGAGCTGCCCGGGCGCGGGCGGCAAGGGCACGACGGCGGCTCAACAGTGCCGTTGCGGCAGCGGCCCAGGAATTGGTGGTGACGCCGGTGGCGGAGGAAATTGCCCGGCTGGCAGCCTTCAACAAAGCACTGAAGAAGTCGGGCGCCGCCTAGGAGTCCGCCAGGGCGGCCGCGGCGTCCCGGATCTTGATCAGGGTGCGGAGGTTGCGCGTGGTGGTGGCGGCCTTAAATTTCGACTTTGCGCTGATCTTGCTGAACGGGCTCTCCAGGGTTCCGCCGGCCGGGGCCAGCCAGGCAAGCGCCTCGGGTCCCAGCCGCTGCTGGTCGTGGCCCCCAAGGGCAGCCCCTGCCGCTTCCAGTTCATCCAGCACGGACGTGTCTGAGGACAGGGTGATGTAGGTATGGGTGGACCTGTCGTCCTCAGGATAGGGGCAGGCGTCGACGAGCCCGGCAACCCGCCCGGCGTCCATGACGACCACCCAGGCCTCGTAGCCGAAAGCTGCGCGGAGGCACTGTTCGCACCCGCGCTTCACGGCTGCCGCATCAAGGCTGCTGGAGAGCACCACGTTCCCGCTCGCCAGCAGGGTCTTTGCGTCCGCGAAACCGCAGTTCTTCAGGGCGTCCCTGAGATCCGCCATTTTGATATTGATTCCGCCGACGTTGATGCCGCGGAGGAATACTGCGTAGCTGCCCATGGGCACAGCCTAGCGGCGCAGGAAGCCGGGGGAGCGGAATGAAGCCTCGTTGTTCCTGCGCTAGTCGTTGTTCTTGCGCAGGGCCTCGGTCAGGATGCGGCCGGCATTGCAGACGACTTCGGCGTGCAGGCGACCGGGCTGGCGGGTCAGCCGCTCGATGGGCCCGGAAATGGAGACGGCGGCAATCACCCGGCCGGACGGACCCCGCACGGGTGCCGACACGGAGGCGACTCCCGGCTCGCGTTCGCCAAGGCTCTGGCCCCAGCCCCGCCGTCGTACTCCCGCCAGGACGGTGGGCGTGAAGCGCGCCTGCTGCAGTCCCTCAAGCAGCCGGTCGTGGTCTTCCCATGCCAGCAGGACCTGGGCGGCGGATCCTGCCTTCATGGACAGCTGGGTGCCGACGGGGATGGTGTCGCGCAGGCCGATGGGACGCTCGGCGGACGCGACGCAGACGCGCCAGTCGCCCTGGCGGCGGAAGATCTGGGCGCTTTCGCCGGTGGCATCGCGAAGCTGCATCAGCACCGGCCCGGCGGAGGCGATCAGTCGGTCCTCGCCGGCGGCGGAGGCGAGCTCGACGAGCCTGCTGCCCAGCACGAAGCGGCCCTGGATATCGCGGCTGACCAGGCGGTGGTGGACCAGCGCGAGGGCGAGGCGGTGGACCGTGGGCCGGGCCAGGCCGGTGGCGGCGACGAGCTGCGCCAGCGTGGTGGGGCCGGCCTCCAGGGCATCGAGCACCTGGGCTGCTTTATCAATGACACCGACTCCACTAGAATTGTCCATGTAATGATATTGCCGTCTCAATATCTGAGATGCAAATCTTTCGGCTGGCGCACCGCGGAGCCGTCCTGATTCAGTTGGACTCATCAGCCAAACAGCAGTGAAGGGAGATGGCCATGGCAAAGACATTGGCCGAGAAGGTCTGGGACGCACATGTGGTGCGCAAAGGTGACGGCGACGGTGCCAACGCCCAGCCGGACCTTCTCTACATCGACCTCCACCTGGTCCACGAAGTTACGTCCCCGCAGGCGTTCGAAGGCCTGCGCCTGGCCGGCCGCAAGCTGCGCCGCCCGGACCTGACCATTGCCACCGAGGACCACAACACCCCCACGCTGGACATCGACAAGCCCATTGCCGACCTCACCAGCCGCACCCAGATCCAGACTCTGCGCAACAACTGCGCGGAGTTCGGCGTCCGGCTGCACAGCCTGGGCGACGCCGAGCAGGGCATCGTCCACGTGGTGGGTCCGCAGCTGGGCCTCACCCAGCCCGGCATGACCGTGGTCTGCGGCGACTCGCATACCTCTACGCACGGCGCTTTCGGTGCCCTCGCCATGGGCATCGGCACCTCCGAGGTGGAGCACGTCATGGCCACCCAGACGCTGTCGTTGAAGCCGTTCAAGACCATGGCCATCAACGTCGAAGGCACGCTCCGCCCGGGCGTCACCGCCAAGGACATTATCCTCGCCGTCATCGCCAAGATTGGCACCGGCGGCGGCCAGGGCTACGTCCTGGAATACCGTGGCTCCGCCATCCGCGCCCTCTCCATGGAAGCGCGAATGACCATCTGCAACATGTCCATCGAAGCCGGCGCGCGCGCCGGCATGGTGGCTCCGGACGAAACCACCTACGCCTACATGCAGGGCCGCCCGCACGCGCCCCAGGGCGCAGACTGGGATGCCGCCGTCGAATACTGGAACACCCTGGCAAGCGACGACGACGCGGTCTTCGACGCCCAGGTGGACCTGGACGCCGACACCCTTGAGCCGTTCGTCACCTGGGGCACCAACCCCGGTCAGGGCGTGTCCCTGTCCGAGTCCGTGCCGTCGCCGGAGGACTTCGCTGACGAGAACGCCAAGGCCGCCGCGGAACGTGCGCTGCAGTACATGGGGCTGGAAGCCGGCACGCCGATGAAGGACATCCGCGTGGACACCGTGTTCCTGGGCTCGTGCACCAACTCCCGCATCGAGGACCTGCGCGCCGCCGCTGACATCATCCGCGGCCGCGAGAAGGACCCCCAGGTCCGGATGCTCGTGGTGCCCGGCTCGGCCCGTGTCAGGCTCGAAGCCGAGGCTGAGGGCCTGGACCGCGTGTTCAAGGACTTCGGTGCCGAATGGCGCTTCGCCGGCTGCTCCATGTGCCTGGGCATGAACCCGGACCAGCTGGAACCGGGGGAGCGGTGCGCCTCCACGTCCAACCGCAACTTCGAAGGACGCCAGGGCAAGGGCGGCCGCACCCACCTGGTCTCCCCGGTGGTGGCAGCCGCGACGGCAGTGCGCGGCACGCTCAGCTCGCCGTCGGACCTTGAACCGGCTCCCGAACCCGCCGCCATCCGCATCGACGCAGCCTAGGACTACACCATGGAAAAGTTCACCAAGCACACAGGCATCGGCGTCCCGCTCCGCCAGAGCAACGTTGACACCGACCAGATCATCCCCGCGGTGTACCTCAAGCGCATCACCCGGACCGGCTTCGAAGACGCCCTGTTCTCGGCCTGGCGCAAGGACCCGTCCTTCATCCTGAACCAGGAGCCCTACAGCACCGGATCGGTCCTGGTGGCAGGTCCTGATTTCGGCACCGGTTCCTCCCGCGAGCACGCCGTCTGGGCGCTCAAGGACTATGGATTCAAGGCCGTCCTGTCCTCCCGTTTCGCGGATATCTTCCGTGGCAACTCGGGCAAGCAGGGGCTGCTGGCTGCGCAGGTGGCCCAGGACGACATCGAGCTCATCTGGAAGGAACTCGAGAACGCCCCGGGCACCCAGGTCACGGTGGACCTCGAGTCCAAGACCGTGGCGTGCGGCAACATCGTGGCGCCCTTTGAGATCGATGACTACACCCGCTGGCGGCTCCTGGAAGGCCTGGATGACATCGGGCTGACCCTGCAGCACGAAGCCGACATCACGGCCTATGAGGCCACCCGCCCGGCTTTCAAGCCCAAGACCCTGCCGGCGAAGCTTTCCTAGCCTGGGGTGCGCCATCCGGCGGCGGGTGCCCGTTCCGCCACGCCCCGCCGCCGGTGCCCCCTTATTTCGGTTCGGTAACGCGACCTCCTATGCTTGGTTGGAGCCTTTGCAAGGTTTTGGGGGCTAGTGATCGTGAGGAAACCGGTATATGAGTAGTGTTCTGACAATCCGCGGCGGTGTCCCGCTTACAGGCCGCGTCAGCGTCCGTGGGGCAAAGAACCTTGTCCCCAAGGCAATGGTGGCGGCGTTGCTGGGCAACGAACCCTCGGTGTTGCGGAACGTGCCGGAAATCAAGGACGTCGAGGTTGTCACCTCCCTGCTGCAGCTGCACGGCGTGACAGTCGAGAAGGACCCGGTCAACGGTGATCTCACCCTCGATCCCAAAGCCGCCAAGACGGCGCCGAGCACCGCCATCGACGCCCATGCCGGCGACTCCCGCATTCCCATCCTGCTGTGCGGGCCGCTGATCCACGCGATCGGCGAGGCCTTCATCCCGGACCTGGGCGGCTGCAAGATTGGCGATCGTCCCATCGACTACCACCTGGATGTGCTGCGCCAGTTCGGCGCCGTCGTGGAGAAGCGCCCCGGCGGCATCCACATCTCGGCTCCCAAGGGCCTGCACGGCGCCAAGATCTCGCTGCCGTACCCGTCCGTGGGGGCCACCGAGCAGGTCCTGCTCAGCGCCACCCGTGCCGAAGGCATCACCGAGCTGTCAGGTGCCGCCACCGAGCCGGAAATCATCGACCTCATCGCCGTGCTGCAGAAGATGGGCGCCATCATCAGCGTCCAGACGGACCGCACCATCCGCATCGAAGGCGTCCGTGACCTGGGTGGCTACAACCACCGCGCACTGTCCGACCGGAACGAATCGGCGTCCTGGGCTTCGGCGGCGCTGGTCACCCGCGGCGACATCTTCGTCGAGGGTGCCTCGCAGCGGGACATGATGACCTTCCTGAACACCTACCGCAAGGTGGGCGGCGGCATGGACATCGGCGAGGACGGGATCCGGTTCTACCACAAGGGCGGAAAGCTCAACCCGCTGGTCCTCGAAACGGACGTCCACCCCGGGTTCATGACCGACTGGCAGCAGCCGCTCGTGGTGGCGCTGACCCAGGCCGAAGGCGTTTCCATCGTCCACGAAACGGTCTACGAAAACCGGTTCGGCTTCACCGACGCCCTGATCCGGATGGGCGCCAGCATCCAGGTGCACCGGGAGTGCCTGGGCAGCGTGCCGTGCCGGTTCGGCCAGCGCAACTTCCTGCATTCCGCCGTGATCAGCGGCCCCACCCAGCTGAAGGGAACCGATATCGACGTCCCCGACCTGCGCGGCGGCTTCAGCCACCTGATCGCGGCCCTCGCCGCCACCGGGACCTCGCGCGTCACCGGCATTGACATCATCAACCGCGGCTACGAGCGGTTCACCGAAAAGCTCGCGGGCCTCGGCGCCGACTTCGACATCACCACCACAAAGTAGCGCGGGACCGTGAAGGAATCGGCCAAGAGCAGGGCCACATTTGTGTTCATCGCCGGCATCGCCCGGCCGCTGCTGAACCTCATGATGTCCAAGACCTGGGAAGGCACCGAAAAGCTTCCCGCCGGCGGCTTCATCGCCGCCCCCAACCACTGCACCGAGATCGACCCCCTCGTGGTGGGGCACATGCTGTACAACCAGAAGCGCGCCCCGCACTTCCTGGCGAAGGCTGCGCTGTTCAAGGTCCCCGGCCTGGGTGCGCTCCTGCGCGCCACCAAGCAGGTGCCCGTGGAACGCTCGACGGCGGGCGCCAACCGGTCGCTGCAGGTGGCCCAGGAGATCGTGGCTGAGGGCGGCGCGATCATCATCTACCCGGAGGGCACGCTGACCCGCGACCCGGACCTGTGGCCGATGAAGGGCCACACCGGGGCTGCCCGGCTGGCCCTCGAAGGCGACATCCCCGTGGTTCCCATCGCGCACTGGGGTGCGCACGAGGTGTTCCCGCGGTACGGCAAGTCATTCCATCTGTTTCCCCGGAAACGGTCCCGCGTCGTGGTGGGCGATCCGGTAGACCTGAGCGCCTTCCGCGGGCGCCCGCTGGACAAGGCGACGCTGACCGAGGCCACCGAAGTGATCATGGATGCCATCACCGGCCTCCTTGCCGGCCTGCGCGGCGCGCAGCCCCCCGCGGAGCGCTGGGACCCGGCGAAGCAGCAGCAGGCAAAGCACGGCCGCTTCGTGGACCGCGGACAGAAGCCAGGCACCGGAACGGAAGCCCAGTGACCGCTGACGCAAAGCCGGGAGCGGCCCGCACCGTGGCCGTCCTCGGCGCGGGGTCGTGGGGGACCACGTTCGCCAAGATCCTCGCCGACGCCGCGATTGCCACCGGCGCCGAACGCAGCATTAGGCTGTGGGGCCGGCGGGCCGAAGTGGTGGACGAAATCAACGCCAGCCACCGCAACAGCGATTACCTCAAAGACATCGTCCTGCCGGGGAGCATCACGGCGTCAACAGACGTGCGCAGCGTCCTTGCCGGAGCCGACCTGGTGGTGCTTGCCGTTCCGGCCCAGTCCCTGCGCCCGCAGCTACGGGAATGGAAGGACATGATCGCCCCCGGAGCAGTCGTCGTCTCCCTGATGAAGGGCCTTGAGCTCGGGACCGACGCCCGGATGAGCGAGGTGATCAGCGAGGAACTCAACCTCCCGCCGGACCGCATCGCCGTGGTGTCCGGTCCCAACCTCGCCATGGAAATTGCCCGCGAGGAGCCCACCGCATCGGTGGTTGCCTGCACGGATCCGGCCACCGCCGGGTGGCTGGCCCGGAGCTGCACCGCACCCTACTTCCGGCCGTACACCACAGCTGACGTTGTCGGCGTCGAAATCGGCGGCATCGTAAAGAACGTCATCGCCCTGGCAGTGGGCATTTGCGAAGGCAAGGAGATGGGGGACAACACCAAGGCCTCCGTCATCACCAGGGGCCTGGCCGAAACGTCGCGCCTGGCGCTGGCACTGGGCGGCGAGGCCAAGACCATGGCCGGACTCGCCGGGCTCGGCGACCTCGTGGCCACCTGCTCGTCCGCGCTGTCGCGCAACCATACGGCCGGCAGGCTCCTCGGCCAGGGCTTGACGCTGGAGGAGGTGGGCCGGAAGATGACCCAGACTGCCGAAGGCATCAAGTCAGGCCAGGCCGTCCACGAACTTGCCGGCAAGCTCGGCGTCGAAATGCCCATCACTGCCGCTGTTGTCGCGGTGCTGGCAGGCAAACTGTCCGTTGACCAACTGGGGCCCGTCCTGCTGTCCCGGGAATTGAAACCTGAAGGCGATTACTGACCATGTCCCACGACGAAGCCACCACCCGGGAAACGGCCACCACCAGGAAACCGCGCGTAGCCGTACTTTTTGGCGGCCGCTCCAGTGAGCATGCCGTCAGCTGCGTCACCGCAGCCGGCGTGCTGGGCGCCATCAACAAGGAGAAATACGAGGTGATCCCCATCGGGATCGCCAAGACCGGACAGTGGGTCCTCGCGCCCGCCGAAACCGCCCAGTGGTCCCTCGCGGCATCCTCGCTTCCCGAAGTCGTGCCGTCATCAGAGACCGTCACCCTGGCGGAGATCGGCGGCGAGCACCAGCTGATCGTGGCATCGCCCAACCAGGTGCCGCAGGAACTGGGCGCCGTCGACGTTGTCTTTCCGCTGCTGCACGGCCCCTTCGGCGAGGACGGCACCATCCAGGGCCTGCTCGAGCTCTCGGATACCCGCTATGTCGGCGCGGGGGTCCTGGCCTCCGCCATCGGCATGGACAAGCACTACATGAAGGTGGTCTTCGAAGCCGCCGGGCTGCACGTTGGACCCTACGTGGCCGTGACCGACCGGCAGTGGCAAAAGGACCCGGAAGCTGTCCGGAAGCAGGTGGACCGGCTGGGGTTCCCCGTCTTCGTCAAGCCGGCGCGTGCCGGCTCGTCGATGGGCATCTCCAAGGTGGATTCCCTGGAGGAGCTGGACGCCGCCATCGAGGAAGCCCGCCGCCACGACCTCAAGCTCGTCATCGAGGCCGGGATCGTCGGACGCGAAATCGAGTGCGCCGTCCTGGAGGGGAGGGGCACCGATGCGCCCCGGACGTCCATGCCCGGTGAGATCTCGGTAGCCGGCGGAACGCATGAGTTCTACGACTTCAACGCCAAGTACGTTGAGGACGATGCCGCATCCCTGAGCTGCCCGGCGGACATTCCCGCGGAAGCCATCGCGCGGGTCCGGGAACTGGCCGCCGCCGCCTTCGACGCCGTGGGCGCGGAGGGCCTGAGCCGGGTGGACTTCTTCTACACGCCCGAGGGCGAGCTGATCATCAACGAGATCAACACCATGCCCGGATTCACGCCCAAGAGCATGTACCCGCAGATGTGGGCAGCCTCAGGGCTGGGCTACGCCGAACTGATCGACGAACTCATCTACCTCGCGCTGCACCGCAAGACCGGGCTCCGGTAATCCCCACCGGCGCCCTAACCTCGCTTCGCTTCGGCCAGGGAACCCTGCCGGCGTGGGCCCACCCACCGGCGCCCTAACCTCGCTTCGCTTCGGCCAGGGAACCCTGCCGGCGTGGGCCCACCCACCGGCGCCCTAACCTCGCTTCGCTTCGGCCAGGGAACCCCGCCGGCGTGGGCCCACCCACCGGTGATTGAGCCGGTGGTTGAGCCTGTCGAAACCTACTGGCTTTGCGGCAGGTTCTGCAGGTCCTCCTGGCCCACGCAGTTCCGCACGGAAGGGACCTTGGCGGCTGCCGCTGCCAGATCCGCCAGTACGGTTGCGGAACTGATCTTGTCCGGATCCATCAGGATTTCCGTGGCCGGTTCCCGGCCGTAGGTGGTCAGCGTCCAGACCGGGTCGCCTTCCTTGATCACCCAGTCGACGCCGTTGACGGTGACACACCGGTCAGTCGTCGGCCCGGGCACATTGACGCCGCAGCGCAGGATGACAAGCGACGGATCGCCCCAGGCCGCGGTTGCCTGGCTGTTGGTCTTGCGCAGTTTCGAATCGCCGATCGCGTCGGGAAGGGCCACCATCATGGGCGCGCAGGCCGGATTGGCGGCGTCCTTGGCGGCGGTGACGTCCACCGCTGCGGAGCAGGCAGTCAAGGAGAGAGAGGCGAGTCCCCCCACCATCGCCATCCTGGCGGCACGGGCGGACAGGGACAGATGGGGATGGTGCATGGTTCCAGCCTATCGCCGCCGCCGTCCCCGCACGGACACGATGTCGGTCCGGCGCGGTAGCGTAGTGGCGTGCCAGAAGACCTCCGTAACCGCGTTGACCGCCAGCCCACCATTGCCGGCCTGTCCGAAGCAGACCTGCTGGCCCGGATCTTCCCGCGCCTCCGCATGGCGGAGTCCCACACCTCCAGCACCCTGCTCGGGCCCGGGGATGACGCAGCCATCGTGGCAGCCCCGGATGGCCGGACCGTCATCAGCATCGACACCCAGGTCCAGGACCAGGATTTCCGTCTCCAGTGGCCCAACGGCTACCGCACCACGGGCTTCGACGTCGGGTGGAAGGCTGCCGCGCAGAACCTGAGCGACATCAACGCCATGGGGGCGCGGGCAACGTCGATGGTGGTCAGCCTGACCCTTCCCGTCGACACCCCGGTGAAGTGGGTGGAGGATCTCGCGGATGGCCTGACGGCGGCGATCCGCGGACTGGGGGCAACACAGTGCTCGGTCGCCGGCGGGGACCTTGGCCGGGGAAGCGAAATTTCGGTGACAGTCGCGGTGCTGGGAACGCTCGACGGCGGCAGTCCGGTCCTGCGCTCCGGAGCCCGGGCGGGGGATACCTTGGCGCTGGCCGGAACAGCCGGCCACGCAGCGGCCGGCCTCGCCCTGCTGGAGTCTGACGTTCCGGTGGACAACCTCGGCCCCGCGGAGCGTGTCTTCGTGGACCTGCAGTCCCGCCCGCGGCCGCCACTGGATGCCGGCCCCGAAGCGCGTGCGGCAGGCGCCACGGCCATGCTCGACATATCGGACGGGCTTCTGCGCGACGGCCGCCGGCTGGCACAGGCCAGCAACGTCATGGTCGCGCTCGACCCTGGCCGGCTGGAACAGCTGGCTGCCCGCCTGGCTCCGGCAGCGGACCTGCTGGGCGCGGATGCCGGGCAGTGGGTGCTGGGCGGAGGCGAGGACCACGGCCTGCTTGCCACATTCCCTGCCGGCGTTCAGCTGCCACCCGGATTCACTGCGATAGGCTCGATACATGCACTCGGTACCGACGACGGCCCGGGTGTCCTGATGGCGGGCCGGCCCGCGGACACCGGGGGATGGGATCACTTTGCACACTAAGGTTGCCGCCAACGCGCTGGCGATGAAGAGGTGGCTGGGCAAGGCTGAAACTGCCCTGGGGAACCACAGTGACCGGCTCAACGCCATCAACATTTTTCCCGTGGCCGACGGCGATACCGGCACCAACCTCTACCTCACGGTCCGCGCCGCCGCCCGTTCACTGGTGTTCGGCGCCGACCAGCCCGCTCCCGTTGACGTCGGCGAAGTCCTCGCCATCGCCGGACAGGCGGCCATGGAGGAAGCGCGGGGAAACTCGGGAACGCTGTTTTCGGTGTTCCTGTGCGCTGCCGCCGAACCGTTGGCCGGGCACACCCGGCTGACGTCCACGCTCCTCTCGGCGGCGCTGAACCGCGCCCAGATCCGGGCCTGGTCAGCCCTGAGCGATCCCGTTCCCGGAACCATGCTTTCTGTCATGGAGGCGGCCGCCCGTGCCGCGGCAGCGGTTGACGCCGGGCAGGACGGCGATGACAGCAACCACGCGCTGGGGCTGGCCCTGGACGCAGCAGTGGAGGGGGCCCTGGCCGCCGTGATCCACACGGAAGAACAGCTGGACGCGCTGCAGTCCGCCCATGTGGTCGATGCTGGGGGCGTGGGTATGCTCCTGATCCTCGACTGCCTCCGCTCCGCGGTCCTCGGCGAGGAACTTCAGAACGAACTCCTGGATGGCCTGCACGGCTACGACGTCTCCGACCCCCACATCCACACCACGCTGCCGGACGATGACGGCGTGGAAGTCATGTGCACCATCAGCCTCTCGCCGCTGAACGCGGCTACCCTCCGGCAGCGCCTGGACGAGATCGGCGAGTCCGTCATCATGAGCCAGGTAGGCAGCGGCCCGGACCCCGAAGGCAACTACCGCTGGCGCGTCCATGTCCACGTCCCGGAGCCCGGCCAGGCCGTGGACACCATCCGGTCCCTCGGCGAGCCGGCCCAGATCAGCATCAGTGAACTGGCCCTGCCGCGCGACCCGGATGCCGATGCAGTGAACTCCGGCGGGCATGAACGCTGAGCTGGACCTGGCCCTGGAACGGCGGATCGGAAAACGTTCCGCCGCGGTCATCGAGAAACACCTCGGCATCACCACCGTTGAGGGACTGCTGACCTACTTTCCCCGCCGTTACCTTCTGCGGGGCGAACTGACTGCCATCAGCGAACTGCCACTGAACGAGGAAGTCACCCTCATCGCCCGCGTGCTGTCCAGCAGCACCCGGAGCATGCAGGCGCGCCGCGGCACCATCACCGACGTCATCGTGTCCGACGACGACGGGCAGCAGGGGCTCCGGCTGGTGGGCGGCCGGGACTTCCACGGCAAAGTGCCCGGCACCCTCAAAATCAGCTTCTTCAATGGATTCAAGGCCAAGAACGAGCTGCTGCAGGGGCGCCGCGCCCTGTTCTCGGGCAAGGTCACCAGCTTCAAGGGCCAGCTGGGCCTCACCAACCCGGACTTCCAGGTCCTGGACGAGGACCCCTTCGTCCACGGCAGCGGCGACCCGGAGAAGCTGGCCGCGATGCCGATTCCGGTGTATCCGGCGACGGCGAAGCTGCCCTCCTGGAGAATCCAGAAGGTGATCGGCACCCTGCTCGAGACCCTGGACCTCGGCTCGTTGCCGGACCCGGTTCCGCCGGCCGTGGCCGCCAGGGAAGGCTTCCTGCCCGTGGCGGACGCCTACCGGCTCATCCATGCACCTGAAACGCCGGCGGACTGGAAGCGCGCGCGGGACCGGTTCCGTTACCAGGAAGCATTAGTGCTCCAGTCCGCCCTCGCCAGGCGGCGGGCCCAGCTTGCCGCCGAGGAGGCCACTGCCCGGCGCCCGGTCGGTGACGGGATCCTGGCAGCGTTCGACCGGAACCTGCCCTTCACGCTCACGGCCGGCCAGGCCGCCGTCGGCAGGACCCTGGCCGGGGAACTCGCGCAGGATACCCCCATGAACCGGCTGCTGCAGGGTGAAGTGGGTTCCGGCAAGACGGTCGTGGCGCTGCGGGCAATGCTGCAGGTGGTGGACGCCGGCGGACAGGCCGCCCTCCTTGCCCCCACCGAAGTCCTCGCAGCCCAGCACTACGATTCCATCCGCCGCACGCTGGGACCGCTGTCCAGCGACGGACTCCTGGGCGGCCTGGCCGGCGGCAACGGCCCTTCCGTCCAGGTCACCCTGCTGACCGGGTCCATGCCAACTGCTGCACGTAAACAGGCCATGCTCGACGCCGCCTCCGGTACGGCCGGAATTATCATCGGCACCCACGCGCTGCTCAGCGACAACGTGTCCTTCTACGACCTCGGCCTGATCGTGGTGGACGAACAGCACCGCTTCGGCGTGGAACAGCGCGATGCCCTCAGGGCCAAGGCCAGGAAGCCTCCCCACCTGCTGGTCATGACCGCCACGCCCATTCCCCGCACGGTGGCCATGACCGTGTTTGGCGACCTTGAAACCTCCACCCTCGATGAACTGCCCAAGGGCAGGGCGCCCATCACCACCCATCTCGTCGGGCTGGCCGAAAACCCTGCGTGGGCGGCGCGGATCTGGGCGCGCGCGCGGGAAGAGATCGACGCCGGCCACCAGGTGTACGTCGTCTGTCCCAAGATTGGGACGGACGACGACGGCGACTTCAGTCCGGGGGAGGCGGCACCTCCGGGCGCGGACGCCGAAGAGGGGCGGGAGCTCGCGTCGGTCACCGCCGTCGTCGAACACCTGCTGGCCGAACCATCACTGGCCGGTGTTCCGCTGGCCCCGCTCCACGGGCGCCAGGATCCGGACCTGAAAACGGAGACCATGGCGGGGTTCACCGCCAACGAGGTCAAGCTCCTGGTGTCCACCACGGTGATCGAAGTGGGGGTGGACGTGCACAATGCCACCCTGATGGTCATCCTCGACGCCGACAGGTTCGGTATCTCCCAGCTGCACCAGCTGCGCGGCCGGGTGGGGCGCGGGGGACTGCCCGGAACCTGCCTGCTGGTGACCGCCCTGGAACCCGGGCATCCAAGCCGCCGCAGGCTGGACGCGGTCGCCGCCACCACCGACGGATTCGTCCTTTCCCAGGAGGACCTCAAGCTGCGGCGCGAGGGCGACATCCTGGGCGCCTCCCAATCGGGCGGACGCTCCACCCTGAAACTGCTGCGGGTCCTGGAACACGAGGACGTGATTGCCCGGGCCCGGGACGACGCACAGGCCATCGTCGGCGGCGATCCCTTGCTGTCCGGCCACCTGGAACTCGCCGATGCGATTGAGAAGTACCTCAACCCCGAGAAGGAGGCGTTCCTTGAACGCGGTTAGCAACAACAGCGCGGCGGACGCGCCCGGATTGCGGTGGGTGCGGTGACCCGGATCATCGCCGGCGCGGGCGGCGGAACAACGCTGGCCGCTGTCCCGGGGTCCCTGACCAGGCCCACCACCGACCGCGTCAAGGAAGCGCTCTTTTCCCGCCTTGACGCCTTCGACGTCGTCGCGGACTCCCGGGTGCTGGACCTTTATGCAGGCTCAGGTGCCCTTGGGGTGGAAAGCGGCAGCCGGGGCGCGCGGACCGTCGACCTGGTGGAATCCGACGCCAAAGCCAGTGCCGTGTGCCAGCGCAACGCCGACCTCATCAATGGCGTCCTGGGCCGCAAGGCCGTGACCGTGCACCGTTCCAGGGTCGAGCCCTTCCTGGACCGTGCCGCCCCGGACGCAGCCTGGGACCTGGTCTTCCTCGACCCGCCCTACCCGCTGGAGGACGGGCCGCTGTCCGCGGTGCTGCAGAAGCTGGCCGCCCACCTGGCCCCGGGCGCAGTGGTGGTGGTGGAACGCTCGTCCCGCTCCCCGGAACCGGGATGGCCGGAAGGGATGGCACGGTTTGCGGAGAAAAAGTACGGCGAAACCCGGTTGTGGTTCGCCGAACCGGCCGTGCCCGATGCGATTGCTCCCGATGACCTTGCCGATGCTCCGGGGCCGGACGCCGGGGGCCTAGCCTGAGAAGGGGTCCAGGTCCACTCCGGCGAGGACCCGGGCAGGATGGGGGCCACGGGCGGTAAGGTCAGCTGTCCAGGATTCCGGCCACGGGCCCTGCGTCCCCACGAGGATGATGTTGCCCGGGTACCTGCCCTCGAACATGCCGGCCTCCGCGAAGGCTGCCACGTCCGCCATGGCCCCGCGCATGGCCGCCACCTGGCTGCGGACCAGTGTGAGCGCCGCTTCGTCGCCCACATTGACGATCAGCAGGCCGTGGGGAGCCAGGCGCTCACGTGCCTCACGGTAGAACCCGCGTTCGGCAATGTGGGCGGGCGCGTCCGGGCCGGAGAAGATGTCCAGGATGACGACGTCGAACGGAGCGTCAGCGTGAAGCTCTCCGAGGGCTGCGCGCGCGTCACCGATGATCGTGGTCAGGTCGGTGCCCTTCGGCATGGGAAGGTGCCGGAGGACGAAGTCGAGCAGCTCGCGTTCCAATTCCACCGCGTATTGGACAGAGCCGGGTCGGGTGGCCTGGATGTACCGGGCGAGCGTCAGTGCACCGGCGCCGAGGTGGAGCGCCCTGATCGGCTCCCCGGGCGGGGACACGAAGTCCACGAGGTGCCCGATCCTTCGCAGGTACTCGTAGAAGATGTCTTCCGGCCGGTCAAGGTTGACGTGTGACTGTTCAGCGCCACCGATGCTAAGGACGTAGCCGCCATCGGTAAAGGCGTCGGGTTCGATAGTGGCGTGCTGGCCGGTGGTCCGCAGGAACCGGCTGGCCGGCAACCCGTTGGCGGCGGGCATCAGAGCCGGCCGCGCAGGGTGGCCAGCCGGGAGGCGGCTTCCTCCAGGACTTCCGTCTTCTTGCAGAAGGCAAACCGGAGGAGGCTTCGTGTCCGTTCGGCGCCCTCCGGATGGCAGAAGACAGGAACGGGGATGGCGGCGACCCCCACCAGCGCCGGCAGGCGCCTCGCCAGGTCCAGGGCGTCGGTGATGCCCAGCGGCGCGGTATCCACGTTGACGAAGTAGGTCCCCTGCGGCGTGAACACGTCAAAACCCGCGGCACGGAGCCCGGCGCTGAGGATGTCGCGCTTCTGCTGCAGGGTTGCGGCGATGCCCGTATAGAACGCGTCCGGCAGTGCCAGCCCCTTGGCGATCGCTGCCTGGAAGGGGGTGCCCGAGCTGTAGGTGAGGAACTGCTTCACCGTCCGGACGGCCGCCACCAGCTCTTCCGGTCCGCTCAGCCAGCCGACCTTCCATCCGGTCAGGGAGAAGGTCTTGCCGGCGGACGAGATGGTGAGGGTGCGGGCGGCGGCGCCGGGAAGGGTGGCCACGGGAGTGTGGGCCACGCCGAACGTAAGGTGCTCGTACACCTCGTCGGTGATGATGATGCTGCCGTGCCGGGCAGCGAGGTCAACCACGCGCTGCAGGATGGCCGGCGGGAACACGGCGCCGGTGGGATTGTGCGGGTTGTTCAGCAGGACTACTTTGGTCCGTTCAGTAAAGGCCGCTTCCAGGGCCGCCGGGTCCGGCATGAAGTCGGGGGCGGCGAGCGGCACGGTGGTATGGGACGCGCCGGAGAGCCCGATGACTGCGCCGTAGGAGTCGTAGAACGGTTCGAACGTCAGGACCTCGTCGCCCGGGCCGGTGAACGCCAGGAGTGAAGCCGCGATGGCCTCGGTGGCCCCCGTGGTGATGATGACACCGGCCGCAGGGTCCGGAGTGAGCCCGTAGAA
The DNA here is from genome assembly GCF_029581595.2 of Arthrobacter sp. NQ7. Taxonomy (NCBI): domain Bacteria; kingdom Bacillati; phylum Actinomycetota; class Actinomycetes; order Micrococcales; family Micrococcaceae; genus Arthrobacter; species Arthrobacter sp. NQ7. The sequence goes on along the minus strand of NZ_JARFXU020000002.1, from coordinate 41,509 downwards.
GCGCTCCTGGTGTGCCGACACGGCTTCCCGGAGTTCGGGCAGGCCCTTGCCGGGCGCATACTGGTTGGCTCCGGCCGCGATCGCGGCCCGTGCGGCCTCACGGATTTCTGCCGGGCCGTCCTCATCCGGGAAGCCCTGTCCGAGGTTGATGGCGCCGGTCTGGACAGCCAGCGTGGTCATCTCTTCGAAGATGGTCACCCCCAGCCCGCCGTCGGGTGCCAGGAGGTTCGCTCCGAGCGCCGTTCGCTGCCAGGGAGCAGGTGCCAGGGGCGTGGAAAGTTCCCGTGGTGGATGCATCCAGTCATGGTATCCCGGCCTTTCGATGAGGTAGGTTCGGAGCATGAGACGCGCTGTGTGCCCCGGTTCCTTCGACCCCATCCACAACGGCCATCTCGAAGTCATTGCGCGGGCCGCCGGTCTTTTTGACGAGGTCATCGTCGCCATCTCCACCAACTACGCCAAGAAGTACATGTTCAGCCTCGAGGAGCGGCTGGAGATGGCGCGTGAAACCCTGGCATCGCTCAAGGGAATCGTGGTGGAACCGGTGGGAGAAGGGCTCCTGGCCGAGTACTGCCGCCAGCGCGGCGTGTCCGCCATCGTCAAGGGGCTCCGCTCGTCGTCCGACTTTGACTATGAACTGCCCATGGCCACCATGAACCGGCAGCTGAGCGGCGTTGAAACCGTCTTCCTTCCGGCGGAGGCAAGCTACCTGCACCTGTCCTCCACCCTCATCAAGGAGGTCGCGGTGCTTGGCGGCAGCGTGTCGGACTACGTCCCCCGGTCGGTGCACCGGCGCATGGCCACCGGCGAGCCTTCGCAGGATCAGCACCCAAGACGGTAGGCTGGATCGGTACTTCGGCGCTGCCTCGTGCCGGTTTGAGTCCCTGTGGCTCTTCGGGCTAAGATGGTACGTCGGTCATATGTTCAACAGGAGTTCTCATTAACAGAGATGCTGGTTCGCCCCTGGCGTTCGACGTCAAGGACCTCGGGCGCAGCCCGGGAAGCATGCGGACACTGAAGGAACATGTACCCGCACCGGGTGATCTTGGTGTGGCGCTCATTGGTGTTCAGGAAGGCTCGGATGTCGAGCTGGATCTGAGGCTGGAGGCCGTACACGAAGGAATTCTGGTATCAGGTACCGTGGTCGCCGAAGTAACCGGCGAATGCGGCCGATGCCTGGATCCCCTTGCGTATGACCTCGAGGTCAATGTGCAAGAACTTTTCTTCTACGAGGGCGCTGAGCTCTCGGACGGAGAAGAAGATGAAGAGCAACGTCGAGTCGAGCACGATGTAATCGATCTTGAACCGGTGTTGCGGGACGCGGTTGTCACCAATCTGCCGTTCCAGCCGGTGTGCCGGGAAGACTGCCAGGGCCTTTGCTCCGAATGCGGAGTACGCCTGGAAGACGAGCCGGGGCACCACCACGAGGTCCTGGATCCTCGCTGGGCTGCCCTAGCTGATATGGCTAAGCCTGACCGGCAAAATTGATTTGTACGTGTTTGTCTAGAGAGAAATGAGTTAGCCGTGGCTGTTCCCAAGCGGAAAATGTCTCGCTCGAATACCCGCGCCCGCCGCTCGCAGTGGAAGGCGACCGCCCCCCACCTGGTGAAGACCGTTGAGAACGGCCAGGTCACCTACAGCCTGCCGCACCAGGCAAAGGTCGTTACCGACTCTGCTGGCACCGCGCTGTTCCTTGAGTACAAGGGCCGCAAGGTCGCTGACGTCTAATCGGCCCCACAGGCTGACTGATGTCTTCAACTGAAGAGCTTCTGAAGCGTCTCGGTGTCTCTATTGACGCCGGGACGCTTCGTCTTGCGCTTACCCACCGCTCGTACGCGTACGAGAACGGCGGCATTCCCACCAACGAGCGCCTTGAATTCCTGGGCGACTCCATCCTGGGCTTCTCCGTCACCGATGCCTTGTACCGGGACAACCCGGATCTGCCTGAAGGTGAACTGGCTAAGCGGCGCTCCGCCGTCGTCAGTACGCGTGCCCTGGCGGGCATCGGCCGGAGCCTGGGCATTGGCGAGTACATCTACCTGGGCCAGGGCGAAAAGCTGACCCACGGGAAGAACAAGGCCTCGATCCTCGCCGACACCATGGAAGCCCTCATCGGGGCAACCTATGTGTCCAACGACATTGAAACCGCCCGCCAGCTGGTCATGCGGCTGATCGGACCGCTGCTGAAGGACGCCGCAGTCCTGGGCGCCGGCACCGACTGGAAGACCAGCATCCAGGAACTCGCGGCCAGCCGGCAGCTGGGCAGCATCCACTACGCGGTGGACGGCTCCGGACCTGACCATGCCCGCACCTTCACGGCCGTCCTCAACATCGGCGGCACGGCGTATGGCAGGGGCTCCGGCCACTCGAAGAAGGAAGCGGAACAGGAAGCGGCTGCGGACGCCTGGCGGGTCCTGACCGGGACCGCGGCCCAGGACGCCGCCAGCCCCTCCACGGGCTCCGTTGCCGCCAAGTAGCGCCCGTGCCTGAACTGCCCGAGGTCGAAGTGGTGCGCCGGGGCCTGGTCAACTGGGTCCGCGGGCGGACCATCACGTCCGTCGAGGTCCTTGATCCACGCTCGATCCGGCGCCACGCCCTTGGCACCGAAGACTTCATCGGCAACCTCCAGGGCGCCACCGTGGCCGACGTCGTGCGCCGGGGCAAATTCCTGTGGCTGCCGCTGCTGGACAACACGCAAGCCGGCCGCACCCCCGGCACCCCGCACGTGGCACTCATGGCCCATCTGGGCATGAGCGGCCAGCTGTTGATGCAGGACCCCGGGGTTCCCGACGAAAAGCACCTCAAAGTCCGGTTCCGGCTCAGCCCCCGGGAAGGCATGCCGGAGCAGCTGCGGTTCGTGGACCAGCGGATCTTTGGCGGCCTGTTCGTCACTGCCATGGTTCCCACGGATGACGGCGGTCCCGGCGGACTCGCCGAATCGCCGCTGCCCCTGATCGCGGAGGAAGCGGCACACATCGCGCGGGACCCCCTTGACCCGGCCTTCTCTTTCGACCTCTTCTACCAGCGCCTGCGCAAGCGGCGGACCGGTCTGAAGCGCGCGCTGCTGGACCAGGGCCTTGTCTCGGGGATCGGTAACATCTACGCGGACGAAGCCCTCTGGCGCGCCCGGCTGCACTACGCCCGCGCCACCGACACCCTGCGCCGCGGTGAGGCCCAGCGGGTCCTCGACAGCACGCGCGATGTCATGCTTGACGCCCTTGCAGCGGGTGGAACCAGCTTCGATTCCCTGTACGTCAACGTCAACGGTGCCTCCGGCTACTTCGACCGGTCCCTGAATGCCTACGGCCGCCAGGGTGAGCCCTGCCGGCGCTGTGCTGAAGCCGGCATCCACTCGGTCATCCGCAGGGAACAGTTCATGAACCGCTCGTCCCACACCTGCCCGGTGTGCCAGCCGCGGCCCCGCAACGGCCGCTGGTAGCGCCCTCCAGCCGGTAGGTCAGGGAGTGGGCCCGGCCAGCCCCGCCGGTTGGGTTACCCGGAACGGTAGTGGGCGGCCAGCCGGGCCAGTCCTTCGTCGATCGACACAGCAGGCGTCCAGTCCAGGAGCTGCCGGGTGCGGCGCTGGTCGAACCAGTGGGCCGTGGAGAGCTGCTCGGCAAGGAACCTGGTCATGGGCGGTTCGTCCTGCTTGCCCAGCCTGAGCCATGCCTTTTCCACGACGGTTCCCGCGAGCCGGGCAACCTTTCCCGGCACGGACCACGAGGGCGCGGGAACGCCGCCGGCCGCGCAGATTCCGGCGATCAGTTCGCCCACCGGCCGCGGTTCGCCGTTGGTGACAACCAGTGCCCGGCCGTGGATATGCTCCATCCGGTCCAACGCGGCAACGATTGCCGAGGCCGCGTTGTCCACGTACGTGGTGTCGATCAGGGCAGCGCCGGCGTCCAGCAGCGGAAGCCGGTTCCTGGCGGCGCGGGCCAGCACCCGCTCCACCAGCTGGGTGTCCCCGGGGCCCCACACCACGTGTGGCCGGACCGCCGCCACGCGGAAGTCCGGGGCATCCGCGGCCAGGGCCAGCAGTTCCGCCTCGGCCTTGGTCCGAGAATAGTTACCGTGGGCGTGTACCGGGTCAGCTGGCTCAGCATCCAATCCGGCGATGGCGGCGCCGGAGTTGGCCACCGAGGGGGAGGACACGAACACAACGTCCCGGACCCCGGCCCCGCGCGCGGCTTTAAGCAGGCCCCGCGTCCCCTGGACGTTCACCTCGTCGAATTCCGCGGCCCGGCCCGTGAAGGAGACTTTGGCAGCCAGGTGGATGACCGCCTCCGCGTCGCGGACGGCTTCGGCGACCGCGGCATTGTCGGAGAGGGAGCCGCAGCGGTCCACAGCGCCGACTACTCCCGAGGGACGCCGCTGGAGCGTGGTGACGGCGTGGCCCCTGCCCACCAGGAGTCCTGCGACTGCCCGGCCCAGCAGTCCGCTGGCGCCGGTGACCAGGACCCTCACGGAGTGCCCGCCCGGCCGCCGGCCAGCGTGGCGGAGGCCCACCGGGCCAGCCGTGCCCTGTCGATCTTCGCGTTGTGGCGGATATCGGTGGGCTGGGCGGGCACCACCAGGACAGCCGCGACGGCGACGCCCGCGGCACGGGCGGCGTCGCGCACCTGTCCTGCCAGCTGGGGGCCGGCAGGGCCGGCTTTGCGTGCCGGGGGAAGGGTCTCGACGACGGCGGCGACCGCCTGCGTGCCGGCCGGTCCCACCCCCACGATCCCGGCCATGCGCACCACGTCGAGGCGTTCGATCGCCTGCTCGGCGCCTACGGGGGTGACTACGGCACCTGGAGCGGTGATGACATGCCCAAGGCGGCCCTCCACCCACAGCCGCCCTTCGGCGTCGAAGTGTCCCACGTCGCCGGTGCGGTGCCACCCTGCCAGGCCGGCGCTGAGCTGTTCCGTCAGCCACAACCGGTCGTAGGCCTCTTTGACGTGCGGCGCGCTGACTAAAATTTCGCCGGTGACCCCGGCCCCGGTGACCGGCACCGTACCGGGCGCCGTGCCGTCCGGAGCGAGCGGAATGACCGCCGCGCGGGCGCCGTGGACGGGCTTGCCCACGCACACACCGTTGCCTGCTCCTGGCACGGTTCCGGCGGCGGCGTCCGCCGCAGCGGCCTGGATCTGCCCATAGCTGATGTCCGTGATGGGGAGGGCCTCGGTCATCCCGTAGGGGGTGTGCAGCGAAGCCGACGGCATCAGCAGCTGCACCTCTGCAAGGAGCCGCTCCGGAACCGGGGCCCCGGCGGAGAGGAGCAGCCCGATGCGCTCGAGTGCTGCTGCGCCGCCGGTGGTGAGGCCGGCCCGGGTGTCCACGACGTTCCGCAGCGCAGCCGGGGAGGCGAAGACCGCTGTTGCATCGATGGCTGCCGCCGCGTCCGCCAGGGCACGCGCGGTAAGGGTGCGTGGCGCAGTGACGTCCATGGCCGGTGTCACGGAGACCGTACCGAGTGCCGGGCCCAGCAGGGCGAAAGGCGCAAAGCCGGCCACCAGGCGGTGCCCGGGGTGGAGGCCGAAGGTTGCCGCCACGGTGTCCCGCATTGCGGCGAGTTGCCGGTGGCTGTACAGCACACCCTTGGCAGGCCCGGTGGACCCGGACGTGAAGAGGACCGCGGCGGGGGAGTCCGGATCCTTGCATTCTGTGGCACCTGCGCCGGCCGCATCGCCCTTCCCGGCAGCTGCACCGGCCCGGGACAGGGCTTCGAGGGAGGTCTCCACGCCCAGGAGTCTGCGGCGGGCGGCCGGCAGGTCCCGGACGCTGATCCGCCTGGCTGCCCATCCCAGGGCCCGGGCAGCAACAAGGGCCTTGTCGATGCCGATCAGGAAATCGGGGGTGGCGCCCTTGACCGCACGGCTCAGGCCGCGGGTGCCCAGGCCGGCGTCAGCCACCACCACCACCGCTCCCAGCCGCAGGCAGGCGTACAGGGCAACAGTGAGGTCCACCCCCGGCGGAACCATCAGGCTGACGCGGGTTCCCGGCCCTGCTCCCGCCGTCCGCAGACCTGCTGCGAGGCGGTCAACGTCCTCTTCCAGCTGCGTCCAGGTCAGGGAGCGGGCTATGGTCCCGTCGTCAGCCATTTCGACGACGGCCTGCTCACCTCTTGAGGCTCCGGCTGCCCGTTCACGAAGGTGCGCCCAAAGGGGCCGGAAGCCGGCAGCCGGGGATGCGCCCTGTCCGGCCTCCGGAGCCGTGGCCAGGGGCGGGGCGCCGGTGGCCTGGGCCGCACTCCCGAAATCTTCAACACTTCCTGTAACCTCCGCGGCCAGCCAGTCGAAAACAGCCGTGGCGATGTCCCGGTCCTCGGCCACCAGGTGTCCGGCGCCTTCGTAGCGGTGCACGGCGGCGTGCGGGAGCCGGGTGAGGAGGTCTTTCAGGTACCGGTCGGAGAAGATGGGGTCCCGCGGGCCCCAGAGCATCAGGGCAGGGACCGTAAGCCCGTGCAGCCCGTCCGCCACGGCGTTGAGTGCGGCAAAACTGGGGTGCGTGGCGTCCACCGGGATATCTGCCACGAAGTTGCCCACCCCGGTTCGGCGCGAAGCGTCGCGGTACGGCGCCATGTAGGCGCTCCTGACATCCGCCGGCAGCGGCGGGTGGGCCAATGAGTGCGTCACCCGGAGGAAGGCGTCCGACGTCGTGGTGCCCCACCGGTGCACCGCAGGATGCAGGGCAAGGCGGAGCGCCGGCGGGATGGCGGCACCGGCTGGCTGGTGGACGGCGGTGTTTGTCAGCACCACGCCCGCCAGCTGCTCCTGGTGCGCCAAAGCCCAGCCGAGGCTGATCACGCCGCCCCAGTCGTGGCCCACCGTGACCACGGGCCCGTCCAGGCCGAGCGCAGCGGTGAGGTCGCCCAGGTCGTTGATCCTGTCCGCGAGGCGCCGGAAGGTTCCGGTGCGCTCCGAAAAGCCCATGTCCAGCTGGTCCACCGCAACCACCCGCCAGGGATGGGCGGGATCGCATCCGGCGGCCAGCAGGGTCCGCCACAGGTAGGACCAGGTGGGGTTGCCGTGCACGCACAGCAGCGTCCCGGCCGGTGCCAGGCCCTGCCGGGCGAGGTTCGCCCCGTTGTCCAGCAGGTGCCAGCGGCGCACCGAGCCGGGGGCATCGGCAGGCGACGTGGAGGGTACATCGATCTCACGCGACCATTCGGCGGCAACGCCGGGCCAGTCGGCGATCACCAAACGATTTCCAGCATGGCAGTGTTCAGGCCGGAACCGACACCCATGCACAGGACGCGGTCCCCGGCCCCGAGGGACTGTGATTCGGCAGCGAGCGTCATGGGCAGCGACGCGGGTCCCACGTTGCCCCAGTGCGGGAAGGTGATGGGCACCTTCGCCGGGTCCAGGTCGATCGCATCGATGATGGCCTGCGTGTACGCATTGCTGACCTGGTGCGTGACGTAGCGGTCCATGGCCGTCCAGTTCCACTCGGGCTGGGCTTCATGCCAGGCATCCACCACCAGCTGCAGGCCGCCGTCGAGCAGTCCCTTCGTGTCGGTGTGCATGCCGTCGATGCCGCCCACGCACAGCTCATGGTGCTCGGTGCCGGCGCGCATCACGCCGCCCACCACCCGGTGTGCCCCCGGGTGCTCGTCGGCGGGTCCCAGGACGGCCGCGGCAGCACCGGACCCCAGTGTCAGGGTGGCAAATTCGCGGTTAAAGTCGTCGCGGGTGGTTTCAGGCCGCTGCAGCCGGGCCAGGGTGGCCTCCTGGGTCAGCTGGGCGTCCTCGCCATTGACGATAACGGCGTACCTGATCTGCCCGGAATCGATCATGTTGGCTGCCAGCGTCAGGGCGTTTACGAATCCCAGGCAGGCGTTGGCGAGGTCGAAGTTCATCGCCGACGACGGCAGGCCGAGGCCGTGGTGGATCTTGACCGCTACGGACGGTTCGAGGTTGCGCCGCGTCACCGAGGTGTTGATCAGCAGACCCACGTCCGACGCTTCAATGCCGGCCTCGGCCAGGGCCTTGGCGCCTGCTTCCACCGCGGCATCGTCGAATGACGTTCCGGCAGCCCACCAGCGGCGGTGCGTGATGCCCGCGACGCGTTCCAGCAGCCGCGGCGGAAACTTCAGCCGCTGCAGGGTTGACGCCAGCCGGCGGTCAAAATCGGTGGAGCTCACAATCCTGGGAGCTTCGACGCTGCTCACCGAGAGCAGCGCGGTGTTGCTGTGGCGGAAGGTTGCATTACCTGCCAATTCAAGCCCCTCTTCGTTTCCGTCCCGCATTCATGCGGTGACTGTACCCACTTAAACGCAGGCCCAAGAGCTTAACTATGCCTTTGCCACGCCGTAACCCGCATATCCAGGCGTCGCGCCGGAACCTGCTCCGGGCGCTGCTGCGGGGAAATGTCGGTCCTGCGCAGTAGATTGTAGTGAGCCGGATCCAGCAATGTGCCCAACCCGCTCCAGGAGACCAGAAAAGCCTTGCACCTCAAAAGCCTCACCGTCCGGGGGTTCAAGTCGTTTGCGTCTGCCACCACGTTCGACTTCGAACCCGGCGTCACCGCCGTCGTCGGTCCCAACGGATCCGGGAAGTCCAACGTCGTGGACGCCCTGGCCTGGGTCATGGGGGAGCAGGGGGCCAAGACCCTGCGCGGCGGCAAGATGGAGGATGTCATTTTTGCCGGGACGTCCGGGCGGCCCCCTTTGGGACGCGCCCACGTTTCGCTGACCATCGACAACACCGACGGCGCCCTTCCCATCGAGTACAGCGAAGTCACCATTTCCCGGACACTGTTCAGGAGCGGCGGCTCCGAGTATGCCATCAACGGCGCCGGCTGCAGGCTCCTCGACATCCAGGAACTCCTTTCCGACTCCGGGCTCGGCCGGGAAATGCACGTCATTGTGGGCCAGGGCCAGCTGGACCGGGTCCTGCACGCCACGCCGGAGGACCGCCGCGGCTTCATCGAGGAAGCCGCGGGGATCCTTAAGCACCGCCGGCGCAAGGAGCGGACGGTCCGGAAGCTGGAGGCGATGCAGGCCAACCTCCAGCGCCTCACCGACCTCACGGCGGAGATCCGCCGCCAGCTCACGCCCCTGGGCAAGCAGGCGGAGGTGGCCCGGCGCGCCCAGCGCGTCCAGTTTGACGTCCGGGATGCCCGCGCCCGCCTCCTGGCCGACGACCTTGTCCAGTTGCGTGACGCACTGGAGCAGGACGTGGCGGACGAAGCCGCGCTCAAGGCCCGGCGCGCCGCCGTCGAGCATGAACTCGAAGCGGGCCGCCGGCAGCAGGCCGCCCTGGAGCAGCTGGCAGCGGAGGCCACCCCCCGGCTCAACGCGGCCCGGGACACCTGGTACCGGCTCTCCACGGCCCGCGAGCGGCTGCGTTCCCTGGGCTCCCTGGCCAGCGAACGCAGCCGGTTGCTCGGCTCCGAGGATGCGGCGCCGCCCCCGGGCAGGGATCCCGAGCAGCTTGAACGCCAGGCGGCCAGGGTGCGGCAGGAACTGGCCGGGCTTGAGCAGGACATCCAGGCCAGGCGCGGCACGCTGGAAGCGGCCAGCGCCGCCAAGGCGGCAGCGGAACAGGCTGCCTCGGAGGAGGACAGGCGGCTCACGGCCCGGCTCCGTGCCGCGGCAGACCGGCGCGAAGGCATGGCACGGCTGGCCGGACAGGTCGGTGCGGCCAGATCCCGCGTGGAGTCTGCCCAGGCCGAACTGGGCCGGCTGCGCGAATCCCTCGCCGCGGGCGCGGACCGCCGCGCCCGTGCTCAGGCAGAGTTCACGGCCCTGGAAAACCAGGTCGCCGGGGTGGAGGAAGGGGAGGAATCCCTCGACGCCGACTACGAGGCCGCCAGCGAAGCCCTGGATGCGGTGCTTGCGGATATTGCCCGGCTCAAGGCAGCCGTCAATGAAGGGGTCCGGAAACGGGACGCCCTTGCAGCCCGCCTCGAAGCGCTGAAGCTCGGCCTGGACCGCAAGGACGGCGCCCGGCATGTGCTGGAGTCCGGACTGCCGGGGGTCCAGGGAAGCCTTGCAGCCGCGATCACCGTGCAGGGAGGGTACGAGGCCGCCATTGCCGCGGCGCTGGGGGAGGCGTCCGAGGCAGTCCTCGTGGATCCAGACGCGGCAGTAACAGTGCTGCGTCGGCTCAAGGATGACGACGCCGGGCGGGCGGCGCTGCTGCTCGCCGCACCGGCAGCGGGCCACGGGAGCGGCACTGGCCAGGCACAGCCGGCCGGCCGTGCGCCGTCGCCGGAAGACGCCCGGTTGCCGGACGTAGCCCTGCTGCCGAACGGGGCCCAATGGGCGGCCGACCTGGTGGACGGGCCTGAGGCGCACCTTCCGCTGGTCAGGCATCTGCTCTCCGGGACCGCCGTCGTCACGGGCATCGACGGCGCCGCAGAGCTTGTGGCCTCGCTGCCTGCGCTCCGGGCCGTCACCCGGGAAGGGGACGTTTTCACCGCACTGTCTGCCGCCGGCGGCTCGGCCAAGGCACCCTCGCTGCTGGAGGTGCAGGCGGCAGTGGACGACGCCGAACGCGGGCTTTCAGGGGTCACAGCGGACCTGGAGCGGAACAGGTTCGCCCTGGCCGCCGCCGAGGCCCGGCGTACGGACGCGCAGGAGGCAGCGGACGCCGCCCTGGACAGGCTGCATGAATCAGATGCCCGCCTCGCCGCCGTGGCGGAACGCCTTGGCCACCTCAACTCCGTCCTGCGCAGCGCCGTCGGTGAGAGTGAACGGCTGGAGGCGTCCCTGTCCCGGGCGGAACACAACGTAGCGTCGGAGGAGGAAGCGCTCGCCGCGGTCACCGCCCGGCTGGCGGCCGCACAGGAAGCCCCCGAGGAAGAGGAGCCCTCCACCGAACAGCGTGATGCCCTGGCCAAGGCGGCTTCCGCCGCCCGCACGGCCGAGGTGGAGGCGCGCCTGTCGCTGCGCAGCGCCGAAGAGCAGCAGGTGGCAACCAGGAACAGGGTGGCGTCCCTGGAACGCGCCGCCGCCACCGAGCGCCGGGCCCGGGAGGAAGCGGCGGAGCGGGCCCGCCGGCGTGCCATCCAGGCCCGCCGCGCGGCGGCCGTTTCCGCCGGTGTGGACGTGGCCCTGGGCTACGTGGACGTTTCCGTTGACCTTGCCCGGCACGAGCGGGACCTGGCCGAGGAAAACCGCGAACGGCGTGACCGCGGCCTGCGGCAGATCCGGGAAGCCAACGACGCCTTGGCCCGGGAACTGGCAGACCTTACGGACAACGTGCACCGGGATGAACTGGCGCGGACGCAGCAGCGGGCCAGGATAGAGGCGGTGGAAACCCGCGCCGTGGACGAACTCGGCATCAGCCCCGAAGCACTGGTCGACGAATTCGGGCCGCACGTACCGGTTCCCGTTCCCGTGGAGGAGTCCGGCGACAAATGGGCAGCCCTGCGCGCCCCCGTCGACGCCGACGGCCAGGACATCAGGGACGGAAAGCCCTACGTCCGGCAGGAACAGGAAAAGCGGCTGCGGAAGGCAGAACGGGACCTCGCCAGCCTGGGCAAAGTCAACCCGCTGGCTTTGGAGGAGTTTGCCGCGCTCGAGGAACGCCACCAGTTCCTGAGCACGCAGCTGGAGGACCTGAAAGCCAGCCGCCGGGACCTGCTGGACATCATCAAAGAGGTGGATGACCGGGTCCAGCGGGTCTTCGCCGAAGCATTCGAGGACACCCAGGCCCAGTTCATCCGGGTTTTTGAGCGGCTCTTTCCCGGTGGCGAGGGCCGCCTGGTCCTGACCGATCCTTCGGACATGCTGACCACCGGCATCGAAGTGGAAGCCCGTCCCGCAGGCAAAAAGATCAAGCGGCTGTCCCTGCTCTCCGGCGGCGAACGGTCCCTGACCGCGGTGGCGCTGCTGGTGGCGATCTTCAAGGCCCGGCCGTCGCCGTTCTACGTGATGGACGAGGTGGAGGCGGCCCTGGACGACACCAACCTGGGCCGGCTGATCACCATCTTTGAGGAGCTCAGGGAGTCCAGCCAGCTCATCGTGATCACCCACCAGAAGCGCACCATGGAAGTTGCGGACGCGCTCTACGGGGTCACCATGCGCGGCGACGGCGTCTCCACCGTGATCAGCCAGCGCCTGGGCGTGGAGGCGTAGCCAGCGCCCCTGCCCGCATCGGGGCAGGTCAGCTGCCTTGCGGCGGCCGGAAGCGGCGCAGCCGTTTGTGAGAAGCTAGGGGAGTGAATGACATCCTTCCCATTGTCCTGTCCATTCTTGCTGCCCTGGTGGTCATCGGCGGGCTGATTCCGGTCCTGCTCAAGACGCGGAGGAACATCACCCGGTACCCCGGAACCCGGGACGCCAACGACCCCGAGATCCGTTCCGGCGGGAGCACTGCCGTGGCGGACAGGGATGAAACCCTGGAGCGGAAGGCCCCCGGCTACGCCGACCTTGAGGGACTCGACACCACCACGGTCCCGGACGATGCTGCCGGACTGGAAACCATTCCGGTCGAGACGCCCCTGCCGGTGGCAGGCCGCCTCACCCGCCTCCGCGAACGGCTGGTCCGCTCCAACAACATCATGGGCAAGGGCCTGCTGGCCCTGCTGTCCAGCGACCGGATCGACGAGAGCGTCTGGGACGAGGTGGAGGAAACGCTCCTGCTCGCGGACCTGGGCACCGAGCCCACCATGCAGCTGGTGGACGCGCTTCGCGAGCGGGTCAAGGTACTGGGCACCCGGACGCCGGAACACGTCAAGGCGATGCTGCGCGAAGAACTCATCAAGCTCGTCGACCCCACCATGGACCGCAGCCTCAACGTCACCCGCCACGCCGACAAGCCCGCCGTGATGATGGTGGTGGGCGTGAACGGTGTGGGCAAGACCACCACCGTGGGCAAGCTGGCCCGTGTGCTGGTGGCCGAGGACAAGGACGTCCTGCTCGGCGCCGCAGACACCTTCCGCGCGGCTGCGGCCGAACAGCTGGCCACCTGGGGCCAGCGGGTGGGCGTTCCCACCGTGAAGTCGGATATCGACGGCGCCGACCCCGCCTCCGTCGCCTACGAGGCCGTGAAGGCCGGCATCGAGCAGGAAGTCGACGTGGTCATGATTGACACCGCAGGCCGGCTGCAGAACAAAGTGGGCCTGATGGATGAGCTGGGCAAGGTCAAACGCGTGGTGGAGAAGCTGGCCGAGGTGGACGAGGTCCTGCTGGTGCTGGATGCCACCACCGGGCAGAACGGCCTGAACCAGGCGCGGGTCTTCTCCGAGGTGGTCAACATCACCGGCATCGTCCTGACCAAGCTGGACGGAACCGCCAAGGGCGGCATCGTGGTCGCCATCCAGAAAACCCTGGGCGTGCCGGTCAAGCTCATCGGCCTGGGTGAAGGCGCCGACGACCTTGCACCGTTCGACACCGAAGGCTTTGTCGACGCCCTGCTTAACTGACCGTGGGGCGCTGGCTGGCGGCCGTCCGCAGGGTTTCGCGGGTGGGAAGCCATCCGACGGCGGCCAGCAGCATGATCCCGCCGGTCACGCCGAAAGCCCAGCCAAACCCCAGCCCGTCGGCCAGCATCCCCGCCACGAGCGGCCCAACGATCGCCCCGACGTCGGACGTCATCTGGTACACCGCCAGCACCTTGCCGCCGGACCGGCCATTGCCGATGACGTCGGCGACGGCAGCCTGCTGGGCGGGGCCGAAAAGCCCGGAGCCCACCCCGGCAAGCGTTGACGCCGCCAGGAACCACGGCAGATCCGAGGTCACGCCGATCGCCGCCGTTGCCAGGGCCGCCACCAGCAGGCCCGAGATCATCATGGGCTTGCGGCCCAGCGAATCCGCCAGCCGCCCCGACATCGTGAGGGCGGCTGCGTTGCCGGCGGCGAACACCGCCAGGGCCAGGCCCGCCGCCTGCGGGCCGGCCCCGAAGGCGGCCGCGGCGAACAGGGGAACCGTGGCCATCCGTACACCGAAGGTGGCCCACCCGTTGGCAAAGCTCGACGCGAGGGCCGACCGGTAGGTTCCGGCGTGCAGTGCTTCCCGGAAGGGCATGTCCGGCGCGCGGGCGGCTGCTTCCTCTCCGCCCCGGCGCTGGTGGCTGAGCTGCGTCTGCACCACGAACGCGGCAACGAGCAGGGCCGCTGCGTAGGCAAGGAACGGAACGCGAAGCCCCAGGCCGGCCAGCAGCCCGCCCACGATGGGCCCGCACACATTGCCGATCAGGAACGCCGATGCGTACGCTCCCGAGACGCGGCCCCTGCTCCTGGGCGGAGCCAGCCGCACCACCAGGGCCATCGATGCCACCGTGAACATCACCGACCCCGCTCCGCCGAGTCCGCGGAACAGCAGCAACTGCCAGTAGTCCTGGGCGAACGCGCAGGCCGCCGTGGACGCGGCGACGATCAGGAGCCCGGCGACGTAGACGGGCCGTTCGCCGCGCTTGCCGATCAGGGCGCCGCCCGCGGGCGCGAAAGCCAGGCGCATGAACGCGAAGATCGCCACAATGACGGCGGCCTCGGTGTTGCCCACCCCAAAGGTTGTTGCGAACTGCGGCAATACGGGTGCAACAAGCCCGAATCCCAGCGCGATGAGGAACGCCGCGGCCAGCATCACCTTGATGTCGCGGGGAAGCTTCTCCCGCTGCGGCCTGAGCCGGGCGAAAAACCTTGAAGTGGCGCCGCTTGCGCGGGGTGGTGCCGTCATGGTGCAGGTGTCCTTGCTGGAAGGGTAGCCGGGTGGCTGCGCGGGTGCGGAAACATAACCGTAACAAGGCGGATATGCACCATTTACTTCCTAGAGGTTGTTGTAACAGGCCGGCAATCTAAATCCTCCGCGGGCGAAACACGCCACCCACAAACTCTTTACAGGACGCAAAAAGGCGTTGGCAGGCGGAGTACTCCGCAAGATTCGATGAGAGAGGACGTGCACCATGGAACTTACCGCAGGTCACGTTTGGGTGATGGTGGCGGCAGCCCTGGTGCTGTTCATGACACCCGGTCTGGCATTTTTCTACGGCGGCATGACCCGCGCCAAAGCAGCCCTGAACATGATGATGATGAGCTTCATCTCCATCGGCATGGTGGGTGTGGTCTGGGTTCTCTGGGGTGCCTCCATGAGCTCCGGTGAAGGGTTCCTGGAAATCGTGGGCAACCCGTTCGCCACTTTCGGCCTCGAGGGCATTACCACCCCCGACGGCCTGATCAAGGTGGGCTACGCAGCCACCTTCGCCATCATCACCGTGGCGCTGATCAGCGGCGCCATCGCCGACCGCGCCAAGTTCGGCGCCTGGTCGGTCTTCGTCCCCATCTGGGTGACGCTGGTGTACTGCCCTCTGGCCTACATGGTGTGGGGCGGCGGCCTCTTCGGCCCTGAAGGCGCAATCGGCAAGGCCCTCGGCCCGGCGATCGACTTCGCCGGCGGCACCGTGGTCCACATCAACGCAGGTGTGGCGGCGCTGATCCTGGTCCTGATCATCGGCAACCGCAAGGGCTTCGGCAAGGACCCGAACCACCGCCCGCACAACATCCCGTTCGTCATGCTCGGCGCAGCCATCCTGTGGTTCGGCTGGTTCGGCTTCAACGGCGGCGCGGCCACCACTGCTGAGCAGGGCGGCCTGATCTGGATCAACACCCTCGCAGCGCCGGCTGCAGCCATGCTCGGCTGGCTGGTCACTGAACGCATCCGCGACGGACACCCCACTTCCCTGGGTGCCGCCTCCGGTGTGGTGGCAGGCCTGGTGGCCATCACCCCCGCCTGCGCCAACGTCAGCCCGGTGGGCGCGCTGGGCCTGGGCGTCGTGGCCGGGGTGGCCTCCGCCCTGGCAGTCGGCCTGAAGTTCCGCTGGGGCTTCGATGACTCGCTGGACGTCGTGGGCGTCCACCTCGTCTCCGGCATCATCGGCACCGTGGCCCTGGGCTTCATCGCCCTGCCCACTGACGGTGTCGGCGGCGGCCTCTTCTACGGCGGCGGACTGACGCAGCTCTGGGCACAGCTTGCAGCGGCAGGCATCGCCATCGCCTACTCCGCAGTCCTGACGACCATCATCGCGCTGGCCATCCACAAGACCATGGGCTTCCGCGTCTCGCAGGAACAGGAAACGGTGGGTGTGGACCTGAGCCTGCACGCCGAGACTGCCTACGAGTTCGGCGTGAGCGGACACGGCGGAAGCTTCCAGCCGCTGCACGACATGATCACCGGCAAGGGCCAGTCCCACGAGTCCGGCCAGCCGGCCGCGGGGGCACAGAAGGCACAGCCAGCAACAGGTAAGGAAAGCGTGGGGGCATGAAACTGATCACTGCAATCGTCAGGCCGGAAAAGCTCGAAGCGATCCGTGAAGGACTGGAAGCCTACGGCGTACAGGGCCTGACCGTCAGCGCGGCCAGCGGCTACGGCCGCCAGCGCGGCTACACCGAGGTCTACCGCGGAGCGGAATACAACGTGGACCTCCTGCCCAAGATCCGGGTGGAGGTGCTGGCCACGGATGAGCAGGCAGACGACATCCTGGACGTGATCATCGCCAGCTCCAACACCGGCAGGGCCGGTGACGGCAAGGTCTGGACCATCGACGTCCATGAGGCAGTCCGGGTGCGGACCGGGGAGCGGGGAGTGGCCGCCATCTAGGCGGGCACCGGCTCAAAGGCCGCCTTCGCGGTTGAAGGGCAACTGCAGAAAAGACAGGTGGGGCGGGAACCGGGTGGTTCCCGCCCCACCTGTCTTTGTGTCCATCCGAAGCGCAGGTATCCGCCTCAGTCCCCGGCGGCGGGGGTGGGCTGGCGGTTGGTGGGCCAGGACGCCGGACCCGCCGAACCGGCTCCGTACTCCTCCAGCGGCACCTCACCCTTTTCCCATGCCTTCAGGACCGGCTCAACGATCCGCCAGCAGTCCTCCGCCGTGTCACTCCGGACGGACAGCAGCGGGTCGCCGGCCAGGACGCCTTCCAGCACTTCGCCGTAGGGCAGGAGGTCCGAGGCGCTCAGTTCCGCTTCCAGAGTGACCCGGCCCAGGCTGAAGATGTTTCCGGGGCCGTTGACGTCGACGTCGAACTCCAGGGTGTCCGGACCGAAACCGATCCGCAGCTGGTTGGGGGAGTCCACGCCGGTGAATCCTTCGGGCAGGTGGGGCACCGGCAGGAAGGTCACCACTGCTTCCTTGCGCTTATCGCCCAGGGCCTTGCCCGAGCGCAGGATGAAGGGCACGCCCCGCCAGCGCCAGTTGTCGATTCCTACCTGGATTTCCGCCAGTGTCTCCGTTTCCCGTCCGGGATCCACGCCTTCCTCCCTGGCATAGTCGGGGACGTCCTTGCCGGCCACGGAGCCTGCCGTGTAACGGGCGCGCCGGGTTGATTCCGTGAAGGGTGCGCTGACGCTGCTGGCCCGCAGGACGGTGGACACGGCGTCGCGGAGGTCGCGTTCGCCGATAGTGGCCGGCGGTTCGATGGCCATGATCGCCATGACCTGCAGCAGGTGGCTCTGGATCATGTCCCGGAGGGCGCCGGCGTTGTCGTAGTATCGGGCGCGTCCTTCCAGGGCGAGGTCCTCGTCGAAGAAGATCTCCACTTTCTCCACGTGCTGCCTGTTCCACACCGGCTCGAGGAAGTTGTTGGCGAACCGCAGGCCCAGGATGTTCAGGACCGTGGCCTTGCCCAGGAAGTGGTCCACGCGGTGGATGTGGTCCTCGGGGACCAGCCGCGCCAGCGTCCGGTTCAGCGACCGGGCCGATTCCTCACTGGAGCCGAACGGCTTCTCCATGACCAGGCGGGTTCCATCCGGGACTTCCTCCGGCTGCAGGGTTTCACAGGCACGCTGGCTGATCCGGGGCGGAAGCGCAAAGTAGACCGCCACCGGGCCCGGCAGGCCGGCCAGCAATGCCGCGAGGGCACCCGCTGCAGTGACATCCACCTGGTGGTAAACGGAGTCCTTCTGTATCGCCTCGAGGGATTCCCTTCCGTGCGCATCGGCTGTTCCGGCGGCGGCACCAAAGGAGGACTGAACCCGTTCCCGCCACTGTTCCGGCGTCCACGGATCCGAACCGGCCCCCACCAGGCGCAGGCCGTCCGCACGGCCCGCCGCAACAAGCCGGGCAAGGCCCGGCAGGAGGAGACGGCCGGTGAGGTCGCCGGAGGCGCCAAGGATGAGCAGGGTCTTCACTGTTGTTTGGCTCGTCATTTTGCCAGCATGCCACCTACCGCGCCCGACTTGATACCCTAGATAGTCGAGTCCCGATCATCTCCTGAAAGAAGTTCACGGCGCGTGTTCAATTCACTCTCTGACCGGTTGACAGCAACCTTCAAGAATCTCCGCGGCAAGGGCCGCCTCACGGAGGCCGATGTTGATGCCACCGTCCGGGAGATCCGCCGTGCCCTCCTGGACGCGGACGTTGCCGTCCCGGTGGTCCGGGAGTTCACCGGGCGGGTCCGCGAACGTGCGCTGGGCGCCGAGGTCTCGGCTGCCCTCAACCCGAGCCAGCAGATCGTCAAGATCGTCAACGAGGAACTCGTGGAGATCCTGGGCGGGGAGACCCGCCGGATCCGGCTGGCAAAGAACGGTCCCACGGTCATCATGCTCGCCGGCCTCCAGGGCGCCGGTAAAACCACCCTTGCCGGCAAGCTCTCGAAATGGCTGAAGGCCCAGGGCCACAGCCCCATGCTCGTGGCCTGCGACCTCCAGCGCCCCAACGCTGTCACGCAGCTCCAGGTGGTGGGCCAGCGCGCCAACGTGCCGGTCTTCGCCCCGCACCCCGGAGCCACCTCCACGGAGCTGGACCAGCCCGCCGGTGACCCGGTCGCCGTCGCCCGTGCCGGCGTCGAGGAAGCCCGCCAGAAGCTGCACGACGTCGTCATCGTCGACACCGCCGGACGCCTCGGCGTCGACGCCGACATGATGGAGCAGGCCCGCCAGATCCGCCGTGCCATCGTGCCCAACGAAGTCCTGTTCGTGATCGACTCCATGATCGGCCAGGACGCCGTCAACACGGCGCTCGCCTTCGATGAAGGCGTCAACTTCACCGGCATCGTGCTGTCCAAGCTCGACGGCGACGCCCGCGGCGGTGCCGCGCTCTCCGTCGCGTCGGTCACCGGCAAGCCCGTCATGTTTGCCTCCACCGGCGAAGGCCTGGACGACTTCGAGCTGTTCCACCCGGACCGGATGGCCTCGCGCATCCTGGACATGGGCGACATCCTCACCCTCATCGAACAGGCCGAAAAGGCCTGGGACAAAGACGAAGCCGCCCGGATGGCGAAGAAGTTCGCCGACCAGGAAGACTTCACCCTCGAAGACTTCCTGGCCCAGATGCAGCAGATCCGCAACATGGGCTCCATGAAGAAGATGCTCATGATGATGCCGGGCGCACAGAACATCCGGCAGCAGCTGGAGCAGTTCGACGAGCGTGAAATCGACCGCGTGGAAGCCATTGTCCGGTCCATGACGCCGCACGAGCGGCTTGCGCCGAAGATTATCAACGGTTCACGGCGCGCCCGCATCGCCCGCGGTTCCGGCGTCCACGTCTCCGAGGTCAACGGCCTCCTGGAACGCTTCGCCCAGGCCCAGAAGATGATGAAGAAAATGGCCCAGGGCGGCATGCCGGGAATGCCCGGGATGCCGGGGATGCCCGGTGCCGGCGGAGGGGCGCGGAAAAACGCCAAGAACGCCCCCAAGAAGAAGGCCAAGTCGGGCAACCCGGCCAAGGCTGCGCAGGAACGCAAGGAGATGGAGGCCCGCCGCGCCAATGCAGCCAAGGCCCTGCCCACCGGTGCAGCCTTCGGCCAGCAGGGCGGCGACTTCGATCCGTCACAGCTGAACCTTCCCAAGGGCTTCGACAAGTTCCTGGGCAAGTAACAACCCAACTGGGCAGCGCCAGGTGTCGTTTTGAGGGGTCAAAACGACACCTGGCGCTGCTTACTTGGGATGTCGGTACCGTGGAATAGGGTTGGGACATGTTCAAGCAGAGGGTAGTGTTCGTGCACGGCGCCGGAACCTTTGGTGCCGCCGCATGGCCGCGCCAGCACGGCATGACACTGACCTATGACGCCCTCTTCCTCCGCCGGCACGGTTTTGACCCCGTGGCCGAGCCCCTGGCATCGTCCTTCACGGAGGATGCCGCGATCATCCTTCGCTCCCTGGCCGATGACGGCCGTGGCGCCGCCGGCGGCCATGTGGTGGCGCACGCACAAGGCGCCATCGCGGCGATGATGGCCGCCGTGGAACGCCCGGACCTGGTGTTTTCGCTGACCCTGGTGGAGCCGGCCTGCCTCTCACTGACGGCGGAACTTCCCGCCACGGCAGCCCACATCAGCCTCATGCAGCCCCTGTTCGAGGTCCGGCACCAGCTCAGCGACGAAGACTTCCAGCGCGAGTTCGTCCGGCGGGTGTACGCCACCGACCTTCAGCAGCCCGCCACCACGGAAGAAAAGCGCTCTGCCCGCAGGCTGCGGCTCCAGGCCCCCTCGTGGGAGGCGCCGCTCCATATCGTCCCCGGCGTCCCCACCCTGGTGCTGACCGGCGGGTGGGAACCCCTCTATGAGGAAATTGCCGGCTACCTCCGGGAGACCGGCGCCCTGCACCGCGTCGCCGCGGGCGGGCACCGGCCCCATGACTCGCCGGACGGCGACCGGGCCATCCGGCAGTTCATCGGCGGGGTCAGCCGCAGCCGGCCCGCCCAGGCGTCCTAGCTGTCCGCGGGAACGCGAAGCTCCGGCAGGTAGATCTTGCCGCCGGCGGCAAGGAATTCCCGGCTCTTTTCCTGCATCCCGCTGGCTGCTCCGGCCAGCGCTGCCTGCGCCTCCGCGGATCCGAATTCGTCCCGGATGTCCTGGCTGATCCGCATCGAGCAGAACTTCGGGCCGCACATTGAACAGAAGTGCGCCGTCTTGGCAGGCTCGGCCGGGAGGGTCTCGTCATGGAAGGACTCCGCGGTGACCGGGTCCAGGGACAAGGCGAACTGGTCCCGCCAGCGGAATTCGAACCGCGCCTTGGACAGGGCGTCGTCACGTTCATGTGCCCCGGGGTGGCCCTTGGCGAGGTCCGCGGCGTGGGCCGCGATCTTGTAGGTGATCACGCCGGTTTTGACGTCGTCCTTGTTGGGCAGGCCCAGGTGCTCCTTGGGGGTGACATAGCAGAGCATGGCGGTGCCGTACCGGGCAATTTCGGTCGCACCGATGGCGGAGGTGATGTGGTCGTAGCCGGGGGCAACGTCCGTGACCAGCGGCCCAAGGGTGTAGAACGGCGCCCCCTTGCACAGCTCCTGCTGCCGCTCGACGTTCTCCCGGACCAGGTGGAACGGCACGTGGCCTGGCCCCTCCACCATGACCTGCACGTCGTACTCCCAGGCGCGCTGCGTGAGTTCCGCCAGGGTGTCCAGCTCCGCGAACTGCGCGGCGTCGTTGGCGTCGGCCGTGGAGCCGGGGCGCAGGCCGTCGCCGAGGGAGAACGCGACGTCGTATTTGGCGAAGATTTCACACAGCTCATCGAAGTGCGTGTACAGGAAGTTCTCCTGGTGGTGGGCCAGGCACCAGCCGGCCATGATGGACCCGCCGCGGGAGACGATTCCCGTCACGCGGTTGGCCGTCAGCGGAACATACCGGAGCAGCACGCCGGCGTGGATGGTCATGTAGTCCACGCCCTGTTCGCACTGTTCGATCACGGTGTCCCGGAAGATCTCCCAGGTGAGCGCATTGGCCTCGCCGTTGACTTTCTCCAGCGCCTGGTAGATCGGCACCGTTCCAATCGGCACGGGGGAGTTGCGGATGATCCATTCCCGGGTGGTGTGGATGTCGTCACCGGTGGAGAGGTCCATGACGGTGTCGGCGCCCCACTGGGTGGCCCACTGCAGCTTGTCCACCTCTTCGGCGATGGAGCTGGTCACCGCGGAGTTGCCGATGTTCGCGTTGATCTTCACCAGGAAGGCCTTGCCGATGATCATCGGCTCGGACTCGGGATGGTTGATGTTGCTGGGAATGATGGCCCGGCCCGCGGCCAATTCGCTGCGGACGAGTTCAACATCGCAGTTTTCCCGCAGCGCCACGAAGCGCATTTCCTGGGTGATGACCCCCTGCCGGGCATAGTGCATCTGCGTCACCGTCCGGCCGTCGACGGCGCGGCGGGGCACCGGCTGCGCGCCCTTCCACTCCGCGGACGCAGCGCCGCGCCGCACGGCCGAGCGGCCGTCGTCGAGCAGGTTGCGCTCCCTGCCGCTGTAGGCCTCCGTGTCCCCGCGCGCCACGATCCACTCGGCGCGGAAGGGCTGCAGGCCGCGGACCGGGTCGCTGCCGGGGCCCGCGGTCCGGTAGGTCCGGAACGGTTCGTTCGGCTGTCCGTTGGGTGATGGCTCCAGGGCGATCTCCGTCACGGGCACCCGGATTCCGGCGCCGGCATCTTCGATGAAGGCCAGCGAATGCGACGCCAGGGATTGGGTCACCCCGCGGGCGGTGGTGTCCCCGGGCTCTCCGGTGGACGGCTGGTGGGCAGGGTTCAACTGGGTGTTTTGCGTACTCAAGGGAATACTCACTTCCTTCGCCGGCATTACCCGGACAGGTTCGACGGTCGCAGGCTGCCTCAGCCCGATCTCAGCCCCTGCAGGGGCACCCGTGTGGTCAGCAACGAAGCTACCACAGGCACCCGGAAGAGCCGTGTCACAAATGCGGGTGCTAGCCTGACCGGGCACTGAAAGGAGCCGGGATGGCAGGAATCATTCACTTTCGCGGGCCCGTCCTCACCGCGCCGGACCGGGTAAGCCACGGACTCTGGGCCGTGGACGGGAGACTGACGTTCACGCAGCCGGCAGCCCCTCCCGACCGCGTCCTCGACGGCTGGGTCCTGCCCGGGTTCGTGGACGCCCACTGCCACATCGGTCTGGGTCCTGGCGGCCCGGTGGAGCCCGCTGCGGCCCGCGACCAGGCGCTCGCCGACCTCAGCGCCGGAACCCTGCTGGTGCGGGACGCCGGCTCGCCGGCGGACACCCGGTGGATGCAGGGCGGCCGGGACTTCCCGGTGCTGATCCGGGCGGGCCGGCACGTGGCCCGGACCCGCCGCTATCTGCGCGGCTTCGCAGAGGAAGTCGAGCCGGAGGGCCTCGTGGAGACGGTCCGGAAGCAGGCACACGACGGTGACGGCTGGGTCAAACTCGTGGGGGACTGGATTGACCGGAACGCCGGTGACCTGGCTCCGTCCTTTCCTGCCGCCGTCGTCCGTGACGCTGTCCGTGCAGCCCACGACGAAGGCGCCCGGGTGACCGCGCATTGTTTCGCCGAGGACACCCTGGACCAGGTGCTGGACGCAGGGATCGACTGTGTGGAGCATGCCACCGGGCTCCTGCCCCGGCACCTGCCACGGTTCGTGGAACAAGGGGTGCCGATCGTGCCCACGCTTATCAACATCGCCACCTTTCCGGACATCGCAGCGCAGGCTGATGCAAAGTTCCCCCGCTACGCGGCCCACATGCGTGCCCTGTGGGAGGGCCGCCGCGAGCGGGTGGCGCAGGCCCACGCCGCGGGCGTGCGGATCTTTGCCGGAACCGACGCGGGCAGTGTGATCCGGCACGGCAGGATTGCCGACGAGATCCTTGCGCTGCATGCCGCAGGCCTCCCGATGGCAGCCGCCCTGGACGCCGCCTGCTGGGCGGCCCGGAGGTGGCTTGGCGCGGAAGGCCTGGCGGAAGGGGCCCGCGCCGACGTGGTGGTGTGCCGGGACGATCCGCGGGCGGTGCCGGACACGATCAGGACACTCGCGCACGTGGTTTTGGGCGGACGAATCATCCGCTGAGAGCGTCGGCAGAGGACTTGGAATAAATTGAAGCTTCAAGTAATTTTAATATGTGACAGGCCGGCAACCGGGCGGCCTTCCAATCCAAGGAGCTTCAGATGACCGCAGCACCCAGCAGCCAGGATCTTCTTCCTGCCGACCTCGGCATGGGCACGGTGATGCTCAAGGTGGGCGACATGAAGGTCATGACCGACTACTACCAGCGGGCGCTGGGCCTCGAGGTGGTCGCCGAACAGGATGGCGGGCTCTACCTTGGCAGGCTGGGCCGCCCCCTGGTCCACCTGGCGCCGGCCCCTGGGCTGAACCTTCCCGGCAGGGGAGAGGCCGGCCTGTTCCACACCGCCTTGCTGTTCGAGGACCAGGCCTCCCTTGCCGCCACGATCGCCACCGCGGCCCAGTATGAGCCGCGGTCCTTCACCGGCAGCGCCGACCACCTGGTCAGTGAGGCCTTCTACTTCAGCGATCCCGAAGGCAACGGCATTGAGCTCTACTGGGACCGGCCGCGCAGCAACTGGTCCTGGAACGGGACCGACGTAGTCATGGACAGCCTCGCCCTGCCGCCCCAGCGCTACATTGAGCAGCACCTCACCGAGGCGTCGCTGGAAGGCCAGCGGCAGACATCCGCCGGGGTGGGTCACGTCCACCTGCAGGTGGGCGACGTCCAGACGGCCCGGGACTTCTATGTCGGAACCCTGGGTTTCGAAAAGACCGCCGGCTGGCACGGCCAGGCATTGTTCGTCTCCGCCGGCCGGTACCACCACCACATGGCCATGAACGTCTGGAACAGCCGCGGCGCCGGGCCGCGAAAGGACACGCTCGGGCTGGGCGAGGTGCTCATCGAAGTTCCCTCCGGGGACGACGTCGGAGCGCTGGCTGACCGGCTCAAGGTCGCCGGCGTGCCCGCCCACCACACCGGCGCGGAGCTTCGCTTCGAGGATCCGTGGCGGAACAGGCTGCGGGTGGCGGTCCGCTGACCGGCGGACCTGACCGCCCGCGTGGACCGGCAGCCCGCGTGCACCGGCAGCCCGGCAACTACTAGGCTGATCCCGTACGGCCGGACCGCAGGCAGCGGACGGCGCGCAGTTCCGCCAACGGAAGAAGGACACCCGCCATGGGCTTCACCGAGATCTTTGTCGCCACCCATGACGCCGCGCTGAAACGCGCCGGCATCCTTGATGAAGGCAGCGCTGCGGCCGCAAATGCCGGTCCCGCCGGCCAGGCCGTCCGCATCCAGGACATCAGCGACTTTGAAGTGGAGCAGCTCGGCGATCTCGCCGGAAAAGCCGTGCACGCCGGCGGCGCCGACTATGAGCTGACCTTGGTGGACGTGGCCAGCGATTCCCTCCTGGCGGTGCCGCCGGCCATGGTGCGCGCCCTCGCGGACCTGCTGACCTATGAGACCGAAGGCGACGGCAACGTCCTTGACGATGTTGCCGAACAATGGGCGGGGCAGGAAGACATGCCGTTCGACGCCGGCCAGGCGCGCACCTACGTGCAGCAGCTGGCGGAACTCGCTGCCGGAATCGACGATTCGGAGCGCACCGGCCTGTACGTCTGGTCCGCCTGACAATTCCCGCCTGGTCCTGCGGAACCGTCCGGAACTCCCGCAGCCTCAAGCGCTGCGGGTCCGGCGGTTCGAAGTTCGAAATAACGCCGCCCATCTGGCACAATGGACAGGTACTCGATCCGCGCGGCCCCTCTCTCCGTGTCCGGATCCTGTCCTTCGAGCCCGCAAGTACGGCCCGCCCCACGGGTGCAGAAAGCCGGGTTCACCCCTTTTCTGAAACAGGAGTGACCACAAAAGTGGCCGTAAAGATTCGCCTTAAGCGCTTCGGCAAGATGCGCGCCCCGTACTACCGCATCGTCGTTGCGGACTCACGCACCAAGCGTGATGGCCGCGCCATCGAGGAAATCGGCAAGTACCACCCCACCGAGGAGCCTTCGTTCATCGAGGTCAACTCCGAGCGTGCCCAGTACTGGCTCTCCGTCGGCGCCCAGCCGTCCGAGCAGGTTGCCGCGATCCTGAAGATCACCGGTGACTGGCAGAAGTTCAAGGGCCTGCCGGGCCAGGAAGGCACCCTCAAGACCAAGGTCGAGAAGGAAGCCTTCGTTGCCCCGGAGAAGGGCTCGGTCATCATCCCGGAAGCCATCACCAAGAAGGCATCCAAGTCTGACGCTGCCGAGGCCCCGGCCGACGCCGAAGCTGAGACCACCGAGGCTGAGTAAGTTGCTGGCAGAAGCGCTGGAGCACCTGGTCCGGGGAATCGTCGATTCCCCTGATGACGTCAAGGTCAGTTCAAAGAGCAACCGCCGCGGGGACACCCTCGAGGTGCGCGTTCACCAGGACGACCTTGGACGGGTGATTGGCCGGCAGGGCCGGACGGCGCGCGCTTTGCGCACCGTCGTGGCGGCGCTGGCCGGCGGCGAACCGGTAAGGGTCGACGTCGTCGACACCGACCGCCGCCGCTGAGCGCTCGGCAACATTCAGTTCCTGCTCCGGCCCCTCCACCACTAGGTGGAGGGGCCGGAGTGCTTTACCAAGAAAAAGCTCCAACAGAACCACAACCCGGAAACAGAGGAACAGATGCAGCTTCAGGTAGCACGGATTGGCAAGCCGCACGGCATTCGCGGGGAAGTCACGGTCCAGGTGCTGACCGACGCTCCGGAGGACCGCTTCGTCCCCGGCACGGAGTTTCTTGTCGAGCCCGCGGCGTCCGGTCCGCTGACGGTAAGCAGCGCGCGCTGGAACAAGGACATCCTGCTCCTCGGTTTCGAGGAAGTGGCGGACCGCAACACGGCCGAAACCCTCCGCGGCGCCAAGCTGTTCATCGAAACGGAAGAACTTGACGGGGACGACGACGAGGGCTGGTACGAACACGAACTCGTCGGCCTGGAGGCACGGGTCGGAACACGGGTGGTGGGCAAGGTGACGGCACTGAACACCATGCCCGTCCAGGACCTGCTTCTGGTGACTACCCCGGAAGGGGCTGAAATCCTCGTCCCGTTCGTTGAGCAAATCGTCCCCGAGGTCAACATTGAGGAAGGCTTCATCGTCCTGACCCCGCCGGACGGCCTGTTCGAACTCAACGCCGACGACGCCGCCCCCTCCGCAACGGAAGGCACTGACTAGATGCGGATCGACGTCGTCAGCATCTTTCCCGAGTACCTTGCTCCGCTGGACCTCTCCCTGATTGGCAAGGCGCGGCAGGACGGCATCCTGGACCTTCACGTCCACGACCTGCGCAGCTTCACCACTGACAAGCACCGCTCCGTCGACGACACCCCGTACGGCGGCGGCGCCGGGATGGTCATGAAGCCCGAACCCTGGGCGCAGGCACTCTCCGCCGTCGCGGAAGGACGTCCGGACCCGGCACGCCGGCCCGTGTTGATCGTCCCATCCCCTGCAGGTGAACGTTTTACCCAGGCCCTCGCGTACGAACTGGCGGAGGAGCCGCACCTGGCTTTTGCCTGCGGCCGGTACGAAGGCATTGACGAGCGGGTCATCGAATGGGCGCAGGAGCACTTCACTGTCCGGCCCGTCAGCCTCGGTGACTACGTGCTCAACGGCGGGGAAGTGGCCGTCCTGGCCATGGTCGAAGCCATCGGCAGGCTGCTTCCCGGCGTGGTGGGCAACCCCGAATCCCTCGTGGAGGAGTCCCACTCCGACGGGCTCCTGGAATACCCCGTCTACACCAAGCCTTCTGTCTGGCGCGACCGGGAGGTGCCCCCTGTCCTGCTCAGCGGCAACCACGGCCGGATTGCGCAGTGGCGGCGCCACGAACAATACCGCCGGACAGCCCAGCGCCGGCCGGACCTGCTTGAGGAATTCGACGCCGGCAGCCTGCCGCGTGCCGACCGCACCGAACTGCACAGCCTGGGCTACGACATCGTGGACGGAAGGCTGGTGCGTCGCCCGGATGCGGCGGCCGGTGGACAGGACTGATCCCGCCGGAATTGGCGTAACCCTGCCGCTGTGGCAAAATTAAGCTTTGTGTCTGCTGGGTCCGCACCTGCCACAGGGGGTAGCGCGGCCAACAGCCGGACAACCGGCCCGTCAATCCTTGAAGAGGCCGGACCACTTTTTCTTCGG
Organism: Arthrobacter sp. NQ7; assembly: GCF_029581595.2. Lineage (NCBI taxonomy): Bacteria > Bacillati > Actinomycetota > Actinomycetes > Micrococcales > Micrococcaceae > Arthrobacter > Arthrobacter sp. NQ7. Next base: position 13,761 of record NZ_JARFXU020000002.1, on the reverse strand, counting down.
CGGTGAGACCCGGCCTGCCTACCAGCAGCCGGACTTGACCGCCGTGACCCAAAGTGAATGACCTGTGGCGTTCACCAGGAGTGCAATCATGCATATTCTCGATTCCGTCGATGCAGCCTCGCTGCGCAACGATGTTCCCGAATTCCGCGCGGGTGACACCCTCAAGGTGCACGTGAACATCATCGAAGGCAAGAACACCCGTGTCCAGGTATTCCAGGGCTTCGTCCTGGGCCGCCAGGGCGACGGCGTGCGCGAAACCTTCACGGTCCGCAAGGTTTCCTTCGGTGTCGGTGTGGAGCGTACCTTCCCGGTGCACTCCCCGATCATCGAAAAGATCGAGGTTGTCACCAAGGGTGACGTCCGCCGCGCCAAGCTGTACTACATGCGTGCGCTGCGTGGCAAGGCCGCCAAGATCAAGGAAAAGCGCGACTTCAGCTCCGCCAAGTAAGTCCTCCCGGACTTGCTGCCAGGCAGGAGCCCGGCCGTAGCCGGCAAACGCCGGAGCAATGCACCAGCGCCAGGATACGGACCATGCACCAGACAAAACGCCAGCCCCGCAAAAAGGGCTGGCGTTTTGTTGTGGTGGCCCTGCTCCTCGCGGCCACCATCAGCGGACTGGTCCGGTCCCTCTGGCTGGATGTCTACTTCATCCCGTCCGATTCCATGGAACCGCTCCTGCAGGGCGGGGACCGCATCCTGGTGTCCCGCACCGATTTCCAGGGCGAACCGATCAGGCACGGCGACGTGGTTGTCTTTGACGGCCGCGGCAGCTTTGCGCCCCTCAACAGCGGCAAGGGCCCTGTGGTGGACGCCGCCGCTTCGGCCCTGCAATGGGTCGGGCTCACAGGCAGTGACACCACCTACGTCAAGCGCGTCATAGGCCTCCCCGGTGACGCCGTGGCCTGCTGCGATGCCGGCGGGCACGTCACCGTCAATGGAGCCGCCCTGGACGAGCCCTACATCTTCCCCGGGGACGCCCCGAGCACCCAAAAGTTCAGCGTGGTGGTCCCGCAGGGCAGGCTCTGGCTGATGGGGGACCACCGCTCCGTGTCCGCCGATTCGCGCAGCCTGCTGGGTGCCCCCGGCGGCGGCCTGGTCCCGGTGGACCGGGTGATCGGCCGGCCGGTCCGGATCCTTTGGCCCCTTGATAGATTTGCTCCAGTAGCACGGCCGCCCGCAGCGGTGCCCACAACACAGAACGGACGGTAAATGCCCGAGAACCAAGCGCGGAACCCCGACCCGCGCCACGACGGCCCCGCAGAGACACCGGCCGTTCCAGCCTCCGGGACCCCTGACGCCGGTGAAACAGCCGGCACCGTCCACCGGCGCAACCGGCCGGCGTCGAAAGCCGCCGCAAAGTCCAGCGGCAACCCGCTGCTGGGATGGCTGAAGGAAATCGCCACCGTCGTGGTGATCGCGGTGGTGCTGTCCTTCCTGATCAAGACCTTCCTGTTCCGGGCCTTCTTCATCCCCTCGGAGTCCATGGTGAACACCCTGGACGTCGATGACCGGATCTTCGTCAACCTCCTGGTGCCGGAGCCCTTCGCACTCAGCCGGGGCGACGTGGTGGTATTCCGCGACACCAAGGGCTGGCTGCCGCCCGCCCCGGCCAAGGAACAGGGCCCGTTCACCTGGGTCCAGGACGGCCTGACTTTCGTCGGACTCCTGCCGGACAACACGGACCAGCACCTCGTCAAGCGTGTCATCGGGCTCCCCGGCGACCACGTGGTGTGCTGCGACGCCGGCGGTAAACTGACCATCAACGGAACCGCCATCGACGAGACCTACATCAATCCCGCCGAGGTCCCGCAGGTCCGCAACTTCGACGTCACCGTCCCGGAAGGCAAGGTGTGGGTGATGGGCGACAACCGCAACCACTCAGCCGATTCCCGTGCCCACATGGAGACCGACGGCGGATTCATCGACCTGAAGGACCTGGAAGGCAAGGCCGCCGTCATCGCCTGGCCGCTGAACCGGATCAAGACACTGGACAACTATCCGGATGTCTTCAAGAACGTCCCGGCGGCGCGCTGACCATGTCCTCCGCGGTGCAGGCCCCGCCGGCGGCCACGTCACGTTCCGGTACCAAGCCAGCCGCCCGTGGCGGCAAGGCTCCCACCCTGCGGCATGAGCGCACGTTCAAGGCCCAGGGCATCCGGTTGCTGGCCGGAGTGGACGAGGTGGGCCGCGGCGCCCTTGCCGGACCCGTCAGCGTGGGCATTGCCGTGGTGGACGTGGAACGCCAAAAGCCGTTGGCCGGCGTGCGGGACAGCAAACTCCTCAGCCCCGCGGAACGCGAACGGCTGGATCCCCTGGTACGGCGCTGGAGCGTGGCCTCGGCTGTGGGGCACGCAACCGCCGTCGAGATCGATTCTCTCGGCATCATCGCCGCCCTGCGGCTCGCCGGAACCCGTGCCTGGCTCAGCATCCTCGGCGCCGGCGTCGTTCCGGACGCCGTGCTGCTGGATGGGAGCCACAACTGGCTTTCCCCGGCGGAACAGCCCTCCCTGTTCGACCAGCCCGTGGTCGAGGCCTCCTGTAACGCGCCCGTCCACACCAAGGTAAAGGCGGACATGCAGTGCCTCAGCGTGGCGGCCGCGAGCGTCATTGCCAAGGTGGAACGGGACCGCATCATGCGCAGCCTGCACACCGAGTACCCGGATTACGGCTGGGACGTCAACAAGGGGTATGCCACCCGGACGCACCGCGACGTCCTGCGTGCCGCCGGGCCCACGCCCTACCACCGGGTCAGCTGGCGGCTGCTGGGCGGGGAACTGCAGGGTGTCGAGGTGCCCGACGGGGATGAACCGTTCGACGACTGACCCCGTCCCGCGGCGGCAGCCGTGCCGGACATGGTGCAAGATGGAAGCATGAGTGCTGAAGATCTTGAGAACTATGAAACCGACATGGAGCTTCAGCTCTATCGTGAGTACCGCGACGTCGTCGGCCTCTTCAGCTTCGTCGTCGAGACCGAGCGGCGCTTCTACCTCGCCAACCATGTGGACCTCCAGGCCCGCAGCGCTGACGGCGAAGTCTACTTCGACCTGACCCTCCAGGACGCCTGGGTATGGGACGTCTACCGCTCGGCGCGGTTCGTCAAGAGCGTCAGGGTCCTGACCTTCAAGGACGTCAACGTCGAGGAACTGCCCCGCAGCGAGGAACTGGCGCTGCCCAAGGACGTGGACCTGGGCAACTAGGACCTTCTCCACTTACCCTCCACAGAGGCCCCTGTCCACATACGGCAGGGGCCTACTGTCGTCCGCGGCCACCGGCCCGCAGGCTGGTTGCGGAGGTAGACATGAAATCGAAAGACCTGCTGGGCCGGCACGGCGAAGACCTTGCGGCCGGCCATCTTGAGACGCTGGGCATGCTGGTGGTGGAGCGCAACTGGAGGTGCGCTGAGGGCGAGATCGACATCGTTGCACTCGACGGCGACACGCTGGTCATCGCCGAAGTCAAGACCCGGCGCACCCTGGACTACGGCCATCCCTTCGAAGCCGTGGGCCCGGAAAAGCTGGCGCGGCTGCACCGCCTGGGCGCGGCGTGGTGCCGTGACCGGGAGCTGCGCATGCCGCTGCGCCGCGTGGACGTCATTGCTGTCGTTGACGACGGCGGCGGGGAACCCGTGGTGGAACACCTCAAGGGGGTGGGGTGATGGTGCTCGGCCGGACCTACTCCGTCGCCCTGGTGGGGCTCAACGGATACATGGTGGAGGTCGAGGCGGACATCGGCCAGACGCTGCCGGCCTTCGTCATCCTGGGGCTGCCCGATGCAGCCCTCAACGAAGCCAAGGAGCGCATCCGCTCGGCCGCAAAGAACTCCGGGATCCCCCTCAGCCGCAGGAAGATCACCGCAAACCTCATCCCCGCCTCGCTGCCCAAACGTGGCTCGGGGTTCGACCTGGCCGTCACCATGGCGGTGCTCAGGGCCGCGAACGACATCAAACCTACCGGACGCACCGTTTTCATCGCCGAGCTCGGGCTGGACGGCCGGTTACGGCCGGTCCGCGGCGTCCTGCCCGCGGTCATGGCAGCAGTGCAGGCCGGCTACCCGGACATCGTGGTGGCCCAGGCCAACCTTGCCGAGGCCTCCCTCGTCCCCGGGGCCAGGGTCCGCGGCTACCGCACGCTGGCCCGGCTGGCACTCGACTGCGGCGCCGATCCGCAGGAGCTTGCCCTCGACTTCGAACCGGACGACCCGGACGATGCCGGTGACGGCCCTGCGGCGGTGGGACCGTGCCCGGATATGGCGGATGTCTCCGGGCAGGGCGACGCACGCCGGGCGCTTGAGGTGGCCGCCGCCGGAGCCCACCATGTGCTGCTCACCGGGCCTCCAGGTGCCGGCAAGACCATGTTGGCCGAGCGCCTTCCCGGCCTCCTGCCCGACCTCGGCGACCACGAATCCATGGAGGTCACCGCCATCCACTCGCTGTGCGGCCTGCCGTCATCCACGGTCCAGCTGCTGCGGCGCCCACCGTTTGAGAATCCCCACCACTCAGCCACCGCAGCGGCCATCATCGGCGGCGGATCGGGGCTGCCCCGGCCTGGTGCCGCCTCCCGGGCCCATCGGGGCGTGCTGTTCCTCGACGAGGCGCCGGAATACGAACGCCGGGTGCTGGACGCCCTGCGGCAGCCGCTCGAGAGCGGGGAGCTGGTGATCCACCGGTCTGCCGGAACGGCAGCCTACCCGGCGAGGTTCCAGCTGGTGCTCGCCGCCAACCCCTGCCCCTGCGGGAAGGCCTCGGGCAAGGGGCTTGAGTGCACGTGTACGCCCATGATGCGCCGCCGCTACCTCGCCAGGATGTCCGGTCCGCTGCTGGACCGGGTGGATATCCAGCTGCAGGTGGAGCGGGTGTCGCTGGCGGAGTTCGGTCAGGCCAGAGCGGAGGAGGACACCGCTTCGGTGGCGGCCAGGGTGCGTGATGCCCGGGCCCGCCAGGCCGAACGGCTCGGCTGCTTTGGCCTGGAAACCAATTCGCAGGTGCCGGGCCGCATCCTGCGCGGCGAACTGCGGCTGCCCCCGGCCGCCACCCGAATCCTTGACCAGTCCCTGGAGCGCGGTGTGTTGACCGCGCGGGGCTACGACCGCGTCCTGCGGCTGGCATGGACGCTGGCAGACCTTGGGCACCGGGAAGCGCCCGACTCCAACGACATCGGCCAGGCACTCGGCCTGCGACAGGCCGCCGCTGCCGCGGCATGAAAAGGATGGCAGCCATGAGCGAACTGAAGGATCCGCGGTGGAAGGAACCGGGCATGGACCAGGAACGGTTGGCGCGGGCCGCGCTTTCCCGGCTGATGGAACCGCAGGATGCCGCCGGCCTGGCCCTGGTGCAGATTGTGGGGGCAACGGACGCGCTACGCATCGCCACGGGCGGGATGGCAGCGGGGCCGGGGCTGGAGCACCGGATCACTTCCATGCTGGCCGAGAACGGAACCGGCAGCTGGGCGGGGCTTGCCGCGGCATTGAAGCGTTGGCAGCCGAGGATCCCCGACCTGGCACCTGAACGGGATCTGGCCACCATGGCCCGCATTGGCGGGCGGCTCATCATTCCCTCCGATGAACTGTGGCCGGCCCAGCTGGCCGACCTCGGAATCCAGGAACCCATCTGTCTGTGGTGGCGGGGCCAGGCGCAGCCACTGCCGGGGGCCGACAGGTGTATCGCCCTGGTGGGATCCCGGGACAGCACCAGCTATGGGGCGGCGGTCACGGGCGACCTCGCGTATTCGCTGGGGCAGCGCGGCTTCACAATTGTCTCCGGCGGAGCCTACGGAATCGACGCCCACGCCCACCGTGCCGCCCTCGCCGGCGGCACCTCCGCAGTACCCACGATTGCCGTGATGGCCGGGGGAGTGGACCGCTTCTACCCGTCAGGAAACGATGACCTCCTGCGCGCCGTGGCCAATCAGGGAGCGGTTCTGGCGGAGGTGCCGCCAGGATCGGCGCCCACGCGGTACCGCTTCCTCCAACGGAACCGCCTCATCGCGGCCCTCTCGTCGGTCACCGTTGTCGTGGAGGCCCGGTGGCGCTCGGGGGCCTTGAATACGGCGCACCACGCAGAAACCCTGGGCCGTGCCGTCGGTGCCGTTCCGGGTTCAGTCCACAGTGCCAACTCCGCGGGCTGCCACCGGCTTCTCCGCGACGGGGGAGCAGTCTGCGTGACTGACGCCGCGGAAGTTGCCGAGCTCGCCTCGCCCAGCGGAACGTCCCTGCCCGATCACAGGACGGGAGAGGCGGCGGTGCAGGATGGGCTGACGCTTGAGGACCTGATCCTGCTGGATGCCCTGCCGCTTCGCTCCACCACGTCGGTGGAAAAGCTGTCGGCCGTAGCGGGGCTGGGGCTGGAGTCGGTGCGGGCGGGCCTGGGCAGGCTGGGGCTGCTGGGCCTGGCGGTGTCGGAACGGGGTGGGTGGAAACGCGGCAAGGCATGACCGTGTCGCCCATGGCTGGAGGCGCCGCAACTGGGAAAGTAGAGGAGTGGAAGATGGAGAACTGCCCGCGGAACTCGGCAAGGCGCTGGACGCATTCGCCGGCTACCTGTCGGGGGAACGCGCAGTGTCCGCGCACACCAGGCGCGCCTACCTGGGCGACCTGCGCAGCCTCCTGGCCCATGCAGCATCGGACGGCGTCGCAGGGCTGAAAGACCTTGAGCTCGGCCACTTCCGCCGCTGGCTCGGCAGCCAAAGTACCGCCGGCGCCTCGCGGGCCACGTTGGCACGCCGGTCCGCCACGGCACGGGCATTCACCGCCTGGGCGCTCCGGGAGGACCTGATGGACGTGGACCCTGCCCTGCGCCTGAAGGCGCCCAAACGGGAGGGATCCCTGCCCGTCGTCCTGCAGGCATCCCAGCTGACGCGCCTGCTGGACGGACTGGACGCCGCGGCTGCTGCGGGCGAGCCACTGGCCGTGCGGAACCGGGCCATCGTGGAGCTCCTCTACGCCACGGGCGTCCGGGTGGGTGAACTCGCCGGGCTCGACATCGACGACCTCGACCCGGACCGCCGCACGCTGCGGGTCATCGGCAAGGGCAACAAGGAACGCACGGTCCCGTTTGGCGTTCCTGCCGCGGTAGCCATTGACGACTGGCTCCGGCGTGGCCGTCCGGCGCTGGCGAAAGACTCCAGCGGGCCCGCCCTTTTCCTGGGCGCACGGGGCAAGCGGGTGGACCAGCGCCAGGTCCGCGCCCTGGTCAACGTCCTGTTCGAGGCACTGGGCGATACGTCCGCCTCCGGCCCGCACGCCCTGCGGCATTCGGCGGCCACGCATCTGCTCGACGGCGGAGCAGACCTTCGTGCCGTGCAGGAGATCCTTGGCCACAGCAGCCTCGCCACCACCCAGATCTACACCCACGTCTCGGTCGACCGGCTGCGCAGGAGTTACCAGCAGGCCCATCCAAGGGCCTGATGGTGTGGCTAATCGCACTGGCGTAATTCCACGGGGTACGGCACAATAAGAGTCACGTCCGGCAACTTTCAAGTGCCGCTTGAAGCTCCCCGGAGCTTTCGGCGGCAGTGCAAGTCCGGACACAGCTACATTTGATACATCTAAATACAGGCAGGGAAACACCGCCGCAGTGCAGGGCACGGCAGTTCCATCCAGGCAGAGGTCGTTGGGGAAGACGTACCTAGAGCTATGGAGGATGGAATGTCTGTTGCAATGACCCGCGGTGTACTGTTCGTTCACTCGGCCCCTACGGCGCTGTGCCCCCACGTTGAGTGGGCGGTTGGTGCCGTGGTGGACAAGCGGACGGACCTTGAGTGGACCCCGCAGCCTGCGGCGCCCGGAATGTTCCGGGCGGAGTTGTCCTGGACCGGAACCCCCGGCACGGGATCAAAACTGGCGTCCTGCCTTCGCGGTTGGGCGCACCTCCGTTATGAAGTAACGGAGGAGCCGAGCCACGGCGTTGACGGCGGCCGCTGGTCGCACACCCCTGAGCTGGGTATCTTCCATGCCGTTACTGACGTTCATGGCAACATCATGGTCTCCGAGGACCGGATCCGGTATGCCTATGAGTCGGGCGCAGGCGACCCCGCTGCCGTGTACCACGAACTTTCCCTCGCGTTGGGCGAAGCCTGGGACGAGGAACTTGAACCGTTCCGCCACGCTGCCGAGGGCGCCCCGGTGCGCTGGCTGCACCAGGTGGGCTGACCGCCGTCGTCCGTTCCACCCCTGGCCGGCCGCCGACGTTCTCCGGCGCGGCAGTCCACTGAACCCCTCCATAGCACAAAGGAGGCCCCGCCAAGCCGGCGGGGCCTCCTTTGGTGTCCGGGCGTCTTCCCTGGCGGGCTAGATGCTGCGGATGGCCACGACGGCGTTGTGGCCGCCGAAACCGAAGGAGTTGCTCAGTGCCACGATGTTCCCTGCAGGAAGGTCGCGGGCGGAGGTGACCACGTCGAGCGGGATCTCCGGGTCCTGGTTTTCGAGGTTGATGGTGACCGGCGCCTTGCGTTCGTGGACGGCAAGAACGGTCAGGACGGCCTCAACCGCGCCCGAGGCGCCCAGGAGGTGGCCCATCTGGGACTTGGTGGCGGAGACAGCCACGTTGTCCACGTGGGTACCCAGTGCCGCGCGCAGGGCCGTGTACTCCGGCTTGTCGCCCACGGGGGTGGACGTGGCGTGGGCGTTGACGTGCACCACGTCCTCTGCCTGAATGCGGCCATCGAACATGGCAGCCTTGAGCGCGCGGGTGGCGCCAAGCCCTTCGGGGTCCGGGGCGGTGATGTGGTAGGCGTCCGCGGTTACGGACGTTCCGGCCAGTTCGGCGTAGATCCGTGCTCCACGGGCCAGGGCGTGCTCCTCGGCCTCCAGGACCAGGGCGCCGGCGCCTTCGCCCATGACGAAGCCGTCGCGGCCGGTGTCGTACGGGCGGGAGGCGCCCTGGGGATCGTCGTTGCGGCGGGACAGGGCCTGCATGGAGGCAAACGCTGCCAGCGGCATGGGGTGGATGGCGGCTTCCGCACCGCCGCACATGACCACGTCAGCCTTGCCGGAGCGGATGAGCTCCAGGCCAAGGTGCATGGCTTCGGTGCCGGAGGCGCAGGCTGACACGGGGGTGTGGGCACCGGCCCGGGCACCCAGGTCCAGGCTGACGGCGGCAGCAACGCCGTTGGGCATCAGCATGGGAACGGTCATGGGCAGGACGCGGCGCGGACCCTTTTCCTTCAGCGTGTCCCAGGCATCCAGCAGCGTCCAAACCCCGCCAATGCCGGTGGCGAATGCAACGGCCAGGCGGTCCTGGTCGAACTCGGTGATGCCGGAGTCAGCCCAGGCCTCGCGGGCAGCGATGACGCCGAACTGGGTCGAGGGGTCCATCCGCTTGGCTTCAACGCGGGACAGCACGTCCAGGGCAGGGGTGCTGCACCGGGCGGCGAAGTGGACGGGGAGTTCGTACTTGGCGACCCAGTCGTCCTCCAGGGTGCGGGCACCGGAGACCCCCTTAAGGGCGTTGTTCCACATGGTGGGTACATCGCCGCCGATGGGCGTGGTGGCACCCAGACCGGTAATGACTACTTTGCGTGTCATGGGATCACTCTTTCGTCGGTGGGGAATCCGCCTGCGCCTGTCGCAGGGTCCCGCACATGTTGATGATCGGCCAGTCCCGGTCCGGGTACTGTGCCGGATAAATGCGGCGGGCTGCCAGTCCGGTCAGTCCGGACCGGCAGCCCTGCCAAGCCGTGAGACGGCAGAGACCTGTGACTAGGCCTGTGCTCCGGCGATGAAGCTGACGGCGTCGCCAACGGTCTTGAGGTTCTTGACCTCTTCGTCCGGGATGCGCACGCCGAACTTTTCCTCGGCGTTGACCACGATGGTCATCATGGAGATGGAGTCGATGTCCAGGTCCTCAGTGAAGGACTTGTCCAGCTCGACAGCCTCGGGGGCCAGGCCGGTCTCTTCGTTGACGATTTCAGCCAAGCCGGCCAGGATCTCTTCGTTGCTAGCCATTGGTGGCTCCTTTTCTTGTATTGCCGGCAGGGGCTGCCGGAAACGGTCCGGGCCGCGGTTGCGGCCCTTGGTCGTATCTAGGGAAGGACAATTACCTGTGCGCCGAAGACCAGCCCGGCGCCGAACCCGATCTGCAGGGCCAGCCCGCCGCTCAGTTCCGGGTTCTCCTGCAGGAGACGGTGCGTTGCCAGCGGGATGGATGCAGCGGAGGTGTTGCCGGCGTCGGCAATGTCCCGTGCCACTGTAACCGTCTCGGGCAGCTTCAGCTTCTTAACCATTTCATCGATGATGCGCATGTTGGCCTGGTGCGGGATGAAGGCAACCAGGTCCTCAGCCTCGATGCCGGCGGCGTCGAGTGCCTGCTGGGCCACCTTGGCCATTTCCCACACGGCCCAGCGGAACACCGTCTGGCCATCCTGTCGCAGCGTGGGATACAGCTCCTGGGCTTCTTCCAGGAGTGCGAGGTCGCCGGTGGAGTCGGACTGGCGTGCCGCCAGGCCCAGGTCGCGGACGTCAAGGAGGGACCGGGTCATGCCGATGGCGTCCCACTTGCTGCCGTCCGAGCCCCACACGGAGGGAGCGATACCGGGGGTGTCGGAAGGACCGATGACCACGGCGCCGGCACCGTCGCCGAGCAGGAAGGAGATGGTTCGTTCCCGGTTGTCGATGACGTCGGAGAGTTTCTCGGCGCCAACCACCAGGACGTACTTTGCGGTGCCGGAGCGGACCAGTGCGTCGGCCTGCGCGATTCCGTAGCAGTAACCGGCGCAGGCGGCGGAGATGTCAAAGGCAGGGGCGGGGGTGGCGCCGATGCGGTCCGCCAGGCTCGCGGCCGCGGAGGGAGTGGCGTACGGGTGGGTGACGGTGGAGACAATGACGGCGCCGAGCTGCGAGCCGTCGATCCCCGCTTTCTCCATGGCTTCCCGGGCGGCGCCTTCAGCCATGTCAATGACGCTGACGTCGGCAGGAGCCCGGTGGCGGGTCACAATGCCGGTCCGCTGGCGGATCCATTCGTCCGAGGAGTCAATCCACTGGCAGACGTCCTCATTGGTGACGATGACGTCGGGCCGGTAGGCCCCGAGGCCAAGGATGCGGGTGTTCTCCTGAATGGGAGCCTGCTTCAGCGTGGGAACGCTCATGCGTCGCCCTCCAGTTCTGCAAAGAGCGCCAGTGCGGCGGACAGGTCATCAGGTGTCTTGACTGCGACGGTTTTGACACCGGGCATGCCGCGCTTGGCGAGGCCGGCCAGCGTGCCGGCCGGAGCAAGCTCGATCAAGCCCGTCACGCCCCGGCTGGCCATGGTCTCCATGCACAGGTCCCAGCGGACCGGGCGGGACACCTGGGCGATGAGGCTTTCGACGGCGGCACCACCGTCGGTGACTTCGCCGCCGTCGTAATTCGACAGCAAAGGCACCTTCGGTGCAAGCGGGTTCAGCTCCGGTTCAAGCGCCTTCAGCGCGTCCACCGCGGGAGCCATGTGGCTGGTGTGGAACGCGCCTGCCACCTTCAGCGGGATGACGCGTGCCTTGGCCGGCGGGTTGTCCGCCAGGGCCTTCAGCTGTTCGAAGGTCCCGGCCGCCACGGTCTGTCCTGCACCGTTGACATTGGCAGGGGCCGCACCGGAAGCCTCGATGGCCGCCAGCACTTCGGCAGGGTCGCCGCCAACAACGGCGCTCATGCCGGTGGGGGTGACCGCAGCCGCAGCGGCCATGCTGTTGGCACGTTCGCGGACAAAGGTCATTGCTTCCTGCTCCGTCAGTACGCCGGCGAGGGCGGCTGCCGTGATTTCACCGACGGAATGGCCGGCCAGGATCACGGGGAGGGAATTGAGTTCGACGTCGAAGAGGGAGGCCGCGGTCACCAGGCCGGCGGCGACGATCAGGGGCTGCGCCACGGCAGTGTCCTTGATGGTTTCCTCGTCGGAGGTGGTCCCGTGGGCGATCAGGTCGATGCCTGCGATGTCGCTCAAGGCGGCCAGCTGGCCTGCCACCGAAGGAAGTTCCAGCCAGGGGGCCAGAAAACCCGGGGTCTGTGAGCCCTGTCCAGGGCAGACTATTGCAAGCACGTAACCAGCTTTCCAAATTACTGTGTGATCCAGCGGTGTTTCACCGCACCAAGCTCACGGGGTCAGGTTGTAGGAAGTCTACAATGCCTTAGGGCTGGTTCCGGGACACTTGGCGCTCCGTGGCGGCCTTCGGCGGAGCCGACAGGCGGCCCACCACCAGCGCGGCCTGCAGCACGAAGGCCTCCCTGGGCAGCAGCGGATCCCAGCCCGTGACGTCGCAGACGCGCTTCAGGCGGTAGCGCACCGTATTCGCGTGGACGAAGAGTTCGCGTGCCGTGGCCTCCAGGGAATGGCCCAGCTCCAGGTAGGTTCCCAGGGTTTCCACGAGCCCGTTGGAAGCCGCCAGGAGCGGCCGGTAAATGTTCTTGACCAACGAGCGGCGGGCTGCGTCGTCACCGGAGATGACCCGTTCCGGCAGCAGGTCGTCGGCGGCCACGGGGCGCGGCGCCGAGGGCCAGGCGCGTGCGGCGGTCAACCCTGCAAAGGCCGACTGGGCAGAGCCGCTGGCTTCCACCAGCGAGCTGGCCTCCGGGCCGTAGACCACAGGTCCGGGGGCGAACATGTCACTGAGCTTCACGTAGGCGGTTTCGCGGTCCTGCACGCCGCCCAGGATCAGGATGAGGCGGTCGCCCTGGATCCCCACGAGCGCGTCCTCGGCATACCGGCCGGCGATCCGCCGCAGTTCACTGACGTAGCTGGCACTGGGTTCGGACGGCGAATTCCCCACCATCACGGTGAAGCGCTCCTGGGCCTTCCAGCCAAGCGCTGCGATGCGGGAGCGCAGGGCATCGGTGTTTTCACCGCGCAGGATCGCATCCACGATCAGGGCTTCCAGGCGGGTGTCCCAGGAACCGCGGGACTCCGCGGCCCGCGCGTAGACGTCGGCGGCGGCGAAAGCCACCTCCCTGGAATAGCGCAGGACCGCTTCACGCAGGGAGGGCTGGTCGGCTTCCGGCGCAATGACCGGAACCTGGTCCTCCACCACTTCCACCACGATCCTGATCAGCTGCAACGCCTTCTGCAGGCTGATCGAGCGGGTCAATTCCGTGGGCGCTGTGCCAAAGACGTCCGTAAGGATCCATGACGGGGAACTGGGCCGCTCGTACCACGTAACGAATGCCGCGATGCCGTTCTGCGCCACCATGCCCAGCGCGGACCGCTCATCCGCACTCAGCCGGCTGTACCACGGCAGGGACTGCTCGAGTTTGCGCATGGTGCTGGTGGACAGCTGACCCACATTGGCGCGAAGCTGCTTGAGGGTCTCGGACTTCTCCGGAGTGACCTTCGGCGGGGCCGGTTTCCGCTTCTGGGACGGGCTGGCTGGTGCTGGCATTCTTTGAGCATACGGCCACCGCCGCGCAAGCTCCATTTGTGCGAAGGCTACAATCCGGCTTGTCGCGGCTCACAGCGTCCCGGCCCCGTTCCGGCAACGAACGACGGCGGCCCCCTCCTTGTGGAGGGGACCGCCGTCGTTCAGTGCTGGCGTCCGCAGCTGCCGGGGTGGCTAAGCCTCGCCGCCCGCGTTGCCGGTGGTGCCGGCGTTGACGTTGAGCAGCTTGTACTTCTCAATCGCCTTCACCGGGGCGTCCACGTCCACTTCGCCGCGGCGCGCCAGCATTTCAAGGGCGCGCACCACGATGGAGTGGGTGTCGTTCTTGAAGTAGCGGCGGGCTGCTGCGCGGGTGTCGGAGAAGCCGAAGCCGTCGGCGCCGAGGGTGGCGAATTCGTTGGGGACGAATTGCCGGATTTGGTCCGGG